>JAZQWF010000052.1:0-18585 GCA_045632185.1 Eubacteriales bacterium
CTCTCAGAAGATCGCAGGCACCGGCGATATCGCCCGCGTTGCCGCCATCTCCTCCGGTGACGACCAGATCGGCGAGCTGATCGCCGAGGCGATGGAGAAGGTCACCTCCGACGGCGTCATCACCGTGGAAGAGTCCAAGACTGCCGAGACCTACAGCGAAGTGGTAGAGGGCATGCAGTTTGACCGTGGCTACATCACTCCCTACATGGTCACCGATACCGAAAAGATGGAAGCTGTCATCGACGATGCTTACACCCTGATCACCGATAAGAAGATCACCAGCATTCAGGAGGTTCTTCCCCTCTTGGAGCAGATCGGCAAGACCGGCCGCAAGCTCTTGATCGTGGCTGAGGACGTGGAGGGCGAGGCGCTCACCACTCTTGTGCTCAACAAGCTCCGCGGTGCTTTCACCTGCGCTGCTGTCAAGGCCCCCGGCTTCGGCGACCGCCGCAAGGAGATGTTGCAGGATATCGCCGTTCTGACGGGCGGCACTGTGATCTCCGCAGATCTCGGCCTTGAATTGAAGGACGCAACGCCCGCTCAGCTTGGTCAGGCCCGCCAGATCAAGGTCAACAAGGAGCACACCATCATCGTGGGTGGCGCAGGCGATCCCGCTGCGATCCAGGCCCGCGTAAATCAGATCAAGCACGCCATCGAGACCACCACCTCCGACTTCGACCGTGAAAAGCTGCAAGAGCGCCTTGCAAAGCTTGCCGGCGGCGTAGCCGTGATCAAGGTTGGTGCTGCTACCGAGGCAGAGATGAAGGAAAAGAAGCTGCGCATCGAGGACGCACTCAACGCCACCAAGGCCGCCGTTGAGGAAGGCATTGTGGCAGGCGGCGGTACCGCTTACCTGAACGTCATTGACGAGGTCAAGAAGCTGATCGACACCGTTGAGGGTGACGAGAAGACCGGTGTGCGCATCGTGGTGAAGGCCCTGGAAGAGCCCGTTCGTCAGATCTCTGCAAACGCCGGCTTTGACGGCGCCGTGATCGTTGACAAGATCCTGAACTCCGGTAAGGTCGGCTACGGCTTCGATGCTTACAACGAGGTATTCTGCGACATGATGCAGGCAGGTATCGTGGACCCCACCAAGGTAACCCGTTCTGCTTTGCAGAATGCCGCTTCCATCGCCTCTGTGGTGCTGACCACCGAGAGCGTTGTATCCGACAAGAAGGATCCCGCAGCTGATGCTGCTGCCGCTGCCGCAATGGCAGGCGGTGCCGGCATGGGCGGTATGTACTGATATTGCAAGAAAAATCCCCACCGATTTTGGTGGGGATTTTTCCTTTTCCGGCTTCACAAAAAATATTTTCTTCTTCTCAAACAAACCCCTTGCATTATTCATAAAAATGTGCTATACTTTCATCTGTCTGTGCAATTCCCTATCTTTTAAAAGAAAGGACGTACTCCGTTCATACGGGCGGGGGCTAAAAATGATCAAAACAAGATATTTGAACAACGCCAAGGCCAGCATTCTTGTATTTGTTGCCTTGCTTTCCACCTTCACCTTCATTTCGATGACGAAGCAATGCTTCTCCTCTGCGATGGCATTCATCGTGGAAGAAGGCATCATGTCCAAGTCGCAGACCGGCACCATCGTTGCCGTGTTCTATCTGGTCTACGGCATTTTGCAGCTGGTCGGCGGTATTCTGACCGACAAATGGAACCCCGAGCGCTTCATCACCTTCGGCTTCATCGGTGCGGGTCTTTGCAACCTGGCGGTATACTTCAACCAAACCTTCGCCTTTGTGGTGGTGATCTGGGTACTGAACGCCTGCGCACAGTTTGCCGTTTGGCCGGCAGTCTTTAAGATCTGCGCCTCTATGCTCAAAGAGGAGCATCGCCCGACCGCACTCTTTCTGATCTCCTACGCCAACTCTCTTGGTATCGTGATCAACTACGCCGTGGCGGCACTGATCCCCCACTGGAAGATCAACTTTATGATCTCCGCCGTGGGTCTGATCACCTTTGCCCTGCTTTGGGAGATAGTGGTACGCAGCGTCCGCCCCTACATCGAGGAAAAGATGATAGAAGCCCCCACCAAGCCCGTACATACCCACTACCACGAAAAGCAAAAGGACGTCAACTTCATCGCTCTGATGGTAGCAAGCGGTATGCTTTTGTTCCTTGTCGTATATCTGACGCGCGCCATCTTCGATAACGGTCTGAAAACACTGGTCGCCACCATGATCAACGAAAACTATGACAACGTCACGCCTGCCGTTGCCACCGCGCTTTCCATCATCATTCTGGTCATGGGCGCGCTTGGTCCTACGCTGGCGCATCAGATCTATCCCCGCTTCGTGAAAAACGAGATCACCGCAACCATCATCCTGTTCTTGGCGGGCACTCCCTTCGGCGTGCTGCTGCTGCTGACCGGTAAGGTGCATTACTGGTGGATCGTCATTTTCCTTTCCTGCTTCATTCTTTTGATGAACTCCACGGCGCTGTTCACCAACTACATCGCAGCCCGCTTCAACAAGTGGGGCAAGAGTGCCACACTGGCAGGTGCGTTCAATATGATGTCTGCGCTTGGTATCGTCATTTCGAACTTCGTTTTCACACGTGTGGTCGAGGCGTTCAACTGGCATGTTACCATCTGGGTCTGGGTGGTGCTTCTGATCATCGCAAACATCCTTTTGTGGGTCATCGCCCCGATGTGGAAGAAATTCCTGCGCACGCATTATTACGAGCATTAATAACGTCAACCAAAATCCCCGAAACGGCTGTTTCGGGGATTTTTTGATAAAAAAAGAATACTTTTTGATAAAAACAGC
Organism: Eubacteriales bacterium; assembly: GCA_045632185.1. Taxonomy (GTDB): domain Bacteria; phylum Bacillota; class Clostridia; order Oscillospirales; family CAG-272; genus Firm-07. The sequence goes on from JAZQWF010000052.1 coordinate 2,781, forward strand.
TAACTTGTTGACATTTTTTGTGCTATAATGAAAGAGTAAAACTCTATCTTCAAAGGAGTAATATTATGAGCAAAATTGCATTCGTTGGCTTCGGCGAGGTCAACACCCCCATCGACATTATCATTCGCAAATGCGAAAAGGCAGCCGCTGACCTGGAAGCCACCGGCGCCGAGCTGATCAAGGTCTATCCCGTGACCGACGATTACGCCGAAAAGGATATCAAAAAAGCCATTGACGCACTCAAAGGGCAGGAATTTGACGCCCTTGTCGTCTGCATCGCGGGCTGGATCCCCACGCACGCCGTAGTCAAGGTGACCGAGCATTTCCGCCACAAGCCCATGGTGCTGTGGGGGCTTTGCGGCTGGATCGAAAGCGACGGCCGTCTGGTCACCACCGCCGATCAGGCAGGCACGACCGCGATCCGCAAGACCTTCTACGATCTCGGTTACACCTTTAAGTACGTATACGACATCATTGGCAAGCCCTCCGGTGCCGCACGCGTCGCCCGCTACTGCAAAGCCGCCGCTGCCGCCCAAAAGCTCCGTCATTCCCGCGTGGGCATGGCCGGCTACCGCGATATGAACCTGTACGGCACACAGGCCGACGGCCCTTCCCTCAAACGCGTGGTCGGTACCGAAATTGAAACCTTTGAGATGCTGGAATTGCAGCAGCGCTATGAGAAGATCACCGCCGAGGAAAAGGACGAGGTCATCAAGAATTGCATGTCCAAGTGGAAATTTCTCAAACCCGCCAAAAAAGAGAGCATGGAGATGGCCGCTGGCTACTATCTTGCAGCAAGATCCATCATTGAGGAGCGCGGCTATGAGGCCATTTCCCTCAAAGACGTGGACGGTATGAAGAAGCTTTGCGGCTTCCCTCCCGCCCCCATCTTTATGCTGCTTGGTGACGAGATGGGTGTGGCAACCGTACCGGAAAACGACTGCCTTGGCAACGTGACGCAGCTGATGGTCAAGTACCTGGTCGGCGGTGCCGCACATTATCTGGAATTCTACGAATTCTTTGAAAACAGCGTGCTGGCAGGCGTGCCCGACTACGTTCCCGCCGCCGTTGTGGACGGTGACGTGACCGTGATGCCCGCCGCCTTTGGCGAGCTGAACGAGGGCATTCTCAACGTCAGCCGCGTGAAGACCGGCGTGCTGACGATGTGCCGCCTCACCTGTGTGGACGGCAACTACTACATGCACATGGTGCTTGGCAACGGCAAAACGCCCCCGAAGTGGGAGGAAGCCGGCTGGACGCAGCCCGCTCCCCAGCTGCCCGGCCTTGAAATCGAACTGAATGACGTACCCGCCTTTGCGGAAAACGTGATGTGCCAGCACTACGTCATTTCCTACGGTGACAACCGTGAGATCATCACCGATCTGTGCGACATTCTCGGCATTGAGATCATCGAGTAAGGAGAACGAATATGAGCAAGATCAAGTTTGGTTGGAGCGAGGTTTCCCTTGCTCCCGAGGGCAAAAAGGTATCCCTTGTCGGTCAGTTTTACGAGCGTATTTCCGACGTAGTGGAAACGCCCATCTCCGTCACCGCTCTTGCGATGGAATGTGACGGTGACGCCGCCATCTTCTGCGGCTGTGATCTGGTTTCTACCCCCCGCAACCTCCTCACCGAGGTGCGCGCATACATTCTTGCTAAGGATCCCGCCTTCCCCGCAGAAAAGCTGATGATCAGCGCGATCCACACGCACACCGCCCTTGGCTATGCCAGAAGAAGTGACAGCGTGGACGGCAGCTCCTTGAACGTACTGACCCAGCTGATGCCGAACGCCAAATACGAGGAGCTTGTCACCTATCAGGGTGATGACCTTTTGGACGGCGAGGAAGCGCGTCAATTTGTGGTTGAGCGTATCGCCAAGGCGGCAACCGAAGCGTGGGCAAACCGCGCCGAGGGTCTGTACGCCACAGGCTTTGGCCGCGCCGCGGTGGGTATGTGCCGCCGCGTGTGCTATGACGACGGCTCCGCTAAGATGTGGGGTGACGTGGATAGCGCCAACTTCACCGAGCTGGAAGCTGGCAACGACAGCGGTGTTGAGCTGATGTTCACCTATACCCCTGACAAGAAGCTGACGGGCGTGATCGCCAACGTGGCGTGTCCCGCGCAGGTCTTGGAGCACAGAAGCTTCATCTCCTCCGACTATATGGGCAAGCTGAAAAGAAATCTGCGCGAGAAATTCGGTGCGGATATTCAGATGCTCGGCCTTGTTTCCCCTGCGGGCGATCAATGCCCCCGCGATATGATCCGCTGGGTGCAGCCCGAAAGCCCCATCGACGACCCCAACATTGAGCGCATCGATCCCAAGCTCCGCCGCCAGGATCCCTCTATGTTTGATATCAAGGGCTGCGAGCGCATCGCGCGCCGCCTTGCCACCGAGGTGGAATATGCCATCGCTGACGTGACCGAGTTTATCGGTGACACCACGTTTACGCACAAAAAGATGATACTAGATCTGCCGCTTCGCCGCGTAACGCCCGCCGAATACGCCGCAGCAAAGAAGGCGATCGAGGACTTTGGCAAGGAGATCGGTAACGGCACCATCAACTTTGCCGACAATGCCCGTATGCACGTGTATGCAGGCACGATGGCACGCTTTGAGGTGCAGAAGACCAAGGACATCGTGCCCGTTGAGGTGCACGTGCTCCGCCTTGGCGATATTGCTTTCGCCACCAACCCCTTCGAGCTGTTCCTCAACTACGGTAACCAGATCCGCGCGCGCAGCAAGGCCGCGCAGACCTTCCTGGTGCAGCTTTCCTGCGGTGCGCAAGGATACCTGCCCACCAAGAAGGCCGAGGAGGGCTCTCACTACTCCGCATACGTATCCAGCGGCTCCGTCGGACATATCGGCGGCGACATGCTGGTACGCAAGACGCTTGCTGAGATCAACGGAATGTTTTAACAGAAAAAGGAGGCTTTTGCCTCCTTTTTCTATCAGAAAGGGTTTTCTCGTTCACATTTTATTCACAACATCGTGATATACTACTCATATATCCCGCAAGGAGGAGCTTTCAATATGACACCTGAAATCAAAGCATTGCAAGAAAAAAAGGCCTTTATCTGCGACATGGACGGCGTGATCTATCACGGCAACAACCTGCTGCCCAACGTCAAGGAGTTCGTGGAATGGCTGCTTGAAAATAACAAGGAATTCCTGTTTCTGACCAACTCCTCCGAGAGATCGCCCAAGGAGCTGGAAATGAAGCTTTCCCGCATGGGTCTTACCGTCAGCGAGGATCATTTCTATACCAGTGCCCTTGCGACCGCCTCCTTCCTCAAAAGCCAGTGCCCCGGCGGCTCGGTCTACGTCATCGGCGAGCCCGGCCTTACCTACGCGCTTTACGAGGCGGGCTTCAATATGAACGACATCAGCCCCGATTACGTGGTATTCGGTGAAACGCGCTCCCTTAACTACGAAAAGATCGAGCGTGCCGTAAAATTGGTACAGAACGGCGCCAAGCTGATCGGCACCAACCCCGACCTGACCGCACCCGCAGAAAACGGTATCATTCCCGCCTGCCGTGCGCTGATCTCCCCCATCGCTATGACCACGGGCGTAGAGCCCTACTTCGTCGGTAAGCCCAACCCCTTGATGATGCGCCACGCGCTCAAAAAGCTGGGCACGAACCGCGAGGAGACCGCTATCATCGGCGACCGTATGGATACCGACATGATCGCAGGTATTGAAAGTGAGCTGGACACCGTTCTGGTGCTTTCCGGCGTCAGCACGCGCGAAAATATCCAGCGCTTCCCCTACTGCCCCAAGTACATTCTTCGTGACGTAGGCGAGATCGTTGGCCTTTGAACAAATAAAAAAGCTCCGACCGTTTCGGTCGCATCTTTTTTATTATCTCTTTTTCAGCTTGCCGATCACACGGCCTGCCACGCGAACGTCCTCGAAATCCTTCAAAAGGATATCGCCGTACTCCTCGTTAAGGGAGTACAGGCGGTCACCGCCATAGACCTTGAAAAAGCCGCAGCCGTCCAGAACGAAGATGCCAAGCTCGCCAAATTCCAGTGACTGCGCCTCCTGCACCAGAAGGATATCACCGTCGTGATAGCGGGGCTCCATCGAGTTGCCGCTGATGCGCAGCGCAAAATCCGCCGCGCGCGTGCGGGTGGTGTCGCGCACCGCGATGGTAGTATCGGGGTGCTCGTAGTCCAGCGCAACGCCGGGGCCCGCGGAAACGGGCAGGTCAAAAAGCGGCAGATCGCGGCGGGCAAGACCGTTGGAATTGGCCGCATAAGCTGCGCTCAATCTCTCGGAAAGGGGCTCGGGAGAAAGGATCTTCGCCCCCTTTCTAAGGGGCATACGGTCGGTTCGGGGGGCGTAGGCCGCCTCGCTTTCGATCAGCGCGGTAACCGTTTCCTGGCCGCGTGCGTCAAGCGCACGATAATCCTCGATCATCTCGATCTCCTCATCGGTGAGGGTGTAGTTGTTCTTGTTTTCCTCCAAGCCGTAAACGATGTAGTCCAGCGAGCAATTGAGTGCCTCGCAGATTGCAACGATGTTACAGAACTTGGGCGTTTCGCTGATCCCTGCGAGGATCTTGGAAAGCGTGCCGCCGGGAATTCCCGTACGCTCGGATAACTCGTCATTCGTCATTTTACGGGCGGATTTTACCTCTTTGATGCGCTTGATATAGTCCATATCGCACCTCCAATTTCCTTGTTTGGCATCATTTTATCACATTTTTCCGTTTTTGTAAAGGGGTTTTGCGGAATTTCTTTCCAAAGTCGGACATTTTTTCTTTTTTGGAAATTGTCGGAAGCACTCGGAAGCGCGAGTTCCGACCTTTTTCCCTCTTGCGCGCGGAAAACAAAGAAAAAGCGCGGAAGCAACACTTCCGCGCTTTTTCTTGCTATTCCCCGTTAATTCTCGGGCAGCTCTCGCGCCAAATTGACGTTTTTATACCGCTTGTCGTCGCTGACCTCGCGGATCACGCAAATAAAGGGAGGCAGCTCCACCACCTCGTTCTCATCGGCAAGCTCCACCTCTGCGGTCGCGCGATCCTGCCAGAAATCGTACAGATCCACCTCAACCGTATGCCCCGCGTACGGAATGGCATAGCGCGTTTTGCAGATGGGACGAAGCGCGGGATCGGCAAGCTGTAAAAGCGTGTCGTATGCCGTGGCGGAAAGCTCGGCTTCCTCCTCGGTCACGCGCAGATCGCTAACGCGGTATTTGCGCGTTTCGATATAGCGCGCCACACCGTTTTCCGTCATTTTTCGCACGCGGCGCGTTTCATCCTTGGCGGCAAGCAGATAGGTCTGCTCGATGCGCTTTATGCGCACGCCCTCGGCACGCTCCAACACGGTCTTATCCGGGTATGCGATCAGATATTTGCGCTCGATCTCGTACTGTGAGGTGCCGAACAGCTCCCAAGGAAATCCGCTTGGCACGGGCGCGGAAAAGTGCATTCGCTTCCCCGTTTTGGGGTGCGGGAAGGAAAGCGCGGTGGCATAAAGTGCGGGATATTCCGCTTTGAGGCGCGAGCCGTATTTGCCATCTCCCACCAGCGGGTGGGTGCGGGAGGCAAACTGCACGCGGATCTGGTGCGAGCGCCCCGTCTGCAAACGGATTTTTACACGCGCAAGCGCATTTCCCTCGTGTGTGCGCACATCGACCGTCTGATAGGTCAGAACGGCCTCCTTGGCCCCTTTTCTGGCGCCTGTCACCACAAAGCTCTTGTTTTTGGTGCTGTCCTTGAACAAAAGGTCGCGCATCTCGCCCTCTGCGGGCACGGGAGTGCCTGAAACGATGGCGGTATATTCCTTTTCCAGCCTGCTTTGCTGTACCGCCGCCGACAGCTTCGCCGCTGCCTCGCGCGTTTTGGCATAGACCATCACACCGCCCACGCCGCGATCCAGACGATGCACGGGATACACGTTGCCGCCAAGCAGGGCGGGCATATTTTCCTCGCGCTCGTGCGCCTCGGAAAGCGCACCGCGCGGTTTTACCGCGACCACGATATCACGGTCTTCAAAAAGGATCTCCATATACGCTCCTTTCGACAGATTTTGCAAGGGATCGGGAAGAAAACGGGCCGTTCAGCCCGTTTTCATTTTCTTATTCAAACTCGCTCACGCCGTCTGCCATCAGCACGCGGCGGCGCAGGATACGATAGCGCTCTTTCAGGGGATCGCCCGCAAAAAGCCCCAGCTTTTCTTTGAGCACGGTAACGATCGCCTCGGGCGTGAGGGTATTCTTCTCTCCCGCCGTCAGCGTCACGGCAAGGTGGATCTCGCCACCCTCGTACTTCACCTCAAACGCGTGAATGAAATCGCGCACGTCCACCTCGCGCTCGCCCGACTTGGACTTTTTCATAAAGGTCAAGGGGCCGCCCGTCAGGGTGGCCTTGATCTTCTCGGCCAGCGCCTCGTCCGCTTCGGGCAGCGTCAGTGTATAATCGTATGCGGAAAAGGCGATATCCGTGAACTTGCGCTCGGCAAAATAGACCTTTTCCACGCAAAGCTCGTGCGTCAGCTCTGCGTTCAGTCTGTCCTTGATCTCGTCAAGCGGCATATCGCGCTCGATACGGATATCCAAAAACTCGGTTTCGCTCTCGCACCCGACGGGCAGCGGCAGACCGAACACCATCTTGATATGGGGATTGAAGCCCTTGGTGTACCAAAGGGGCAGTCCCGCACGCACCAGCACGCGATTAAAGGTGCGTTGCAGATCCAGGTGTGAAATGTATTGCAGATTGCCGACCTTGCGGAATTTGACGCGCACGGTACGCGGTGCTTCCAGCATCGGCAGGGTAAATTTTTTCTCGTTATCCTTCATTTTTGCCGTGGCACGCAGGGCAAGGCGTGCGCTCTCCTCCCAGTCGGTTTGCCCCGCAGCCCGCGCATTTCTCGCGGCAGTTGGGGGTGGTAGCGGCCGCATAGGCCTTCGCCCTCTCGCGCTTGAAGAACTCCTTGGTCACACCGCAATCGATGATATCCCAGGGCAGAATCTCGTCAAGCCCGAATTGGCGGTTTGCAAAGAACGCAGGATCCACGCCCGTGCGCTCAAACACGGAAAGCCACTTGTCGTAATCAAAGAATTCGTCCCACGCGTCAAAGCAGAAGCCCTCGTTTGCGGCCAGCTCCAACGCGGCGCAAAGCTTGCGGTTGCCGCGTGCCAGTACTGCCTCAATACGGCTGACCTTGGCGTTGTGGTGCTGATAGCGCACCTTGCGGTCAGTGATCTTCTCACGCAGAAAGCTCTGCTTTTCGGCCAGCATCTCCATCGTATCCTGTGCCTCCCACTGGAAAGGCGTGAAGGGCTTTGGAATGAAGCAGGACACGCTGACGGTGACCTGGGGAGATCTTCCCTTCTGACGGTTGGGGTTCTGATAATATTCGTGTACGACATTGTGTGCAAGCTCGGCAATGCCCTCGATATCCTCGTTCGTTTCGGTGGGCAGACCGTTCATAAAGTACAGCTTTACATTGGTCTTACCACCGGAGAACGCCACGTTCACGGCGTGCATCAGATCCTCCTCGCGCACGTTCTTGTTGATAACGTCACGCAATCTCTGCGTGCCCGCCTCGGGCGCGAAGGTAAGGGAGGATGTGCGCACCGACGCGATGCGATCCATCAACTCCTTGCTGAAACTGTCCACACGCAAGGAGGGCAGCGACAAGCTGACCATATGGCGATCCGTCCAGTCAAGCAGCGAGCGCGTCAGCGGCTCCAATTTGGTATAGTCGCTGATCGACAGGGACATCAGGGAAATTTCCTCATAGCCCGTGGCATCGTACAGGCAACGCGCCTGCTTGTTGAGCAGGTCGGGCGTTTTTTCGCGCACGGGGCGGTAGATCATACCCGCCTGGCAGAAGCGGCAGCCACGGATACAGCCGCGATAGACCTCCAACATAATGCGGTCATGCACGGCCTCAATATAGGGCATGACCATCTTTTCGGGGAAATAGGCCTTGTCCATATCCGCGATGATACACTTCTCTACCTTTTCAGGGATATCGTCAAACTTACGCGTCACCGACCTGATGGTGCCGTCCTCGTTGTAATCCACGTCGTAAAGCGAGGGGACGTAAATACCCTTGATGGTGGCGGCCGCCTCGTGCAGGAATGCCGCACGGGTGTATCTGCCCTCCTCCTTCATACGGATATAAAGCTTGGTGAACTCGACAAGGTTATCCTCGCCCTCACCGATCGAGAAGCAATCAAAAAAGTCTGCGATGGGCTCGGGATTATACGCGCAAGCACCGCCGCCGATGACGATGGGCTGATCCTCGGTGCGATCCTGCGCACGCAAGGGGAGCTTCGCCATTTTCAGCATCGCCAGCACCGTGGTATAGCACATTTCATAACCCAAGGTAATGCCGAGAATATCAAATTCCGACACGGGGTCGCCACTCTCGTGCGCCCAGAGCGGAATATCCATCTCGCGCATCTTCTCTTGCATATCCACCCACGGGCAGAACACTCTCTCGCACCAGATGTCGTCCTCGGCGTTCAGTGCGCCGTACAAAAGGCGCATACCGAGATTGGACATACCGATCTCGTAGGTGTCGGGAAAGGCGAAGGCAAAGCGCGCCTTCACCGCGTTTTTATCCTTGATCACGGCGCCGTATTCGCCACCGCAATAGCGGCCCGGCTTTTCCACCGATTTCAGCACCGAACTGATTTTTTCATTCATAACAGAACCTCGTTATAATTCCTCCGTCGAGCGGCGGAGATAGAAGTAGGAAAGCATGGTGTATCCACTACACCAGAAAAAGATCCACAACGTGACCAGCACGCCGGGAAGCAAGACAGCGAAGAAGGTCAGCAGGGCGGCCAGCGCAGCACCGCCAAGGGCGCAGATGAGCTGCAAGATCTTGCCCCAAACGCCCACACGGCTGACGCGACGGCACATCACAACGGCACGTGCCAGCTCTGTGCAGGAATTCAGCGCCACCACCGTGGCGTCCACGCGCTCCAAGCGCAGATCCAGCTCGCTTGCCGTGGGCTTTTGCACCGTAACACGTCCTGCGCGAGCGTCCAGCAGCTTATCAAAAACGTCCTCGCGTATGCAAGGATCCTTGCTGCGCACAGCAAGCTTCAAGCCCACACGGCGCATATCACGCACCAGCGGCTCCAATTCCGCGTTCAACACGTATCGCACGTAAAAGGCGGCACAAACCTGATCGTCCAGCGCCACGTACAAGGAGCGCTCCTTGCCATCTGTCACCGGCTTGAAGGACATACCGCACGCGGTCATGTATTCTGCCGTACCCAATGCAATGCGGCAGCCCTGTCGCGCAATATCGGCACAGACACCCTCGTCCCCGATATGGGAAAGCGTGATCTCTGCCGTAGAAAGGCGCGAATCATCGTCTACGGGAAAGGCATCGGCCAAGGGGCTTTGCAGCTTTTCCAAAAGGGCGCGCAAATACACGCTGACGCGATGCACGTCACAAAGTCCCAGTAAGCGGAAATGCTCGCGCTCCATCGAATAGAAAAGCTCCTCACCCGGCAGAACCAGCGTGTCGCCGGCGCTCACCTTCTCCAAGGGGATCTCGCCCACGATCGCGGCCTTCCCCTTCAAGGAAAAGATCGCCGAGAAGAAAAGCGGCAGCGAGGTCAACACGGCCGTGATCACAGGGGCGCCAAGCAGCACCGCCACAAAGGCAAAGCCGAGCGCGCGCGACACCTGCGCTCCGCCCGCAAGGGCGAACAGCGAAAGCGCGCAGCCAAGCCCCAGCACCGAAAGGAAATGGGCGCCGAGATTGCGGTGGCGCGAAACGTGACGCGCGGTGTTGGCAAAATAATCACGCACAAAGCTGATGGGGCGCAGATACCATACGCTCCCTCTCCCCGCCTCCATATGCAAGCGCGCACGGGCGCTTTCCTCTACGGAGCCCACGGAAACGCGGGGCAGCACGGCGTATTTCTGCTGTCTTTTCGATATAACGGGAAATGCAAGGGATTCGCGGTAGGAATTCAAAAGCTCGCCGACCGTCAGCAGCACCAAGCAAAGCATAGCGGGCGAAAGCAGCAGCGTAGGACATTCCGTATGCGAAACAAACAACAGCGAGACGTGATAGACCAGCGTGATCAGGATCACCCCGACGTGTGCGGAGTGATCTACCGGGGTAAGGTGCAGAATATGGCGCAATCCCTCCCAAAGCGGGCGGTAACAAAGGATCACGCCGAACACCAGCAGCTGTATGCCGATCAGAATGTAGGATACAGGGTATTTCGCACCGTCAAACGGCCCGCCGAAAAGCGAGGCCATCCACGTGCCGTTCTCATAGCACAGCGTCAAAAGGAACAGCAGCACCGACAGCGCCAAGCGCATCAGCCACGCGGAGTGCTGCCTTCTGTAACGGCGGGCGATCGCCGCCTCCACGTCCTTATCCGGTCTATCATACTCCTCACGCTGCGCTTCGTTGCGTTGGCGAACCGTCTTTTTTCCGTTGATATTTCGCTCGTGATAAGCGCGGATACGCTCGAAGCCGATGGCGTCCCCCAGCTCCTTTTCGTATTCCATATCCAGAAGGAAGCGGAAAACGTCACCTCTTCCCTCCAATTCCTCCTTCAACGGCAGGATCTCTCCGTCTTCCGTGTCCTTTTCAAAGAAAATCTCGCTCTCTCCAAGGCGCACGGGATATGTATCGCTCTCGTCAGCTGCGATAAGGTCGTCCTGCAAAGGGGCCTTCTCCTCGCTTTCCACGAAGCCCTCGCCCTCTTCCTCTTGCAACTCCGGCTCGCTTACGGCCACGGGTGCCGGGGGCGCGTCCTTTTTGGCGCTTTCGCCGAAAAGGTCACGGTAAAGCTCGTCTACGGCATCTTTCACGCGCAGCTCCTCCGCCGAAAGCGGTTCGTCGGCAGCGTGTACCAGTGCATCATCTGCTACGTGGGGCATCAGAACATCGTTCTTTTTTGCACGGCGGTATTTCTTTTTGTCAGCCATGACGGCACCTCCTTTCCAAGGATATGGGGGCTTTTAACCCTTTCTTTGCTGATGTGCGGCCTCGCACAGAAGCACGGCGGCAGCACAGGATACGTTAAAGGAATTCACCTTTCCGTACATGGGAATAGAGATCAGATAATCGCATTTTTTGCGCACGAGGTCGGACACGCCCGAGCCCTCGCTGCCAAGCACGATGGCAACGGCGCGGTTCATATCGGTTTCGCGCAGATCAGAGCCGCCCGCCTCGGCGGCGTATACCCACACGCCCGCCTCTTTGAGCTTATCCACGGCAGCGGCGATATTGGGCACCTTGGCAACGGCCAGATGCTCGATCGCGCCCGCAGAGGCCTTGCTCACCACAGGGGTAAGTCCTGCGGCGTGGCGCTTGGGAATGATCAGGCCGTGTGCGCCGCAGCCCTCGGCACAACGGATCACAGCGCCGAGATTATAGGGGTCGGAAATGCCGTCAGCCACCACGATCAGCGGCTGCTCGCCGCGCTCGGTGGCAATGGCAAGGATATCCTCGACCGAGCAATATTCCTTCTCTGCGGCAAGGGCGATAATGCCCTGATGGGGCGCACCGCCTGCAAGAGCGTCCAGCTTGCGGCGCTCGGTTTCCACCACGGGAATACCGCGCTCCAACGCTTCACCGACAAGGGGGACCAGCGCACCCTCGCGCGGACCGTTCTGCACCAGAAGCTTGTCTACCGCGCGTCCCGAGCGCAGAAGCTCGCGCACGGCGTTACGGCCGATCACGGCACCGTTGCCGATCTCGTTTTCCTCGCGGACGCTCACGGGGCGATCCTCGCGCTCACGCTTTTTGAAATCCTTTCTATCGGGACGTCCCTTGAAATTCTGACCTTTTTTATAATCCTTATGTTCCATAAAAATCCTCCGCGCGTATGCGCACATAATTAATCATTTTATATTATAACATAAAAAGCAGAAAATGTACACCCCCTCGCGCATTTTTACGCGTTTGTGACAAAACTTTGCTTTTTTGCGCAAAAATTTCCTGCTCCGCTTGCATTTGCAGGCTTTTTATGCTATAATGATTTTACTTTATAAATGAGGTGACTTGTTATGAGAACAGATTACAAATTGATCGCATTTGACCTGGACGGCACGCTGACGCAGCATCGCACCAAGCTCGGCGAGGAGAACCGCGCCGTGCTGGAAAAGCTTTCCAAGAAATACAAGCTGATCATGATCGGTGCAGGCGCTTGCCACCGCATCTTCGGTCAGATGAACGAATTCCCTATTGATATCGTGGGCAACTACGGCATGCAGATCTCCAAGTACAACCCCGAAACGAAGGAGTTGGAGATCGTGGAAACCGCACACGTTGAGCCCGACCGCGAGCGCACCGACCGCATCTGTCAGGAGATCCGTGAAAAGTACGGCTTCACCGAGTACGCGGGCGAGCACGTGGAGTACCACGCCTCCGGCATGATCACCTTCCCCCTGCTTGGCACCAAGGCAAAGATCGAGGACAAGCTGGCGTTTGACCCCGACCGCAGCCGTCGCAAGGTGTTCTATCAAGAGGTGAAGGAGGCATTCCCGGATTACACCGTATTCATCGGCGGTTCTTCCTCCTTTGACCTTGCTCCCCTGCCCTACAACAAGCTGGGCGCGCTGGACAGATACTGCGCAGAGAACGGCATCACCCACAAGGATATCCTTTTCTGCGGTGACGACTACGGCGTGGGCGGCAACGACGAGCAGGTCTACCGCTCTGACATCGACTTTGTGAAGGTAGACGACTACCGCAAGCTTGGCGAGTACCTCGCTGACCTGATCGCTGATTGATCACTTTTCATACAAAAAGGGACGAGAAATTCTCGTCCCTTTTTCTTTTTGCAAATCAAAACAAGTCAATAACGCTCCGTCTCTCCGGGGACTTGCTCATTCGGGCCGTTCAGTTCAACATCCCCCTCAACCTTTTCGGTCTGTGTTTCACCGCCCGCACTTGGCAACTCCCCTTTCACACGGATCTGCTCGCCGTTATAGAGAATGCTCTCGCCCGTCAGCACATCATAGATATCCGCGTATTGCGGCCCCTCTGCACCCAAAATCAGCGTAGTGCAATACGTATCCGAAACGTAGATATACTTCACGCTGGGCGTTTCATATACCAGCTTATAGTCCACGCCGGCAGCACCGCTTTTGCCCTTGTTGTCGGTCTTGGTCTGGCTCTCAAAGGCCGTATAGACCACGGGCCACCAAAGCACGGTGGGCGCTACGGTATCGTAAAAATCAGACTCACAGCCAACAGCACCGTGATGCGCCACCTGCACCATATCGCTTTGCAGGTGATCACCGAAGGTGGCACACATAAAGCGGCTCTGATAGCGGTTGGCATCACCCGTAAAGATGATGGTGGTGGGATCGTTCGTCGGCGCTTGCGTGTTTTTGATCGAGAAGCGGAACACCGTACAGGTGTCGTTGGAGGTGTCGATACGGTTGGGGTTGACGTCCTCGTGCGTGACAAGCGCTTCCAGCTCTACGTTAGCCAGATAGTACTTGTGTCCCGTATGCACCTTGACGAATTTCACGTCCCCCTCATTGATGCCGCAATAGCTGTCAATCAGGCCGTCCATCATAGCCACGTCCTCGTTGGCCTCGGTTTGCAGCTCGCTGGCAGAGGGATAGTTGCCCAGAATATAATCGATCTTCAACTTATTTCTCTTGCTCGAGCTTTCCATCACGCGGCGGAAGGTGTCGTAATGATCCCAGTGCGAATGCGTGATGATCCAGGCGGAAATATGTACGGGATTGCTCTCGGAAACGGCGCCCTTCTCCGGGAAAATGCTCTCGTGCAGATTACACAGCGCCCCGAAAAGCTTTCCGTCACTGTTGTTATTGTCCGCAACGCCGCCACCGTCCAGCACGATAAAGCTGCCGTCCTCCAACGTCAGGATATAAGACATGCCGTTGGCAGAGGGCGTGCCGGGGATCTCGATCGCCGTGATCTTGGGATCGGTCTTGCGCACATAGGAAGGATCCTGCGTCAGCAGCTTTGCATCGGGCAATGCCGCGTCAGCAAGCGGAGAGGAGATCACGCGCAGCATCTTGGCGTAGGGCAGCTCGTATTTCTCTGCATGCGTATACGCATTATACGCCACGTACAGCGACACACCCGCGCTCTCGTTTGCCAGCGTGCAGAACTTGCTTCCCTCTACCTCGCTTTGCGTAACCACGGTATAGCCCGCAGCAAGCAGCTCGTTATAATAGGCCTGATAGGCGGCCGCGCTCACACCCTCGCCCGTATACAGGTATTGCAGCGCGTTATCAGACACGTCCTGCGTGTTGTAAAGCAGAACGCCCTCGCCCGCGGGCTTGGGGAAATCGGTAACAAACGCCTCGCCCACAAAGCCGGTCAGCTCAAAATCAGCGGGCAGCATAATGGCCTTTTTGCCATCTTCACGGGTAACAAGTCCCTCGCTTAAAATATCCAGCATCGTGTTCTGGCACACGGTCAGCCCGGCATCGTTCCACGCCGTCACCATCACGTGGCCGTCGCGCACGAAGATGCCGTAGCCGTTGCCGTTCAGGGTTTCCAGACATTCGCGGTTATACGCGCGGTCAACGATACCGACGGAAAACTCATTTTCCGTGGCTGCCTCGTCGTCCGTGACGGTTTGAATGCGGGTGGAGCGCAGGCCGGTCAGCTGCTTGATCTTGTCCGTCATGTTGCTCATCGCAATGCAGGGGTAGTCGCGGTAATCGCCAACTGCGCCGGGCACCACGTAATGCTTACTGTCGTTATCAAGATCCTTATCCAGAAGGAAGGTGTAGTACGCCTCGTCCTCGTCTGCGATGCAAACGCTCTCGCAATTCTTCGCCAGCGCGCGCTTGGCCAGCGTCAGCGTGGAGGAGGCACTCTCCGTCATATAATTTTCGGTAAGGTAATCCAGCGCCTTCATGGTATACAGCGGCGTAGTACCCACGATCACAAGCTTTTCGTCGATGACCTCGATGATAAAGCCGTCCCCCTTGATGCGTTTCAGTGCCTTCTGCGTTTGTGCACGCGAGGTGTCACCGATCAGGATCTCCTTTGCCTGCTCGGTCGCGCGCGCCTCCGGCGTAGCGGCAATGCGCTTGCCCGTCAGTGCGATCACCTTCTGCGTAAAATCAGTGACAGCGGATTTGAACGTAGCAGTCTTTTGCTCGCTTTCTGCGTATACCAGCGCGTATTCCGACAGATCCAGCTCTGCGCTGCCGCTGAGCTTCACCTCGCCGTCCTTTGCCGCACAGGAGGAAAACAACCCGGTCGAGCCAAGCAGCATAGAAATGGCCAGTAAAATACAAAAAAGGCTTCTTTTTTTCATTTTTCTTCCTCTTTTCCTGCAAAAAAGGGCGGACAACGTCCGCCTTTTTTAAATTCTCTCGTTCTTATCCTTCAATTCTTTCAATTCGGCAAGGAAGGTATCTACGTCCTTAAACTCGCGGTACACGGACGCAAAACGCACGTAAGCCACGTCGTCGCGCTGTTTGAGCTTGATCATGATGCGCTCGCCGATGTCGCGCGAGCTGATCTCCTGCACCATATCGTTTTGCAGCTCCGCCTCGATCTCGGCGGCGATCTGCTCGCCGTTGACGGGGCGCTTCTGGCACGCCTTCATGATGCCCGCAAGCATCTTGGGGCGATCAAACAGCTCCCTGGTGCCGTCCTTTTTGACCACCAGGATCTGCACCGACTCGATCATTTCAAACGTGGTAAATCTTTTCTGACAGGAAAGACATTCGCGGCGGCGGCGAATGCTGTTCCCCTCCTCAACGGGGCGGGAATCGATCACTTTACTGTCGGTAAAACCGCAATTGGGACACTTCATTTTTCAAACAAGCCGCGCGGGGCTTTCCTTTCGCAAGATACAAGC
>JAZQWF010000053.1:0-2661 GCA_045632185.1 Eubacteriales bacterium
CGCACGGTGGGACGCTCGACGCCGCTTTGCAGCTGGATGCACTGTGCGGCGGAGTCGGCGCGCTGGTCAAACTGACCGGGCAGGGGCTCCACGGCGAATACGACGCCGCCTCTCGCGTCAAAATCCTCGCCAACGATGTCAAGCTGGGGCTCGGAGAAGATGGTGGCGACGGCCTTGTCGAAAGGCGCCTTGTCCAGATTTTCCACGTCATAGCGGTTGATCACGCGAAGACCCGTGAGACCCTTGATGCCGACAAGGGTGGTAAGCTCGTTATAAAGGCCGTTCGCCTCGTGCGCGCGCTCCTTCTTTTTCTCTACATATACTCTATAAACCATTTGCAACTCCTTACTTGGCGGCCAGTGCGCGCGCGCCGATGTCTTTTCTGCAATATTTGTTCTCGAACTGTACCTTTTCGGCGACCTCATAGGCGTGCGCGATCGCACCCTCAAGCGTGTCAGCCGTTGCCACGGCGCCGATCACGCGGCCGCCTGCCGTGAGCAGCTTGCCGTCCTCGAGCTTCGCGCCCGCGACGAACAGATGCTCGTCCGCGCCAAGGGCGGGGAGCGTCATCTCAAAGCCGCTTGCATACTTCTTGGGGTAACCGTCAGAGGCAAGCACCACGCAGCAAGCAGCACCCTTGCGGAATTTCACCTCAACGTCAGCAAGCTTCTCTGCGGCGACTGCCTGCATGATGGTGAACAGGTCGCTTTCAAGCAGCGGAAGTACTACCTGCGTTTCGGGATCGCCGAAGCGGCAGTTGTACTCGATCACGCGCGGACCCTTGGGGGTGATCATCAGGCCGAAGAACAGGCAGCCCTTGAAGGTGCGACCCTCGGCATTCATCGCGTGCATCGTGGGCAGGAAGATCTTTTCCATGCACTCCTTGGCCACTGCATCGGTGTAGTAGGGGTTGGGGGCGATGGTGCCCATGCCGCCCGTGTTCAGACCCTCGTCATTGTCCTTGGCGCGCTTGTGGTCCATTGCGGAAACCATGGGAACGACGGTCTTGCCGTCCATAAACGCCAGCACAGAAACCTCGGGGCCGGTCATGAATTCCTCAACCAGCACGCGAGAGCCGCTCTCGCCGAAGATCTTGTCGCACATCATCTCCTTGACAGCGGCCTTGGCCTCGTCAAAGTTCTGTGCGATCACCACGCCCTTGCCGAGCGCCAGACCGTCGGCCTTGATGACGGTGGGGTAGTCCTGCTTTTCCAGGTAAGCGATCGCCTTGTCGGGATCGTCAAAGGTTTCGCTTGCCGCGGTGGGAATGCCGTACTTGTGCATCAGCCACTTGGAGAACACCTTGCTGCCCTCAATGATAGCGGCGTTCGCGCGGGGGCCGAAGCAGGGAATACCCAGCTCTTCCAGGCGGTCAACGCAGCCAAGCACCAGCGGATCGTCGGGAGCGACCACGGCGAAATCGATCTTATGCTCTTTTGCAAAGCTTACGATGCCGTCAATGTCGGTCGCCTTGATGGGGTGGCACTCTGCATCGGCGGCGATGCCGCCGTTGCCGGGAAGTGCGTAGATCTTTTCAATGCTCTTGTTTTCTTTGAGCTTTTTGATGATGGTATGCTCGCGGCCACCGCCGCCTACAACTAAAATCTGCATATTGCTCTCCTTATTAGTGGTGGAACAGACGCATACCCGTGAAGGCGATGGTCATGCCGTATTTGTCAGCGCATTCGATCACCGCATCGTCGCGGATCGAGCCACCGGGCTCAGCGATATACTTCACACCGCTGGCGGCAGCGCGCTGAATGTTGTCGTCGAAGGGGAAGAAGGCGTCGGAGCCAAGGGACACGCCGTCCTGCTCGGCAAGGTAGGCCTTGATCTCCGCGTCCGTGAGGGGTGCGGGCTGCTCGGTGAAGTACTTCTGCCAGTTGCCCTCAGCGCAAACGTCCTCCTCGTTGCGGTTGATGTAACCGTCGATGACGTTGTCGCGGGTGGGACGGGCAAGGTCGGCGCGGAAGGGCAGGTTCAACACCTTGTCGTGCTGACGCAGGAACCAGGTGTCGGCCTTGCTGCCCGCAAGGCGGGTGCAGTGGATACGGGACTGCTGTCCTGCACCCACGCCGATGGCCTGGCCGTCTACGGCGTAGCATACCGAGTTGGACTGGGTGTATTTCAGGGTGATCAGTGCCACGATCAGGTCGCGTACGGCGCTCTCGGGCAGATCCTTCTTGGCGGTCACGATGTTTTCAAGCAGTGCGGGATTGATCTCGAAGTTGTTGCGGCCCTGCTCGAAGGTGATGCCAAAGACCTGCTTGGTCTCGATCTCGGCGGGAACGTAGTCGGGATCGATCTTCACGATGTTGTAAGCGCCCTTGCGCTTGGATTTCAGGATCTCCAATGCCTCGGGCTCGTAGCCGGGGGCGATCACGCCGTCGGATACCTCGCGCTGGATCAGCTTTGCGGTGGGAACGTCACAGACGTCGGAAAGCGCCACTCAGTCACCGAAGGAGCACATACGGTCGGTGCCGCGTGCGCGCGCGTAAGCGCAAGCAAGAGGGGTGCTGACCTCCTCGGGGGTGACGAAGCACGCCTTCATCAGCTTCTCGCTCATCGGGATACCGACGGCGGCGGAGGTGGGGGATACGTGCTTAAAGGAGGTCACGGCGGGAAGGCCGAGCGCTGCCTTCAATTCCTTGACAAGCTGCC
>JAZQWF010000054.1:0-6082 GCA_045632185.1 Eubacteriales bacterium
CAATGCAGCTCCTTTTTTGTTTTATCGATATCAGAAGTTCTGGTTATCGTTGTTCTGAGGAGCGTACATCTCAGGAGCGCCCGTTGCAGGATCAACAGGAGCCATGGGAGCAGCAGCACCCTCGTCAATGATCTGAACGAAGCCGGCAACGTCGTCAGCAGCTACGTTCTTGTTCTTCTTCTTCAAGACGATGATCAGCACAACGGCAACGCCGCCAAGAACGACAACAACCGCAGCGCCAATGATGACCCACAGCCAGATGCCAAGGCCCTCGCCATCGCCCTTTTCGAGCTCAGCCAAAGCAGCCATTGCCTTGTCATACTCTTCCTTGTCGATCGGAACTACGGAGTCCATGCTACCGCCGTCGGTCTTGTAACGGCCGTACTTGGTCTCACCGGTCTCTTCGTCTACCCAAGTAACGAAGGTCCACTCGCCGGCCTTGTTCTGGCCAAGGTTACCAAGGTCATCACGGTTAACGTCGATGTTACCCTGACCAAGGTCATCCTCTGCGCCGCCGGAGCCCTCGCCGCCACCGTTGAGAGCAACAAGCGCGTCTACGTAGGTGTTCCAAGCAGTGGTTGCCCAGTTAGCGTCGGTGCCCTTCACGTCTGCGGGAGCGCGAGCGGGATCCAGGTCTGCCCACTGAACGGGGAGAAGCTTACCGGGGTTCATGGGCTCGTCGTAGTAGATGCAAGCCATTTCGGTGTAGCCGTCAACTGCCTCGGAGGCGTAGTAGTCAGCATCGGTGTTATCAAGGTATGCATTGGTAAAGTAAGGGGTCTTGCTTGCAAGGGTGTACACAGCACCGTAGTTCTCGTTGGTGGTGTAGTAACCAAGAGAGGTACCGAACTTGAACATGCACTCGATCTTAGAGTTACGGGTGAACTCGCCACCAACGGACTTGGAGTAAGCCACCTCAACGGAAACGTCGAAGTTAGCGGTGTCGTCTACCAGTGCGTAGATGTAGTTCTTGGTAACGTTCAGGTCGGTGCTCTGGCCGATGCCGTCTACGCCGAACGCAGCGATGATCTTAACGTCTGCGGGGATCTCGGTACCCATATCCTTGTAGTGCTTGCGGAAAGCACCCATGGTACCGGCGTTCTCACCGGTAGCGGCAGTACCGCCGTTGGCACCGAACACATCCTTGGTATCCTTGTTCCAGATCCAGATCAGTGCGGTTTCACCGGGAGCGAGAGCGTCCTCACCTGCTCTGTTGATGCAAGCAAGAGTGGAGGTATCGTAACCGGCAATACCGGTCATACCTGCATAGGGAGCATAAATGCTGCCGTCGTCAAGAACGATCTTCTTGTCGAACTTCTTGGGGTCAGCCCACTGGGTGCCCTTGTTCTTTTCGTCGTAGGTAGCACGAACGATCGCATAGTCGTACAGGTTTACAGTGGTGTTACCTCTGTTATAAACCTCAATGTACTGGAATGCGTTCTTGGTTGCCATACTAACGTTGTTGGACTTGGTGTCAGCAAGCACCTCGGTAACTACGAGGTCGATTGCCTCAGCGTCAGCTGCGGTAGAGCCATCCTTGCTGGATGCGGTTGCAGTCGTTGCAGAAGCGGGGAGCACAGCCAGAGCGGCCGTGAGCATAAATACGGCCATCAGAGCCGCGAGAAATTTACGCATGGTTAGCACCTTCCTTTTTTAATTTTGGTATCCCCATTATAATATACTTTCGTTTTTTTGTCAACAACTTTTTTTCAAAACGGCTCCTTTTTGTGCATTTTTTCACAGAAGAAAATCAAGCGTGCCGCCTTATTTACACTCTGTTCACAGGTACGACAAAAACGCGCAACTTTTGAAAAGAGCTCCCCCCACTGTGCATTTTTTACACTTTTTCCGCCGCATGCACGCGCGTATATATAAAAAGGATAAAATTGGCGCAGGGGGCTTGAAAACGGAAAAAGAATATGATACAATAAAGAAGTACGGGCTTTGCGCCCAATCAAATCAAAAAAAGAATGGAAGGTATTTCAGCTATGGCTAAAACCAACATTGTGGATTGGAAAACAATCACCAACTTCGTAATTGACTCCTTCGTCGGTTACGGCATTCCCCGCGAGGACGCTATCATCTGCGCAGACGTGCTTCTGGAAAGCGACAAGCGCGGCATCGAGTCTCACGGCTGCAACCGCTTCAAGCCCGTTTACCTTGACCGCATCAAGGCAGGCATTCAGAACCCCGTTACCAACTTTGAGATCATCAAGGACACCGAGACCACCGCAGTGGTTGACGGTCATGACGGCATGGGCCAGGTCATCGGCTACAAGGCAATGAAGATGGCGATCGAGAAGGCCAAGAAGTACGGCATGGGCATGGTCGTTGTACGCAACTCCTGCCACTACGGCATCGCCGGCTACTACACCTCTATGGCTACCAAGGCGGGCTGCATCGGTCTTACCGGTACCAACGCCCGTCCCACCGTTGCCCCCACCTTTGGTGTTGAGGGCATGTTCGGTACGAACCCCCTGACTCTGGGCGTTCCCACCGACGAGGATTTCGATTTCAACTTTGACGGTGCAACCTCCACCTACCAAAACGGTAAGCTGGAATACTACGCACGTATCGGCAAGGACGCCCCCAAGGGCGCGCTTGTCAACCTTGAAGGCAACGCTTACGAGGGCACCGCTGCTGACGCTTTGAAGGCAATGGCACGCGGCGAGGCAGCTCTCTGCACGCTCGGCGGCCCCGGCGAGGAGCAGTGCGGCTTCAAGGGCTACGGCTTCGCTATGTTCGTTGAGCTGCTTTCCGCTGCTTTGCAGGACGGTAGCTACGGCAAGGCCCTTTCCGGTCTTGACAAGGACGGCAAGAAGGTTCCCTTCCACCTTGGCCACTTCTTCATCGCGATCGACACCGACCACTTCCTTGGCGAGGCAGCTTGCCGCAAGAAGGCCGGCGACATCATTCGCGAGGTTCGCGGCGCGAAGAAGGCTCCCGGTGCAGAGCGCATCTACTCCGCAGGCGAGAAGGAGCACGAGATCCGTCTGGCTCGCGAGTCCGGCGTTCCGATCAACGAGTCCGTTCAGAAGGAGATCCTTGCGATCCGCGACGAGCTCGGTCTTACCCAGTACAAGTTCCCCTGGGAAGCTTGATCTTAACCTGACCGCTGAAAAGCATCACAAAACCGCTCTCCCCACCAAAATGGGGAGAGCGGTTTTTGCGTTCCACAAAAAAGGAAACGGGCAAGCGCCCGTTTCCTTTTTTGTTTTCATAAAATGCCGTTTTGCCTCATAGAATGTACCATCTATATAAAAGGAGAGGTGTTTATGCAGCAATACGAGGAAAAACACGGGCGCGTGCAGCTGCGCCTGCCCGAGCGCACACTGCCGTTTGAGGTCACGGCGGAATGTACCTTGCCCGATTACCGTAGCGAGATCAGCCGACTTTTGTGGGTGCGTCCCACACTTTTGCCGCCCGAGCGCTTTGTGGGCGGTGGGAAAGCAGAGTTTTCCGGCAAGATCCTTTTTGAAATGCTTTACACGGGCCCTGACGGGGTGCTGTACGGCGCGGATCACGAGCAAGGGTACTCCTTCACCGTACCCTTGGAGGGGGCGTACGCCACAGAGGGCGCCGAGCTGTTCGCCTCCCCGGTGGTAGATGCGGTCATCAGCCGTGTCACGGGGCCGCGCCGCCTGGCCGTACGCTGCCGCTCGCACGCGCACGTGTACGGTATCGCCGAAAAGGAGCTTACCTTAAAAGAGCGCGGGCTCCCCGACGGTGCCACGCCGCATCTTTTGTGCGAAGCCGCCGAGGTGGGCTTCGTTACGGACGGCGGGCGCGAGGAGGTGCTGCTTTCCGATACGCTTTCCTGCGAGGAGAGCGAGCGCGTGATCTGTGCGCGCGGCAGCGCGCTTCTTTCCGAGGTGCGCGCTCTCACCGACGAGGTGCGCGTATGCGGCGAGGTGCTTGTTTCTCTGCTTTGCGCCAAAGAGGAGCAATCCGTGCCGAGCGTGCGAGAGCGCCGTATTCCGTTCGAATGTTGCGTCCCCTTGGAGGGTGTGCGCCCCGATCACGGCACCTGTGCCGAGGGGACGGTGGGCAGGATCGAGATCTCTGCCGAGAACGGGCAGATCACCCTTTCCCCACAGCTGATCCTTGTAGCAAAGGCGCAGCGAAACGAGCCGATCGCACTCTGCCGCGATATCTTTTTGCCGGGACACGGTGCGGAATATCGCTTTGAGGACCTGCCCGCGTGGCAGGCGGGCGAGTGCTACGCGCGCCATTTCAGCGTGAGCAGCGAGCTGCCCGCCGAAGCACTTTCGATGGGTGAGGACGTCGAGATCCTGGATCACGTCTGCGAGGCGGAAATCGGCGAGCGATCCACGGAAAACGGGAAATTGGCACTTGACGGAAAGCTGCAATGCCATCTGCTCTGCCGCCGCGGCGGAGAGATCTGCACGCAGGACGCGGTTTTCCCCTTCCGCCTGATCCCCGGGCAGGGCACGGAAAAGGCCGTCGCGGATTGTCGCGTATCCGATTGCCGTGTGCGACTGCAAAACGGTGTTTTGCGTGCAGATGCAGAGGTGCAGCTTTCGCTTTGCGATGCGCTCCCCCTGCCGTTGCACGTGCTTGGTGAGGCCGCCTTCACCCCGCACGCCCCCGCGCCGCGCGCCGCGATCGAGCTCTATTACCCCGCCCCCGGCCAAACGCTGTGGGACGTGGCAAAGCAATACGGCGTTTCCCCCGATGCGCTGTGTGAGGCCAACGGTCTTGTGTGTGACGCCCCCGGCGAGAAGGATGCGCTTGCAGGCAAGAAATTCCTGCTTATTCCATAAGAAAAACGCGATTACTCCCACCGTTGTGGGGGTAATCGCGTTTTTTGTGTTTGATTATTTGAAATCTGCCAGATACTTTTTGGTGTTTGCGATCATCGTGTCGAAGAGCTCACGCTTCTCGGCATCGCTCAGCTTCTTGATCATGTTGAGGTTCTTGAACTTCTCGAAGCAGTATGCAAGATCCTGAGAGAAGCCGGCGTCCAGAATGTCGTCATTCTCGCGTGCAGCGCGGGAGATCAGCGCATAGATGCTGTCCGGCACCTTGCCTGCGAACACGGGCTGAACGATACCGTCACGGAATGCCGCGTTGGTTTCCACGATCGTGCCGATGGGCAGGTTGGCGATCTGACCCTCGTTGGGCACGTTGATGTTGGTGACCATCGTGCCAAGGCCAAGCAGTGCACGGATCTGAGCTACGCCCTCCTCACCGGTGTCCTTGATCTCCCAGGTGTCCTCACCGGAAACAAGGCGCTGGCTGCGCTCCATACGCTTGACAAGGTCGTTCTTTCTCCACTCTACGGTGGTAAGACCGAACATCCAGTCCTTCACGCACTGGGGGGAAGCGAGGTAATCAGCATTGTCCATAAACTCGGCCAAGTGGCGGTCGCCTGCGGCAGCCACGTAACCAAATCTGCGGTACAGATCCATACGAACGCGAGCGTTGGAGGAGAAGGAGTCGTTCATCCAGTTGCCAAGGCCCTTCTTGTTGAAGCCGCTTTCGTAGTACTTTTCAATAAACTTGTCGTAGACGGGGCAAAGATCGCGGTTCTGCCAGGTCGCGCTGGTGAACCAGGTGAAGTGGTTGACGCCCACCACGTTGACGCAAACGTCCTCGCGGGGGATCTCAATGCCCTCAATCTCTTTGAGCGCGGAGGCAAGCAGCTTCTGCGTGCCGAACACCTCGTGGCAGCAGCCGTAGGCCTTGATCTGGGGGAACTCACGGTAAAGCGCACCCACGCAAACAGCCATAGGGTTGGTGTAGTTGATGACGTAGGCGTTGGGGCAGTATTCACGCACGTATGCGGCGATCTGACGCATCATGGGAATGGTGCGCAGTGCGCGGATAAAGCCGCCGGGGCCTGCGGTATCGCCCACAGACTGATAGATGCCGTACTTCTCAGGAGCGTGTACGTCGCTTTCCATCTCGTCAAAGGTACCGGGAAGAATGGATACGATCACGAAATCCGCGTCGGTCATGGCCTCCTTGGCGGTTTCGACCGCCTTGTACTTCCAAGCCGCGCCGTCGATCTTGTTGCCGATGACCTCGTTATCCTGTGCGGCCTTGAAATCGATATCGT
>JAZQWF010000055.1:0-9487 GCA_045632185.1 Eubacteriales bacterium
GTTGAGGTGAAATTCCGCGACGGTGCTGCTTGCTGCGTGGTGCTTGCCCCCGACGGTTACCCCAAGAAGTATCAGAGCGGCTTTGAGATGACGCTTCCCGCCCTTGGCGCTGACGAGCATCTGTTCGTTGCCGGCGCAAAGCTGGAAGGCGGCAAGCTCTTAACGGCAGGCGGCCGTGTCATCGGTGCGGTGGCTACCGCCGACACCCTGGAAGGCGCGATCAAGCATGCCTACGAGGTGGCCGAGAAGGTACAGTTTGAGAACAAATATTGCAGAAAAGACATCGGCGCGCGCGCACTTGCCGCCAAGTAAGGAGTTGCAAATGGTTTATAGAGTATATGTAGAGAAAAAAGCGGAGCTGGCGCACGAGGCGAACGGCCTTTTCGGCGAGCTTTCCACTCTGGTCGGCATCAAGGGCCTGACCGGTGTGCGCGTCATCAACCGCTATGACGTAGAAAATCTGGACAAGGCACTGTTTGACAAGGCCGTTTCCACCATCTTCTCCGAGCCCCAGCTTGATATCGTGGGCGAGGAATTTGACGCAAAGGGCGGCGTGGTATTCGCCGTAGAGCCCCTGCCCGGCCAGTTCGACCAGCGCGCAGACTCCGCCGCACAGTGCATTCAGCTGCAAAGCGGTGTAGAGCGCCCCACCGTGCGCTCCGCAAAGGTCTACGTTCTGGACGGCAAGCTTACCGACGCAGACGTAACCGCCATCAAGAAGTTCGTGATCAACGCCGTGGAAAGCCGCGAGGCAACGCTGGAAAAGCCCGAAACGCTTGCCATCGAGTACGCGATCCCCTCTCGCGTTGCCACCGTTGAGGGCTTCACCGCGCTTGACGAAAAGGGTCTTGCCGATCTGCTTGACACCCTTGGTCTTGCGATGGACCTTGACGACCTCAAATTCCTGCAAAACTACTTCCGTGACGAGGAAAAGCGCGATCCCACCATCACCGAGATCCGCGTGGTCGATACCTACTGGTCTGACCACTGCCGTCACACCACCTTCTCCACCCACATCGACGAGGTAAAGATCAGCGATCCTGCCGTGCAGGCCGCTTACGAGCGCTATCTGGCTGCTCGCGTTGAGGTGTACGGCGAGGAGAAGGCAGCCAAGCGTCCCCAGACGCTGATGGATATTGCCACCATCGCGGGCAAGACCCTCAAAAAGCGCGGCCTGCTCCCTGAGCTGGACGAGAGCGAGGAGATCAACGCCTGCTCGATCCACGTCACGGCCAAGGTCAACGGCGAGGATCAGGATTGGCTCCTCATGTTCAAGAACGAAACGCACAACCACCCCACCGAGATCGAGCCCTTCGGCGGTGCGGCCACCTGTATCGGCGGCTGTATCCGTGACCCGCTCTCCGGCCGTGCATACGTCCACCAGGCAATGCGCGTAACGGGTGCAGGCGATCCCAGAAAATCCCTTGCAGAAACGCTGGACGGCAAGCTTCCCCAGAGAAAGCTTTGCCAAACCGCGGCTGCCGGCTATTCCTCCTACGGTAACCAGATCGGTCTTGCCACCGGTCACGTGGCAGAGATCTACCACGACGGTTACGTCGCAAAGAGATTGGAGTGCGGTGCCGTTGTTGCCGCCGCTCCCGCTTACAACGTGCGCCGCGAGCGTCCCGCTCCCGGTGACGTGATCGTGCTGCTTGGCGGCCGTACCGGCCGTGACGGCATCGGCGGTGCGACCGGCTCCTCCAAGAGCCACAACAAAAAGTCCCTTTCCACCATGGCCTCCGAGGTGCAGAAGGGCAACGCCCCCGAGGAGCGTAAGATCCAAAGACTTTTCCGCAACCCCGACGTGACGCGCCTTATCAAGCGTTGCAACGACTTCGGCGCAGGCGGTGTTTCCGTTGCCATCGGCGAGCTTGCCGACGGTCTTACCATCGATCTGGACGCCGTTCGCAAGAAGTACGACGGTCTGGACGGTACCGAGCTGGCTATTTCCGAGTCCCAGGAGCGTATGGCAGTTGTCGTCGCCGCCGAGGACGCCGATCAGTTCATCGCATACGCCCAGAGCGAGAACCTGGAAGCTTACCGCGTGGCGACCGTTACCGAGGAAGTACGCATGGTCATGTCCTGGAAGGGTCAGACCATCGCAAACCTCTCCCGCGCGTTCCTGAACACCAACGGTGCTGACAAGCACACCAAGGTGGACGTGACCGAAAAGGATCTCTCTGCCCTTTCCCGCGCGCTTTACGGCGATCTGCGCGAGATGGCGGCCGACCTGAAAACCGCTTCCCGCCGCGGCCTTGTTGAGCGCTTCGACGGCTCGATCGGCGCAGGCAGCGTCCTGATGCCCTTCGGCGGTAAGACGCAGAAGACCCCCGCTCAGGCAATGGCGGCACTTCTTCCCGTTCTTCCCGGTCAGAAGACCGAGCAGGCAAGCGTAATGGCTTGGGGTCTTGATCCCGACCATATGTGCATTGATCCCTACACGGGCGCACGCGCTGCCGTATACACCTCTATGGCCAAGCTTGTTGCCGCAGGTGCGGATTACAAGCAGGCATACCTGACCTTGCAGGAATTTTTTGAAAAGCTCCGCACCGAGCCCGCACGCTGGGGCAAGCCCTTCGCGGCTCTGCTTGGCGCAATGGACGCTCAGCTCGAACTGAACGCTGCCGCCATCGGCGGTAAGGACTCGATGTCCGGCACCTTCCTTGATATGGACGTTCCCCCCACGCTGATCTCCTTTGCGATCGCTCCCGTGCTTGCCACCGAGGTGCTTTCTCCCGAGTTCAAGGAGGCAGGCCACCCCGTGTACCTGTTCGCTCCCGATGAGGACAGCGCCGAGAGCCAGAAGGCCGCTTGGGACGCGTTCTACGCGCTCCACAAGGCAGGTAAGGTCCGCGCCGCTTGGGCCGTGGAAAACGGCATCGGCGAGGCCGTGATGAAGATGTCCTTCGGTAACAAGATCGGCTTTAAGTCCGCTCAGTGCGACGATTGGCATTCTGCCGGCATGTACGGCTTCATCGTAGCCGAGCTTTGCGAGGAAGTGGAAAACAACTACGCGTTCAAGCTTGGTGAGACCACCGCCGAGGAGGTCATCGACCTTGCAGGCGACAAGGCCACCATTGACGAGCTGATCGCCATCAACGAGGGCGTGCTGGAAAGCGTATATCCCACCATTGCTCCCGCAAAGGAAAAGACCGCTCCCACCTTCGCATACGAGGGCGGCTGCACCGCAGCTCCCGCTGTAAAGGTTGCCCGTCCCAAGGTACTGATCCCCGTATTCCCCGGCACGAACTGCGAGTATGACTCCGCACGCGCGATGGATCTGGCAGGTGCCGATCCCGAGATCGTGGTCATTCGCAACCTGACCGCCGACGACGTGGCAAAGAGCGTGGAAAAGGTAGCTGCAAAGCTTGCCGAAAGCCAGATGGTATTCATTCCCGGCGGCTTCTCCGGCGGCGACGAGCCCGACGGCTCTGCGAAGTTCATCACCGCATTCTTCCGCAACCCCGAGATCAAGGCAGAGGTCACCAAGCTTTTGGAGCAGCGTGACGGCTTGATGCTGGGTATCTGCAACGGCTTCCAGGCGCTCATTAAGCTCGGTCTTGTTCCCTTTGGCAAGATCATCGACACCGATGCAAATTGCCCCACTCTGACCTATAATATCATCGGTCGCCACCAGTCCAAGCTGGTTCGCACCCGTGTTTGCACCAACAAGTCCCCCTGGCTTGCCGAAACCCGCGTTGGCGAGATCTACACCGTACCGATCTCTCACGGCGAGGGACGCTTCCTCGCGTCCGAGGAGCTGGTGAAGCAGCTTGCCGCTAACGGTCAGATCGCAACCCAGTACGTGGACCTTGCAGGCGAGCCCACGATGGACAGCGCCTTCAACCCCAACGGTTCTATCTGCGCAGTAGAGGGTATCATCTCTCCCGACGGCCGTGTCCTTGGTAAGATGGGCCACAGCGAGCGCGTGGGCAAGGATCTGTACCGCAACGTCATCGGCGAGTACGATATGGGTCTGTTCCGCTCCGCCGTCAAGTACTTCAAGTAAGAAAGGCGTACCGTTATGGCATATTTGTCTGATATTGAGATCGCGCAAAGCGCGAAGATGCGCCCGATCACCGAGATCGCGGCCAAGGCAGGCGTTCCCGCCGAAAGCTTGGAGCAATACGGCAACTACAAGGCCAAGGTTGACTACAATCTACTGGAAAACTCTACCCGTGTGCCGGGTAAACTCATTTTGGTGACCGCCATCACCCCCACGCCCGCAGGCGAGGGTAAGACCACCACCACCATCGGCCTTGCCGACGGATTTGCCCGCCTGGGCAAGTCCGTCGCGGTCGCACTCCGCGAGCCCTCTCTTGGCCCCGTGTTCGGCGTCAAGGGCGGCGCGGCAGGCGGCGGCTACGCACAGGTCGTACCCATGGAGGATATCAACCTCCACTTCACGGGTGACTTCCACGCCATCGGCGCGGCAAACAACCTTGTCGCCGCGATGCTGGATAACCACATCTATCAGGGCAACGCCCTGAACATCGATCCCCGCCGCATCACCTGGAAGCGTTGCGTGGACATGAACGACCGTCAGCTGCGTTTCGTGACCGACGGCCTTGGCGGCCGCGTGAACGGCGTGCCGCGCGAGGACGGATTTGACATCACCGTGGCTTCCGAGATCATGGCGATCTTCTGCCTTGCCAACTCGATTGCCGACCTCAAAGAGCGTCTTGCGCGCACCGTTGTGGCATACACCTATGCCGAGGCCCCTGTCACCATCGGTGATATCGGCGCTACGGGTGCGGTTGCCGCACTCCTGAAGGACGCATTGAAGCCCAACCTTGTGCAGACGCTGGAAGGCACGCCCGCATTCGTGCATGGCGGCCCCTTCGCAAATATTGCACACGGCTGTAACTCTGTTATCGCCACCAAGATGGCGATGAAACTGGCGGATTACGCCATCACCGAGGCGGGCTTTGGCGCTGACCTTGGCGCTGAGAAATTCCTGGATATCAAGTGCCGCGCGGCAGGTCTTACCCCCTCCGCCGTCGTACTGGTTGCCACCGTGCGTGCGCTGAAAATGCACGGAGGACTTCCCAAGACTGCTCTTGGCGAGGAAAATCTGGAAGCCCTGGAAGCAGGCCTTCCCAACCTCCTCCGCCACCTTTCTAACATCAAGGACGTTTACAAGCTTCCCGCTGTGGTCGCTGTCAACCGCTTCCCCACCGACACGGACGCCGAGATCAACCTCGTCATTGAAAAGTGCAAGGCGCTTGGTGTAAACGTGGTGCTTTCTACCGTTTGGGCAGAGGGCGGCAAGGGCGGTATGGCGCTGGCCGAGGAGGTCATGCGTCTGTGCGAGCAGCCGAGTGAATTTGAGTTCTCTTACGACCTTGATATGAGCATTGAGGAAAAGGTTGAAGCCATCGTGAAGCGCATTTACCGCGGTAACGGTGTGACTTTTGCGCCTCAGGCCAAGAAGCAGCTGGCAACGCTTGCAGCGCTCGGCTTTGATAAGCTGCCCGTTTGTATGGCAAAAACGCAGTACAGCTTCTCGGACGATCAGACCAAGATCGGCGCACCCGAGAACTTCACCGTCACTGTTCGCAACGTCAAGGTTGCCGCAGGCGCGGGCTTCGTGGTCGCGCTCACGGGTGACATTATGACCATGCCCGGTCTGCCCAAGGCCCCCGCCGCGTTCAACATCGACGTGGACGACACGGGCAAGATCGTTGGCTTGTTCTAAGGGCGCGTTGTTAGGGGAAACTTTTAAAAAAGTTTCCCCTATGACCCCTTCCGCGACCGACGCATAGCGGAGTGTCGACGTGCTCGCCGCAGGCGAGGACAGAAAAGCTTTCACACAAAAAATAAGGATACGCTGCCGCAACGGTAGCGTATCCTTTTTTGTTTGATATAGAATTTTTGCTGACATGCGGCTTTCCGCGCTTTTCTTTTTGATCAAAAGGTTTTGGGTGGGGGTGTGGGGGGCGACCTTTTGGGGAAGGCCGCCCCCACAAAAATCCTCCCTTACCGCTTTCCCGTCGGGGCGCGCCCCGTGATGCGCTTGAAGATGCGGAAAAAGGCAGAGTAATGGTTAAATCCCACCATTTCGCTGACGCGATGCGCCGGCACGCCCGCTTCCAGCAGGCGTCTTGCGTGTGCGACCTTGCGGCGCAGCACCGCCTCGCCCACGGAGATGCCCGCCTCCTCCTTGAACACGTGGGACATATGATATTTGCTGACGAAAAGCGCCGCCGCAATATCGTCCAGCGAGATCGCGCGGGCAATATTTTCCTCTACGTACCGCATCACAGCGGCGGTGATCCTGTCGCGCGCGGTGGCGTGCGTCGGGGCGCTCGGCAGCGGAAGGGCAGTAAGAAGATCCACGGTGCGGGCCAGCATTTGCTGTGCCGCAAAGGGCGTTTCTGGCGTTATTTTCAAAATATCCCCCATAACGGTATCAAAAAACGCCGTTTTTTGCGCGTCAAGCGTTTCCACGCGCGCCCCGCTTGCAAAGTGAAGAAACAAGGGGACAGCGCCGACACGGCGGCAAGCGAGGCGGGAATACACACAAGCACACCCTCGGTGGCCGTGTGCGCTTGCACGCGTGGCATATCTGCGGGAGCAAGCAGGCACACGCTCCCCGTTTCAAGGGAAAGCTCTGCTTCACCCACGCACAGCACCATACTGCCGCCCTGCACGTACAGCAGCGCGTAGCAGCCCGTTTTCTCAATATCTGCCTGCGCGCAAATACGCGCAGCCGTAATACCTTGTGTCATTCTCTCACCTCCGTTCACTCACGATTATAGCAAGCACGCGCAAGATTGTCAACAAAAATCGCGCAAGAAAAGCAATAGTTTGCATCACCCGCGCAAGGAGTTGTATTGCCTTGTCCGCACTTTTGTGTTAATATTAAAGTGTAAAAAATATCCGAAAAGGAGAATTTTCTATGAAAGATCTGTTCCCCGTGATCGAAAGATCCGAATTTTCCGCCCGTGTGGCAACCGCCCGCGCCGATATGGCTGCCAAGGGCATTGATATGCTGGTTGGCTTTTCTAACCTGCTTGACCCCTCTACGGTGCGTTATTTCACCGACTTTGCCGCCGTAAACGAGAGCGCCGCCATCATCATTCCCGCCCAGGGCGAGGTCACCCTTTGCGCAGGACAAGCGGGCTATGACTACGCGCAGGCCAAGAATAAGCTGGACGGCTCTGTGATCAGGATCTTCCCCGAGATCGGCGAGGTATCCGGCTTTGAGTACGACACCGAGGGACAGCTGGACTTTGAGGTCTACTTCAAAGAATTGAAGGCAAAATACAACGTAAAGAAGATCGGTCTTATCGGCAAGTTGACCTTCCCCGCCGTGATCTACAACAAGCTGGCAAGCGTGTTTGCAGGCGCCGAGATCGTGGATTTTGACGATCAGCACTACGCACGCCGCGTGATCAAGACCCCCGCCGAGATCGCGTGCATTCGCCGCGCCGCCGACATCATCAGCGACACGTTCCGCAACGTTGTGCCGAAGATCCGCGCGGGCATGAGCGAGCTGGAATTGCAGGCAGAGCTGGAAGGCGAGCTGATCCGTCTTGGCGGCGAGAGCTACGTGCAGGCCTTTGCCCCGATGGTGGCGACCGGCCCCGTCAACTCCTTCATCAGTATGTGCCGCAACACCACCCGCAAGATGCAGGAAAGCGAGATTTTGAACCTTGCCGCGGGTGTGTGCTACGAGGGCTATAACGGTGTCATTTGCACGCCTTACGTACTGGGCGAGATGCCCCAGAAGATCAAGGACGCCATCAAGTGCGCTTACGAGGCGCTGAACACCGCCGCCGATCTGATGAAGCCGGGCACGCCCTGCGATATCGTGCTGAACGCCTACACCGATTACCTCACCAGATACGGCTATATCGACTACTGCCCCTACGGCAGCTTGCACAGCACGGGCCTTTTGGAATGCGAGGCACCCGTATTCTCCGTAAACAACAAGCGCGTGATCGAGGAGAACATGGGCATCTGCATCGACGCGTATTTCAAGGGCATGGAGTGGGGCTCCTTCCGCGTGGAGGACGTATACGTGATCGGCAAGAACGGCGCCGAGCGCGTGACCACCTACAACGATGAATTCCTGCCCCAGCTTTTGAAGTAAGATGATCCGCACAGTTCTGGGCGATCTGCCCCGCGAGGCACTCGGCTTTACGCTGCCGCACGAGCATATTCTTATCGATATGGAAAACTGCGTGGACGATATGCCCCACGCGGAATTTCACGGAAAAATCACCCCGTCTAACCGCTATTTGATGGTCAGCGACCCGTATTACGTGAGGGAAAACGCCGCCTACACCGACGAGGACGTCGCGGTGCGCGAGTTGGAGCTTTTCAAAAAATACGGCGGTGAAAGCATCGTGGACTGCACCCCCGACGACATCGGGCGCGACGTGCGCGCCCTGCGCCGCATTTCCGAACGCACGGGCGTCAATATCATTGTAGGTTGCGGACATTACACTGAGCCCTCCCTTTCCGACAAAGTCAAAGGCATGACCGTGACCGAACTCACAAACGAAATTCTGCGCGACCTCAACGAGGGCGTGCAAGGCACGGATATCCGTGCGGGTGTGATCGGCGAGATCGGCACCAGTGCCGAGATCACGGACGCGGAGAAAAAGTGCGTGGAGGCGGCGCTGACCGTCGCGCGCGAAACGGGCGCATCTGTGCATTTTCACACCAGTCTTTGGGAAGAAAACGGCAAAACGGTATTAAAAATCGCCGAAAAGCTTGGCACCGATCCCGCGCAGATCTGCATCGATCACGTGGACGTGGACCTGCGCTACGACTACTGCAAATACCTGCTTGACGCGGGTGCGTGGATCGAGTTTGACAACTGCGGTAAGGAGTTCTTTATGCCGCCCCGCGACCACGGCAAGATCCGCGGCAAGTTTGCCTACGATATGGAGCGCGCCGAGATGATCGCGCGTCTGATCGCGGACGGCTACGGCAAGCGCTTGCTCGTCACCAACGACATTTGCTTAAAAACGATGCTGGCCGAGTACGGCGGCAACGGCTTTATGCACGTCTGCCGCAGTATCCTGCCGATGCTGCGCTATATCGGTGTGGAGGAGGCGGATATCCGCCGCCTTGTCTTTGACAATCCCGCTGCTTTTCTGGATTTTTGATTTTTGCACAAAAACGCCCCTGAAAAACCCGAGAAAGCCCAGGATTTCTCGGGTTTTTTGCACATTCTGCCAAAATTGCGCAAATGGGGGTTGACACTCCCCCGTTTCTTTGCTATACTTGCCTTAAAGTGGCTTGTTTTCTCTGTGTTTGGGGGAGCGCGCTGCTGAAATTTTTATCGCGTTTATCGCGCGCGCAAGAGAGCGCATATATACGCATACGCGGGCGCGAAATTCCGCATCACGGAGGATCTTGAAATGAAAGCCGGATTTGCACAAATTGATTACACGCCCCCCGCGGGCTTTATGCCCGGTGAGTTTACCGCTCACTTCGCCAAGGGCGCATACACACCTCTTACGGCAAACGC
>JAZQWF010000056.1:0-113173 GCA_045632185.1 Eubacteriales bacterium
CATGGTCACAAATCTTCTTCGCTTGCCCGCGCCTCCAAAGCCGGACGACACCGCAGACGCGCTGGCGATCGCGATCTGCCACGGGCATTGCGGCCCCTCTCGCATCGCACAATACTTCAACAAATAAGGAGAGATCAACTATGTGGACTTGTGATAACTGGCAGGATTACGAATTGCTGGATTGCTCTGACGGCGAGCGTCTGGAAAGATGGGGGAAATATATTCTGGTGCGTCCCGATCCGCAGATCTTGTGGCGCGACGCGGCAAAGCACCCCGCATGGAAGAAGGCGGACGCGACCTATCGCCGCTCCTCGTCCGGCGGTGGCGGCTGGAAGAACAGCCGTTTGCCCGAGCAATGGAATATCACCTACGGTGATCTGAAATTCCTTATTCGCCCCATGGGCTTCAAGCATACGGGACTTTTTCCCGAGCAGGCCGCCAACTGGGATTGGTTCGGCGAGAAAATCCGTAAGGCGGGACGCCCCATCAAGGTGTTAAATCTGTTCGCCTATACGGGCGGCGCTACGATCGCAGCTGCCAAGGCGGGTGCCAGCGTGGTACACGTTGACGCCGCAAAGGGAATGGTTGCGCAGGCCAAGGAGAACGCACGTCTTTCCGGGCTTGCCGAGGCACCGATCCGCTATATTGTGGACGATTGCAAGAAATTTGTGGAGCGCGAGATCAAGCGCGGCCACTTCTATGACGCCATTATTATGGATCCCCCCTCTTACGGACGCGGCCCGTCCGGCGAGGTGTGGAAGATCGAGGAGTGCGTGGACGAGCTGGTTTCGCTTGCCGCCAAGCTCCTCTCGCCCGAGCCCCTTTTCTTCCTGATCAACTCCTACACCACGGGACTTTCCCCCTTGGCGATGAGTTATATTTTGGAATTGCGTGTGAAAAGCCGTTTCGGCGGTAAATGCACCGCAGGTGAGCTGGGTATTCCCGTGAAGCAAACGGGAGCAATTCTGCCCGCGGGCGCCAGTGCCCGTTGGGAACTGTGAGGTAATACATGAACGAAGCTTTTATCCGTGCAAAGGATCTGCACTACGCCTATAAAGAGGAGGGAGAGCAGGACACCGCCGTATTGCGCGGTCTTTCGCTTGAAATCCGCAAGGGTGAGTATGTGGCCGTCCTTGGGCACAACGGCTCCGGCAAATCCACCTTTGCCAAGCTGCTGAATATGATCCTGACGCCCGATGCGGGCGAGCTGTGGGTGGCAGGTCATGAGTTGACCTCTCCTGAGCTTACTGAGGACGACGTGTACGCGTTGCGCCGCGAGGTGGGAATGGTGTTCCAGAACCCCGATAACCAGATGGTTGCTACCATCGTGGAGGAGGACGTGGCCTTTGGCCCCGAAAATCTGGGCGTGCCGAGTGCCGAGATCCGTGCGCGCGTTGATGAGGCGCTTGCCGCTGTTGGTATGAGCGATTTTGCCAAGCGCGAGCCGCACCGTCTGTCCGGCGGTCAGAAGCAGCGCGTGGCGATCGCAGGCCTGATCGCCATGCAGCCCAGCTGCATGATCTTTGACGAGTCTACCGCAATGCTGGATCCCGTGGGACGCCGCGAGGTGGTGGAATGCTTTGAAAAGCTGAACCGCGAGCGCGGTATTACGGTGATCACCATCACGCACTATATGAACGAGGCGGCTCGTGCCGACCGCGTGATCGTGCTGGACGAGGGCAAGGTGCTGATGGACGGTACCCCCGCTGAGGTCTTTGCAAAAGCAGACGAGCTGGTCGCAACGGGGCTTGACGTGCCGCAATGCACCTCGCTTGTGCATGCGCTGCGCAAAAACGGCGTAAAAATCGACGGCGAGCCCGTCACAACGGAAGAATGCGCGGAAATGATCCTGCGCGAATGGGAGGCAAAGCATGGCAACGGTAACGCTTGAACACGTCAGTTATACCTATGAGCCCGGCACTCCCTTTGCCGTAAAGGCGTTAGATGACGTTTCGCTGAATATCCGAGAGGGAAGTATTACCGGCATCATCGGTCACACCGGCTCGGGTAAATCCACGCTGGTGCAGCTTTTCAACGGCTTGGAAAAGCCGAACGAGGGGCGGATTTTGCTGGACGGCAAGGATATCTGGGAAAATCCCAAGGATATGCAATCGATCCGCTTCCGTGTGGGACTTGTGATGCAGTATCCCGAATACCAGCTTTTTGAGGAAACGGTGCGCGCGGATATCGCGTTCGGGCCGAAGAATATGGGACTTTCCGACGAGGAGATCGCCGGACGAGTGGCCGAGGCCGCCAAGCTGGTGGGACTTAGCGACGAGCAGCTGGACAAATCTCCCTTTGACCTTTCGGGAGGGCAGAAGCGCCGTGCCGCGATCGCGGGCATCATGGCGATGCGCCCTGAGGTACTGGTGCTGGACGAGCCCGCAGCAGGGCTTGATCCGCTTGGCCGCGACGTGATCTTGAAGGCCGTGTGCGATTACGGCCGCAGCACGGGTGCTACCGTGATCATCGTCAGCCACAGCATGGAGGATATGGCCGCCTACTGTGACGATATCGTGGTGATGGCACACGCCAAGGTCTTTTTGAAGGGCACGCGCGACGAGGTGTTCGCGCACGCCGCAGAGCTTCGCTCTGTCGGGCTTGACGTACCGCAGATCACGCATCTGGCGCTTCTTTTGCAGGAGCGCGGTATGCGCTTGCCGGACGGGATCTAC
The DNA here is from genome assembly GCA_045632185.1 of Eubacteriales bacterium. Taxonomy (GTDB): domain Bacteria; phylum Bacillota; class Clostridia; order Oscillospirales; family CAG-272; genus Firm-07. The sequence goes on from JAZQWF010000056.1 coordinate 2,676, forward strand.
ACCGTGGATGCCGCGCTTTCTGCGCTGCAATCTCTTTTTGAAGGATAAAGGATTTTTCAATGAAAAGTATCTCTTTGGGACAATATTATCCCGTACCCTCACCCATGCACCGTCTGGACGCACGGATGAAGGTGGTCATGGCCGTTTTGTATATCGTTTGCACCTTCCTTTGCAAAAATATACTGGCCTTTGCGGCGTTGGCGCTCTCCGCGCTGTTTCTCACGCTGCTTGCGCATATTCCGTTGCGCACCATTCTGCGCGCCGTGCGCCCGATCATCTTTATCATGTGCTTCACGGCAGTTTTGAATATTTTCTTCGTCAAGGGTGACGATCTGCTTTGGAGCTTCTGGAAGATCGAGATCTATAAGCAGGGACTTTATAACGCACTGTTTATGGTGGTGCGCATCGTGGTGCTGATCATCGGTACCAGCTTGTTTTTGACCTATACCACCACGCCGATCGCACTGACGGACGCGCTGGAAAGCTTGCTCAAACCCTTGCGCGTGATCCGCGTGCCTGTGCACGAATTTGCCATGATGATGACGATCGCGCTGCGCTTTATCCCGCTGCTTTCCGAGGAAACGACCAAGATCATGAACGCGCAGAAGGCGCGCGGTGTGGATTTCTCGCACGGCGGCCTCGTCAAGCGCGCCAAGGCGCTGATCCCCATTCTGATCCCGCTTTTCGTGTCGGCCTTCCGCCGTGCGGAGGAGCTGGCGACCGCGATGGAGTGCCGCTGCTACCGCGGCGGGGCAGGGCGAACCAAAATGACGGTGCCGCATCTGCATCTGCGCGATTTCGTGGCACTTTTGCTGATGCTTGGCTTTGGTGCGGGTATCATTTGGCTGAATTTTGCAAGCTACGGCTATACCATGCCGTGAGGTGGCTATGCAGGGTAAGCTTTTGCTGACGATTGCCTACGACGGCACTCATTATTGCGGCTATCAGGTGCAGCCCAACGGCGTGACCGTGCAGGAAATGCTGAATAAGGCCGCTGAGGCGCTGTTTGGCTATCCTTGTGACGTGGTTGGATGTAGCCGCACCGATAGCGGCGTGCATGCACGCGCCTTTTGCGCCACGATCGCCAAAAAGGGCGAGGATATCTTGGAAACAAGTATCCCTGCACACCGTGTGCCGCGCGCGATGAACGCGCATTTGCCGTGCGATATTGCCGTGTTAGATGCACGCGAGGTATCGGCGGATTTTCACGCCCGTTACAGCGTGGAAAGCAAGGAATATGAATATGTGATCTACAACGGGCGCGAGAGAAATCCCTTTTTTGAGGGGCGTGCCTGGCATATCCCCACACCGATCGATGAGCGCGCGCTTGCCGAGATGCAGGCGGCTGCTGCGCATTTTGTGGGGAAGCAGGATTTTTCCGCATTCCGCGCGCAAGGCGCGGATACCGCACCCAAGGATGCTGTGCGCCACGTGATGGCGGCAAGTGTTACCCGCGAGGGGGATATCGTGTCCTTTCGCGTGCGTGCGGACGGATTTCTTTACAATATGGTGCGGATCATGGTGGGAACGCTGGCGGCGGTGGCCGCGGGGCGTATGACCGCCGATGACGTGCTGCACGCGCTACAAGCGCGTGACCGCACGCTTGCGGGCAGCACCGCACCCGCCTGCGGGTTGTATCTGGACCGCGTTTATTACTGATTTTCAGGGAAAGGAGAGGAAAGAATGGACAAAAAGCAAACGGCATTGGTGCCGGTAGATGCAAAGCCCCCTCGTGCGGGCTACTGGATGCGTGTAAGTCGCGCTTATACCCTTGTATTTCGTTCGTTGCTGTTGGTATTGCCGCTGTTCGTGATCGTCTTTATGGCGATCTGCGCACAGGCGTTTACGCGTAACAGCGTATTCGGCTTTGGCAACGATCTTTTGTCGGTTTCCTCCTTCCTTTCCTCGGATTACCAAACGGTTTATTACACCTACGAGGAAGGGGAGCGCACCGTGCTTTCCTACCGCGACGGTGTGGCCGTGGTCACCTCTTCGGGGATCAAGGTCTATTCTCCAGACGGCGAGCGTCTGCTGGATAAGCACATGGCGCTTGCAACACCGCGTGCGGTGGCATCGGATAAGTACCTTGTCGCATACGATTTCGGCACGACCTCTTTTGCTGTTACAAACGGATATTCCGTGCTTTTTGAGGGGGAAACCGATTTCCCGATCCTGGACGCCGCCGTGGCGGATACAGGGCATTTCGCTCTTGTGACCTCCTCGCAAACGCATCTGTCGCAGGTGCTTTTGTATGATGCAAACTTTAACCGGATCCAGCGCTTTTCCAGAAACAGCGCCACAACGGACGTCTGTATCTCCTCTAACGGCAAATATGTGGGGATCTGTGCGCTTATCTCCGAAAACGGCGTGGCGAAAAGCGTTGCTGAGCTGTACCGCATTGGGGCGAAGGAGCCCACCTTTGCCGTGCGCTCGGATGAGCCGGCGCTGGCGCTTTCCTTTACCGATGCGCGCCATCTGATGCTGATAACGCCCTCGGCCGGATATGCCCTGGATCTTGACGGCAAGCAGCAAAGGATCGATTTTGGCGGTCATGCGCTGGTTTCTTATGATGTGAACCGAAACGGATGCGCCTTTTTGCTGGATACCGATCCCGTGCATGGAAGCAGCCGTGTGATCCTTTGTGACAAGCGCGGCGATCTGCTCAATGAAATGGATTTTGAGCAAAGCTTTACGGCGGTGGCCTTTGGCAAGGAGCATGCCTATCTTTTGGGCGCACAAGCGCTTTGGCAGGTTTCCTGCGAGGATGGCAGTACGGCTGCGATCACTGTGCATAGCGAGGCACAGGGCATATTGCTGACAGACGGCGGACAGCTGCGCCTGGTGCGCGCGGGGGCTGCCGAATACGTTGAATTTGATTGATTTTGAAAGGGAATTGCGGATATGATGATGTGTTCCAAGTGTAACAAGCGCGTGGCAACCGTGTTTGTGACGAAGGTGGAGAACGGACAGAGAAAGACCGAAGGTCTTTGCATCCGTTGCGCCAAGGAATTGGGGTTGCCGACCGATCAGATGATGGGCAACGTGATCGGCAAGCTGGGGATCTCGCCCGAGCAGATGGAAAATTTGGAGGAGGAGATCAACGGCCTTATCCAGGGCGGTCTTCCCAGCGATAACGACGATACCGAGGACGGTGGCGCACCCGCCATTGATTTCCCCAAGCTCTTCCGCGAAAGCGGGCTGTTTGGCAACCCTCATGAGGAGGGGGGCGAGGAGCCGGTGGATGGGGGCGAGAAAAAGCCCAAGAAAAAAGGAAAAAAAGGTGCCGAGGAGGATCCGCACAAGTTCCTGAACACCTATTGCCGCAATCTGACCCGCCGCGCAGCGGAGGGCAAGCTGGACCGCATCGTAGGCCGCGACAGAGAGCTTGCACGCGTGATCCAGATCCTTTGCCGCAGACAAAAGAATAATCCGTGCCTGATCGGTGAGCCCGGCGTGGGCAAAACTGCGATCGCAGAGGCGCTTGCGCAGCGCATCGCGGATAATGACGTTCCGTATAAGCTGCGCGGTAAGCAGGTCTATCTGGTGGATATGACCGCGCTGGTGGCGGGAACGCAGTTCCGCGGCCAGTTTGAAAGCCGTATCATCGCGCTTTTGAAGGAGGTCAAGGAGGCAGGAAACATCATCTTGGTCATTGACGAGGTGCATAATATCGTGGGTGCAGGGAACGCCGAGGGCGCGACCAATGCCGCCAATATGCTCAAACCCGCGCTTTCCCGCGGAGAGGTACAGATCCTGGGTGCGACCACGCTGACCGAATATCGCAAGCACATTGAAAAGGACAGCGCGCTGGAACGCCGTTTCCAGCCCGTCATCGTAAACGAGCCCTCCGTAGAGGACGCCGTGGAGATGTTGAAGGGGATCAAGCACTACTACGAGGAATTCCATTCCGTGCATATCTCGGACGAGATGCTGCGCCGTGCCGTGGTGCTTTCCGAGCGCTATATTACCGACAGATATCTGCCGGATAAGGCCATCGACCTGTTGGACGAGGCCGCCGCAGAGCTTTCGCTCAGCAGCTCCGTTATGAACGAAAGTTATGATATAAAAGAACGGTTGTTGGCAGAAAAAGAGAAACGAGAGGCCTTGGAGGCCGAACCCTGCAACGATGAGCAATCCGAAAAACGCCGTTTTGAGGACCTGGCTTGCATCAAGGCCAAGGAGCTTCAACTGGCACAACGCCTTTCGGAGATCGAGCCGGATCTGGGCAAGATCGAGATGACAGAGGAGAACCTGGCACAGGTCATTGAAATCTGGACGGGTATTCCTGCCTCCAATATCAGCGAAAACGAATTCAAGCGTATTGCGGGCTTGGAGGAGCGCCTGAAAAAGCGCATCATCGGTCAGGATCAGGCCGTGGAGGCCGTGTCCCGCGCCATCAAGCGCAACCGCGCCGGCGTGTCCTATAAGCGCAAGCCCGTTTCCTTCATCTTTGCCGGTCCCACCGGTGTGGGAAAGACCGAGCTTGTTAAAACGCTGGCCGCCGACCTTTTTGACAGCCCTGAAACGCTGATCCGTCTGGATATGCCCGAGTTTATGGAAAAGCATTCCGTTTCCCGCATCATCGGAGCGCCTCCCGGATACGTAGGGCACGAGGATGCAGGGCAGTTGACCGAAAAGATCCGCCGCCGCCCCTATTCCGTGGTGCTGTTTGACGAGATCGAAAAAGCACACCCCGACGTGCTGAACGTCCTGCTTCAAATTCTGGATGACGGCCGCATTACGGACGCACACGGTAAAACCGTGAATTTTGAGAATACCGTGCTGATCATGACCACCAATGCGGGCTCTGACCGTCAGGGTGCATTGGCCGGCTTTGGTACGAGCGAGGTGCAGATTGAGGACGCGCGCAGCGAAAAAGCGCTTTCCCGCTTCCTGCGTCCCGAATTCCTCAACCGCGTGGACGAGGTCATCACTTTCCGCGCGCTTACCGAGGAGAATTTCGTTGCGATTGCCGCCATTATGATGGGCGAGCTGAAAACGGCACTGGCGGAAAAGGGGATTACGCTTTCTTACAGCGACGAGGCACTTGCCCTGATCGCCAGGGAGTCCTACTCCCACAAATTTGGCGCACGGAATATGCGTCGCTATATCCAGACGCACGTAGAGGATGCACTGGCCGAAAAGATCATTGCAGACTATACGCATAGCATTACGCACGCGTCTGTTAATGAAAAGGAAGGAAAAATCAGCGTGCAAGCGCTGTAAAACGGTGAAAAAAAGCGCCGTTTTATCCTCGTTTTTCGGAAAATCACGCCGAAATTGTAAAAAAAATGTAAATGTGCCTGTAACCTATTGCGTTACGGGCATATTTATGTTATAATAATTCCCGCTTGCGCGAAACGCAAGACGAAATCACACACACGTGGTTGCAAGTGCAGTCGGTGCCGTGCGTCGCACGGTTGCTGCATCCGATTACGTGGTGGAAAAAACCAAAGGAGGACATGAAAAATGTCAGTTATTTCTATCAAGCAGCTGCTTGAAGCAGGCGTCCATTTCGGACATCACACCAGAAGATGGAACCCCAAGATGAGCGAGTACATCTTCACCGAGCGCAACGGTATCTACATTATCGACTTGCAGAAGACGGTGAAGAAGTTCGAGGAAGCTTACAACTTCGTTCGCGATCTCGCTGCTAACAACGGCACCATTCTTTTCGTTGGTACCAAGAAGCAGGCCGCAGAGGCAATCAAGGAAGAGGCAACCCGTTGCGGCATGTACTACGTGAACGTTCGTTGGCCCGGCGGCATGATGACCAACTTCAAGACCATCAAGAAGTCCATCGCTCGTCTGAACAACCTCACCAAGATGCAGGAAGAGGGCACCTTCGACCTTCTCCCCAAGAAGGAAGTTATCGGCAAGCAGAAGGAGATCTTCGATCTTGAAAAGAGCTACGGCGGTATCAAGACCATGGAGACCCTGCCTTCCGCAGTGTTCATCGTTGACCCCCACAAGGAGCACAACGCTGTTCTCGAAGCTAAGAAGCTTGGCATCCCGGTAATCGCTATCGTTGATACCAACTGCGATCCCGACGACGCTGATTATATCATTCCCGGCAACGATGACGCTATCCGCGCCATCAAGCTGATCTCCTCCGCTATCGCTGACGCCGTTATCGAGGGCAAGCAGGGCGAGGACACCGCTGCTGCTCAGGCAGAGGCCGAGACCGCAGAGGCAGACGCTGAGTAATTTTAAGTTACAAGGAGATAAAAACAATGGCTAATATTACCGCAAAGGACGTAGCAGCTCTTCGTGCCCAGACCGGTCTTGGCATGATGGACTGCAAGAAGGCTCTCGTTGAGGCTGAGGGCGACGTAGAGAAGGCAGTTAAGATCCTTCGTGAGAAGGGCCTTGCAACCGCTGAGAAGAAGGCTGGCCGTATCGCAGCTGAGGGCCGCGTTGACATCCTTTCCAAGGATGGCGTTACCGCTATGGTTGAGGTTAACTCCGAGACCGACTTCGCTGCTAAGAGCGACGCTTTCAAGGCATTCGTTACCGGTCTGCTTGAGACCATCGTGGCAAACAAGCCCGCTACCGTTGCTGACCTGATGGCTATGACCTTCGCAGGCAGCACCAACACCGTTCAGGAGACCCTTGTTGAGCAGATCGCTGTGATCAAGGAGAACATCTCCGTTCGTCGTTTCGTGATCGTTGAGGGCGTTACCTCTACCTACATTCACGGCTTCGGCGGCACCGGCGTTATCGTTAAGTTCGATACCGATGTTGCTTGCAAGGACGGCTTTGCTGATTACGCAAAGAACATCGCTTTGCAGATCGCAGCAGGCAATCCTCCCCAGTACGTGAACATCGAAGATGTTCCCGCTGATGCAGTTGCTGAGGAGAAGGCAGTTCTGATCGCTCAGATGAAGAACGATCCCAAGAACGCTAACAAGCCCGATGCAATCCTTGAGAAGATCGTTTCCGGTCGTCTTGGCAAGTTCTACGAGCGCGTTTGCCTTGTTGAGCAGGCTTACGTTAAGGAAGACAGCATGACCGTTGGCGCATACACCGCAGCTACCGCTAAGGAGCTTGGTGGCGCCATCAAGATCTGCTCCTTCGTTCTTTACGAGAAGGGCGAGGGCATCGAGAAGAAGGAAGAGGACTACGCAGCCGAGATCGCTAAGCTTTCCGGCGTAAAGCAGTAATCTGAATTCTCAAATATGCTTTCCAAGCACCGCAGGCGACCGCCTGCTCTGCTTTTTGTTGTTTTTCTTTTATATTTTTTCTTATATACTCTTTACAAAAAAAGAAAAATAGGGTAAAATATAATGGAATACAATTAAAGCGAGGTATGCGTTATGGCAACTCCCAAGTACAAACGTATTTTGTTAAAGCTTTCCGGTGAGGCACTTGCCACCGGGGGACAGGGTATCCTCAATTTTGATTTCATCGACACAGTCGCCAAGGTTTTGGCGCGTTGCCGCGAGGAGGGCGTCGAGATCGGCGTGATCGTGGGCGCGGGCAATATCTGGCGCGGTCGCCAGGGCGGGGAAATGGACCGCACGCAGGCCGACCATATGGGCATGCTGGCTACCGCCATCAATGCGCTGGCCTTGCAGGATCGTTTCTGCGCCGCAGGGCTTGATGCAATCGTGATGAGCGCCGTGGATATGCCTGCATTTGCTGATGAATTTACCGTGCGCGGCGCAAAGCGTGCGCTGGAAAAGGGCAAGGTCGTGATCTTTGCCTGCGGACTTGGTCAGCCCTTCTTCTCGACCGACACGGCCGCTGTGCTGCGCGCCGCTGAGATCGAGGCAGACGCCGTGCTGATGGCAAAGAACATTGACGGTATCTACACCGCCGATCCCAAAAAGGATCCCACCGCAACGCGTTACCGCGAAATTACTTACAAAGAGGTGCTGGACAAGGAGCTGAAAGCACTTGACCTCTCCGCTACCACCTTCTGTATGGATAACGGCATCTGCTGTTACGCCTTCGCCCTTTCCGATCCCGACAACATTTACCGCGTGGTAATGGGCGACCACGTGGGCACCGAGCTTCATCGCTAATTTTAAGAAAGAGAGTATATACTATGAAACTGAACACCAAGGATTTTGAAGCAAGAATGGACAAGGCGATCGCCGCCCTGAACAGCAATTTTGACACCGTTCGCGCAGGTCAGGCAAGTGCCGCTGTGCTGAACCGCGTTACCTTTGAATATTACGGCGCACAGACCCCTCTCAAAGATATGGCAGATATCCGTCAGGTAGATTCCAGAACGTTGGAGGTCAAGCCCTATGACGGCTCTACCCTTAAAGCAATGGAGAAGGCAATTCTTGCCTCCGATGTGGGCATTACCCCCGCAAACGACGGCACCAAGCTGCGCCTTGTTTTCCCCCAGCCCACCGAGGAGCGCCGCAAGGAGCTTTGCAAGCAGGTTTCTAAGATGGCAGAGGATGCCAAGGTTGCTGTGCGTAACATTCGCCGTGACGCCAACGACATGATCAAGAAGATGCAGAAGGACAGCCAGATGACCGAGGACGAGGCAAAATCCTCTGAAAAGTCTATCCAGGATCTGACCGATAAGTATATCAAGCAGATTGACGCCAACGCAGCCAAGAAGCAGAGCGAGGTTATGGCGATCTAAGCCAAACGGCAGAATAAAACACCAATGAAAACCGCTTTTTCCATCACAAAAATGGTAGAGAAAGCGGTTTTTGACAGATTTACCCCCCCTTTTTATTCAGGAGCGATTATGAGCGAACAAAAGAAAACGTCTGAAGCAAAGCTCTCACACATCGCCTTTATAATGGACGGAAATGGCCGTTGGGCGAAAAAGCGCGGGTTGCCGCGTGAGCACGGGCACCGTTTTGGCGTAAAGGCCTTTGAAAATGTTTTAGAGCATTGCAAAAAGCTGGAAATAGATGCCGTAACCGTTTATGCCTTCTCAACAGAGAACTGGAAGCGCCCTCAAAAAGAGGTAGATGCCATTATGAAGCTGATGGATCACTATCTTGAAGAGTGCGAAAAGAAGGCAGAGGAGTACGATATGCGCATCTGCTTCCTCGGCGACAAAGCCCCCTTCGAGCCGAAGCGCCGCATGAGAATGGAGCGCTTGGAGCAATTAACGGCAAAGAAGAGCCGCACCTTGAATATCGCCTTTAATTACGGCGGACGCGATGAGATCGTGCGCGCCTGCAATCGCTTGATCGAGGCGGGCGTGACCAAGGTGGACGAGCAAGGATTTGCCAAGGCGTTGGATACCGCCGTTACGGGAGATCCCGATCTGATCGTGCGCACGGGGGGAGATCTGCGCATTTCCAATTTCCTTTTGTGGCAGGCGGCATATGCCGAGCTGTATTTTACCGACGTACTCTGGCCTGATTTCGATGCAGCAGAGATCGATAAGGCCGTAGAAGCATTTTATAAGCGCAAGCGCCGCTTTGGCGGAGTTTGACGCGAGAGGAGAGCATTATGAGAACTCGTATCATCACGGCGTTGGTCGCCATTGTGGGTATTTTCCCGTTTTTCTTCTTTTCTGCACCCTTGGGCAACGACAAGCCGTTGCAGTACCTGTTTCCCACGCTGATCGCCCTGGTGGCGTTTATTTCGGTCTGGGAGCTGCTGCATTGTGTGGGACTTGACAAGAATTACGTGCTGGCAGTGCCGTTTTATCTGGCAGCGCTGGCGTTCCCGCTTCTTGCGCGCGTGCTGCACGAAGATCACGCGGCGTTGATCCGTGCGGGTGTGCTGGCGATCCTTGCTTTGGGCGTCTATACGTTCAGCGTGCTGGTGTTCAGCTACGGAAAAGCGGACACAAACGAGGAAGAACAGCGCAAAACAGGCCGCATTGCACTTGTTTATATGACCGCGGTCTATATCATCGGCGCATATACCGCCGTGATCGCGCTTCGTGATACAAGACCCAACACGGTAGGAAAATTCGTATATCTGATCCCGTTTGTATTTGCATGGGTAACGGATACCTTTGCCTACTTTACGGGCCGTCTTTTCGGCAAGCATAAGTTAATTCCCGCTGTCAGCCCCAAGAAAACGGTGGAGGGCGCGATCGGCGGTGCCGTTTGCTGCGCACTTGTCGCAGTGCTTTACGGCTATATGACCGCCGTTTGCTTTGATGCAAGCCCCAACTATATCGTTTTGGGTATTGCCGGCCTTGTGATCGCCGTGGTTTCTCAGATCGGCGACCTTGCCATGTCTGCGATCAAGCGTCAGTACGGTATCAAGGATTACGGCAAGCTTTTGCCCGGTCACGGCGGCCTTCTGGACCGTTTTGACTCCTGTATGGCGGTTACCGTGGTGTTGGCACTGATCAACTCCTATTTCCCGCTGTTCGGTTGAGGCGTATATGACGGAAAATAAGTTTCCCTCGGTATTGATCCTTGGCTCTACCGGCTCTGTCGGCGAGCAGGCGATCGACGTGTGCCGCCAGTGCGGTATTTCTGTGCGCGGTCTTTCTGCGCAGAGCAACTGGCAGCGCGTGGCCGAGCAGGCAAGAGAATTTGATATTCCTGCCGTAGCTATGGCAGATGAAGGCGCCGCTGCGCAATTGCGCACGGCGCTTGCCGATACGCGCACGCGCGTGTACGCGGGAGCAAGCGGCATTGAGGAAATGATCCGCGAGAGCGATGCGGCCTTCGCTGTAAACTCTATTTTGGGCGAGGCGGGACTTCTGCCCACGCTGGCAACCCTGGAAAGCGGCAAGGATCTGGCGCTTGCCAACAAGGAAAGCTTGGTGGTGGCGGGAGATATCGTGATGAGAACCGCGCGCGAGCAGGGAAGAAGCATTACCCCCGTGGACAGCGAGCATTGCGCGATCTTTCAGGCCCTGCGCGGCGGCGCGCATAGCGAGATCAAGCGCCTTTTGCTAACTGCCTCCGGCGGTCCGTTTTTCGGCAAGAAAAAAGAGGATCTTGCGAACATCACAGTAGATGAGGCGCTGGCACATCCCACCTGGAAGATGGGCGCCAAGATCACCGTGGATTGCGCCACGATGATGAACAAGGGCTTTGAGGTGATCGAGGCCGCGCATCTGTTCGGCCTGCCCGCAGAGCAGGTAGACGTGGTGGTACACCGCGAGAGTATAATCCACTCGATGGTGGAATATATAGATAATAGCGTGATCGCACAGCTTTCCGTGCCGGATATGCGCCTTTGCGTGCAATACGCGCTGACGGCGCCCGTGCGCACCCCTGCGGTGATCCCGCCGCTTGATTTGTGCAAGATCGGCAAGCTTACGTTTGCCGAGCCGGACAGCGAGGTTTTCCCGCTGTTGCCCCTGGCAAGAAGTGCGTTTTCCCTTGGCGGAGCAACGCCCGCCGCGCTCAATGCCGCCAACGAGGTTGCCGTGCGCGCCTTCCTGGATCGCCGCATCTCTATGCTTTCCCTGATCGAGAGCGTGGTACGCGTGGTAGCGGATATGCCGCATGCGGCAAGAGCGCACAAGCTTTCCGAGGTTCTTGACATCGACCGCGAGGCACGCGAGCGCGCAAACGCATTGCTGTAAGAATTTTAGAAGGAGAATTTATGACCTTTCTTTACGTAATTCTGGCCATTTTCATGTTTGGCCTGTTGATCGTATTGCATGAGCTTGGCCACTTCCTCACCGCACGGCTTTTCGGCGTGGGGATCAACGAATTTTCTATCGGTATGGGGCCCAAGCTTTTTTCCTGGAAGGGAAAGACCCGTAAGGGGGAAAACGGCGAGCCGCTCCCCGTCATAGAAGGGGAGGCGCCGCCTTATACCGTGTATTCCTTGCGCGCTCTGCCGTTTGGCGGTTACGTCAGTATGGTGGGTGAGGACGAGAAAAGCGACGATCCTGCGGCTTTTGCCAATAAAGCCGTGTGGCAGCGCCTGATCATCGTGATCGCAGGTCCTGTGATGAACGTTTTGCTCGGCTTTTTGTTGATGCTGATCATCGTGCTTTCCTCCGCGCGCCTTGCAACCAATACGATCGGTGCCTTTGATGAGAGCGCTGTCAGTAACCAATACGGCCTGGCCGTAGGCGATACCGTTGTGGCGGTGGGTGACGTTGCGATCCATACAGGCAACGAGCTGGTATACGAGATCATGAACCAAGGCCGAACCGAGGCCAGCGAGGGCTTCGTTGCCATTGATCTTACCGTGATCCGCGACGGAAACGAGGTTTATCTGCCCGGCGTCCGTTTTCCCAGTATGGAGGCTGAGGGGGTGCTGTTCGGCTCTGCCGATTTTCGCGTATATGGCGAAGAAAAAAGCTTTGGTGGGGTATTGGAGCACACCTTTTATCGCTCGGTATCTACGGTAAAGATGATCTTTGACCAGCTGGTCGATCTCTTGCGCGGCCGTTATGGGATAAACGCCGTTTCCGGCCCCATCGGTATCACGCAGGAGGTGGCAAACGCCGCCAAAACGGGATTGATCAACGTGATCTATCTGATGGCCGTGATCACCGTAAATCTCGGCATTTTCAATCTGTTACCCTTGCCCGCGCTGGATGGCGGGCGCTTGCTCTTCCTTTTGATAGAGCTGATCGCGGGACGTCCCGTTGATAAAAACGTGGAAGGATATATCCATTTGGCGGGCCTTCTTGTCTTGTTTGGCTTGATGGTATTGATCGCCTGTAAGGATATAGCAGGACTTTTTGTACGATGATCTATAACGATATCCGCCGCCCCGCGCGCGAGGTGCGCGTGGGCGGCATTACCATAGGCGGCAAGGCGCCGATCGCCATTCAATCGATGACGAACACAGATACGCACGACGTGCAGGCAACGCTTGCGCAGATCCGCGCGTTGGAGGCGGCCGGATGCGACGTGGTGCGCTTGACCGTGCCCGATGTGAAAGCTGCCGAAACGATCACCGCCCTCAAAGAGGCGGGGGTGAAGATCCCGCTGGTGGCGGATATTCACTTTGACTATCGCGTGGCGCTGGCCTGTGCCGAGCGCGGTGTGGACAAGATCCGCATCAATCCCGGCAACATCGGACAAGAGGCGCGCGTGCGCGCCGTGGCGGATGCGTGCCGCACGCGCGGTATCCCGATCCGTATCGGGGTGAACAGCGGCTCGCTGGAAAAAGAAATTCTGGCAAAACACGGCGCTCCCAGCGCACAGGCGCTGGCCGAAAGCGGTCTTTATCACGCCTCCTTGCTGGAAAAATGCGATTTTGAGGATATTGTGATCTCGATCAAGTCCTCCGACGTACAAACGATGATCGCGGCCAACCGTATTCTGGCCGAAAAAACGAATTATCCGCTCCATCTCGGTGTGACCGAGGCGGGAGGAGAGCAGATGGGCAGCATCAAAAGCGCCATCGGCATCGGCGCGCTTCTTGCGGACGGCATCGGTGACACGCTGCGCGTGTCTCTGACGGCAGATCCCGTGTCCGAGATCGCCGCAGCCAAGCGCATTTTGTCCGCCTTGAACGTTAAGGGACAGAGCGGGCTGAATATCGTCAGCTGTCCTACCTGCGGGCGCACAAAGATCGATCTGATCTCGCTTGCAGACCGCTTTGAGCAGGCCGCTCGCGCCGAGGGGCTGATGGATCTGCCCTTGCACGTGGCGCTGATGGGCTGCGTGGTGAACGGCCCCGGCGAAGCCAGAGAAGCCGATATCGGCATCTGTGGCGGCGTGGGCGAGGCATTGTTGATCGCCAAGGGAGAGGTGATTGGCAAGATCCCCGAGGATCGCATCATCGAAACCCTGATCGAGGAACTGAAAAAAAGAAGATAAGGAATGGCAGGGCACTTGCCATCTCCTTTTGAAAGGATTTTGAAGATGGCAAAAGGCTTTTTTGAAATTTTCCATAAATACAAGCCGTCCGAGCATTTTATCGAATGGCTTTCCACCGCAAGCGATATCCGCGTGCGTGTGGACAAGGAGAAGCGTATGTTGGAGGCCAGTATGGGGTTCCCGTCGCTTGTTCCCAAAAAGGAGCTCTATGCGGCCGAGGCAGAGATCAAGGAGCAGTACGAGCTTTCCCACGTGCGGCTGTTGCCGCGCTATCCCGCAGAATTTTTTACCGAAAGCTATATTCCCGAGCTGATCGCAGAAACCGAGCGTATCGGCATCGTGGCACGCGGCTTTTTCCATACCTACGAGGCACATATACAAGGCGATCTTCTGGTCGTGGAAATGCCTTTTGTAGATGAAAGCCTGATGCTTTTTGAGATCGGCAAGACGCACGAGGTCATTTCCGGCATCATTCGTAGTGAATTCGGGCTGAATTATCGCGTGCAGATCCGTCATTCCGACCTTTTGGAAAACTCGTATATGACGCAGTATAACGAGGAGCTGTTTGCCCTGCGAGAGCAGGTCAGACGCGCCAGCGAGGAGCAGAAGAAGGCACCGCCCCCCTCTCGTGAGGAGGCCTCCCCCGCAGAGGAGGACGACAAGACCCGCGTAATGACACTGGTGGGCAACGACGAGGACGCCACCACGGACGATGGCATTTGCCACGTGGGCGTTTACCGCTTTGATATTTCCGCCCCCGAATGGGTGGCGGGTGAGCCCTTTGAGATCCGCCCCGTGCCGATCGCACGCGTCAACAAGCAAATGCGCAATATCTGCGTGGTTGGCGAGATCTTCGGCTATACCGAGGAGGTCGCGCGCAGTGGCGATAAGTACAATATCACCTTTGGCGTGACGGACGGCAACTCCTCCGTTTCCGTCAAGAAATTCGGCGTACCGCTGGACGAGGCAAAAACACTTTCCAAGACCATCGGTAACGGCAAATCTGTGGCTATGCTGGGCTATGCCAAGCATGATAGCTTCCGCAACGTGGTGGACGAGGATATCACCTTCTACTACAACAATCTGGCGCTTATCAAGCGCGTATACCGCAAGGACAACGCCCCCGAAAAGCGCGTAGAGCTGCATCTGCACACGATGATGTCCACCATGGACGGACTGATCCCGCCTGACGGCGTGGTAAAGCGCGCCAAGGAGTGGGGACATCCCGCCGTAGCCATCACCGACCACGGTAACGTACAGGGCTTCCAGGAGGCGATGCTGGTGGCCGAAAAGATCGACCAGAAGGTGATCTGGGGTATGGAGGCGTACTTTGTCAACGATACCGCCAGCGCGCTTTACGGCACGTATACGGGTGGCTTTGAGGACGAGTTTGTCGTGTTTGATATTGAAACCACGGGTCTTTCCAACCGCACCTGTGCCATCACCGAGATCGGTGCTGTGCTGGTAAAAGGCGGCAAGGTTCTGGAAAAATACAATACCTTCGTCAATCCCGAAATGCCGATCCCCGAGGAGGTCGTGAAGCTGACGGGTATCACGGATGAAATGGTAAAGGATGCGCGCAAGATCGGCGAGGTCTTGCCCGAATTCTTGAATTTTGTGGGGGATCGTCTTCTGATCGCGCACAATGCCGACTTCGATATCGGCTTTATCCGTGCGGCGGCCAAGCGTCTTGATTTGCCCTTTGAAAACGCATATCTGGATACCTTGGCGCTTTCCCGCCATATCAATACCGATCTTAAAACGCACAAGCTGAATATTCTGGCAGAATACTTCGGACTTGGTGAGTTTAACCATCACCGCGCTTCTGATGACGCAGAGATGCTGGCCGAAGTCTTTTTCAAGATGCAGGAAAAGATGGAAAAAATGGAGATCCATAGCTTCACCGAGCTGCAAAACGAGATGAGTGCCTCGGCAGACCCCTTGCATCTGCCCACCTATCACCAGGTCATTTTGGTCAAGAACGCGGTGGGACTAAAAAATCTGTATAAGCTGATCTCTTACAGCTATCTGAACTATTACCGCCGTTTCCCGCGTATTCCCAAGACACAACTGGAAAAGCACCGCGAGGGTCTGATCATCGGTTCTGCGTGCGAGGCAGGCGAGCTGATGCGCGCCATTCTGGATGAAAAATCCGAAAGCGAGATCGAGGAGATCGCCAAGTTCTACGATTATTTGGAGATCCAGCCCATTTGCAACAACCGCTTCCTTGTTGACGAGGGAAAAATTGCCGATGACGAGGGCTTGCGCGATCTTAACCGCCGCGTGGTGGCGCTTGGTGATAAGCTGGGTATCCCCGTGGTGGCAACCTGCGACGCGCATTTTATGGACGACGAGGACGAGATCTTCCGCAAGGTGCTTGTCAGCGTAAAATTCAAGGATCAGGATAAGGATAGCCACCTGTATTACCGCACGACCGAGGAGATGTTGGAGGAATTTTCCTACCTTGGCGAGGAAAAGGCGTACGAGGTGGTGGTGAAGAACACCAACCTGATCAACGATATGGTCGAAAAGGGGATCCGTCCCTTCCCGAAGGGAACCTTTACCCCCAATATGGAGGGCGCGGAGGAGGATCTTCAACGCCTTTGCTACGAGCGCGCCAAGTCGATGTACGGCGATCCGCTCCCCGAGCTTGTGGCGTACCGCCTTGATAAGGAGCTGACCTCTATCATCAAGCACGGCTTTGCGGTGCTTTACATGATCGCGCAAAAGCTGGTGTATTACAGCGAGAGCCAGGGATATCTGGTCGGCTCGCGCGGATCGGTCGGTTCTTCCGTTGTTGCCTCTATGTCCGGTATTTCCGAGGTAAATCCGCTCCCCCCGCACTACTGGTGCCCCAAGTGCCAGTTCAACGAGTTCTTTACCGACGGCTCGGTGGGCTCCGGATTTGACCTGCCCGATAAAAATTGCCCGCGCTGTGGCCATAAGCTCAACGCGGACGGCCACGATATCCCGTTTGAGACCTTCCTTGGCTTCCACGGCGATAAATCGCCCGATATTGACCTGAACTTCTCCGGAGAGGTGCAGGGACGCGTGCATAAGTACACCGAGGAGCTGTTCGGTGCGGAGAACGTGTTCCGTGCCGGCACGGTGGGCGGCGTGGCGGACAAGACTGCCTACGGCTTCGTGCTGAAATATCTGGAAGAGAAGGGGCTTTCTCTGCCGCGTGCAGAGATCAGCCGTATTGCACTGAACTGCATGGGTGTCAAGCAGACCACGGGACAGCATCCCGGCGGCATCGTGGTAGTGCCCAAGGAGTACGAGATCTACGATTTCTGCCCTGTACAGCACCCCGCAGACGACCCCAATTCGGATATTGTCACCACGCACTTTACCTTCCACTATCTGCACGATACGCTCTTGAAGCTGGACGAGCTGGGACACGATATTCCGACCAAATACAAGTGGCTGGAAAAATTCAGCGACACCAGCGTCATGGACGTGCCGATGAACGATAAATCGGTTTACGAGCTTTTCCTTTCCACCAGGCCCCTTGGTATTAGTCCCGAGGATATCGACGCCAATCTCGGCACCTTCGGTCTGCCCGAGTTCGGTACGCGCTTCGTTATGAAGATGGTAGAGGAGGCGAAGCCCGCCACCTTTGCCGACCTGTTGCAGATCTCCGGCCTTTCCCACGGTACCGACGTATGGGTGGGCAACGCGCAGGATCTGATCAAGGAGGGAATTTGCGATATTTCCCGCGTAATCGGATGTCGTGATAACATCATGAACGACTTGATCCGCTACGGTCTGCCCAACGAGCAGGCGTTCAAGATCATGGAAAGCGTGCGAAAGGGTAAGGGCCTGACCCCTGACTGGGTGGCGCTGATGCGCGAGAACAACGTGCCGGAATGGTACATTACCTCCTGCAAAAAGATCAAGTACATGTTCCCCAAGGCGCATGCCGCAGCGTACGTAATGTCTGCGATCCGTCTTGGCTGGTACAAGGTACATATGCCGATTGCCTTCTACTGCGCGATGTTTACCGTGGCGCCCGGCGGCTTTGATGCCGAGATCGTGATGAAGGGTAAGGCGCATATCATGGCGACCATCAAGGATATCGACAAACGCGGCAAAGAGGCCTCTCCCAAGGAGCGCGCCTCGATTCCTGCGTTGCAGCTGGCGCTGGAATGCTTGTCCCGCCGTATCCGCTTCCTTCCCATTGACCTCAATAAGTCGGACGCGCGTGCATTTTTGCCCGAAAACGGCGGTATCCGCATGCCGTTCTCCTCGCTTGGCGGCGTAGGCGAAAACGCTGCGGAAAGCATCATCAAGGCCCGCGAGGAGGAGCCGTTCTTCTCCGTAGAGGATTTGCAGATCCGCGCAGGGCTTAATAAAAAGGTGATCGAAACGTTGCGTGCGGCAGGTGTGCTGGACAATGTCAACGAAACCGAGCAGTTAAGCTTCTTTTAATTAAAAAGCACCCTAAAAAACGCTTTTTCTGTCTGAAAAGACGGGAAAAGCGTTTTCTTTTTGCACTTTACGGCGAAAAAGCGCGTATTCTTACAGAGAAGGCGTATTGATTTTGAAGCTGTAAGGGGAGAATTATGAAAAAAACAAATTTTGCTGTTTTGGGCGGGGATTCCCGCCAGCTTTCACTGGCAGAGCGCCTTTGGCGAGAGGGCGGAGAGGTCTGCTGCTATGGCTTGCCGCGCGAACGGCTTTGTCGGGAGGTAAGTGTTTGCAAGGATTGGCGTGAGGCAGTGAGCGATGCAGATGCCGTGATATTGGCATTGCCCGCCTCACCCGATGGGGTGCGGGTGCATATGCCGCTTTGCCAAGGTGAGCCCATTCCGCTTTTAAAAGAGGTTTTCGCATGTATTCCGCAAGGGACTTTTTTGGCAGGCGGGCGGTTTAGTCCCTGTGTGAAGGAGCTGGCACAGGAGTGCGGACACGAGCTGTTTGATTATTCGGAAAGTGAGGAGTTTCAGGAAAAGAATGCGGTGCCCACGGCAGAAGGGGCGGTTGAGATCCTGATGCAGCGCCTAACCCGCACCGTTTCGGGGCTTCCTGTGGCGATCACGGGGTATGGGCGGGTAGCCAAGGCACTGGCAAGACTGCTGCACGCTATGGGGGCGAGGGTCACGATCGGTGCCAGAAAACCGATCGTGCTGGCACAGGCCGCATGCGAGGGATACGGCGTTTTGCGCTTGAACGGGGATAGATCCGTGATGGCGCTTGCGCAAGGGCAGGCGGCGGTCTTTAATACGGTACCACACTGGCTGTTTAATAAGGAGGTGCTGCGCACGCTCCCCAAGGACGTACTGCTGATCGATCTTGCCTCTGCACCGGGCGGAGTGGACGTAGATGCGGCCAGCGGCTTGGGGCTTTCTGTGATCTGGGCGCTTTCCTTGCCCGGTAAGTACGCACCGCTGAGCGCTGGTGAGATCATTGCGGATACGGTGCTTTCGCAAATGCGAAGGGAGGGGCTTTTATGATCGGATTTGCCTTTTGCGGCTCTTTTTGCACACTGGGGGCGGCACTTCTTGAATTGGAGGCATTGTGCGGGCGTTATCCCGTGCAGGGGATCGTCAGCGAGAACGTTTACCATACGGATACCCGCTTTGGGGAAGCGAGAGAGATCTGTGCGCATATTGAGCGTGCCACGGGGCGCGAGGTGATCCATACCATCGTGGGGGCGGAGCCGCTTGGGCCGACACGGCCCTTGGAGGCGCTTGTGATCTGCCCTTGCACGGGGAATACGCTTGCAAAAATGGCGGCGGGGATCACGGATAGCGCCGTAACGATGGCGGCAAAGGCGCATTTGCGCAGCAACCGCCCGCTGGTGATCGCGCTGGCCTCTAACGATGCGCTTTCCGCCAATTTGAAGAATATCGGCGCCATGCTGACACGGAAAAACGTGTATTTTGTGCCGATGCGTCAGGATGATCCCGAGAAAAAGCCGCACTCGCTGGTTGCGGATTTCAGTAAGTTGTCGGGCACTTTGGAGGCGGCGTTGCAGGGAAAGCAGTTCCAACGGCTGTTTCAGATATAAAAAGGGCGCGCTTTGCGCGCCCTTTTTTATCGTAAGGGATTGTAAAATAATAAAGTATATGTTATAATGTAATTATCTATAAAGTAAAGGAGTGTCAGTATGAAGAATGGCTTTTTCAGATCTGTCGCGTTTTTGATGGCGCTTGTACTGGCGCTGTCCGCGCTGTCCCTTTTCCATGTTGGTGCAGAAGAGGAGGCAAAATATTTTATTTTTGACACGCTGCTTGATGAAAACGATACAGAGCATTCCGTTGTCGGCGCGCAGCTGACCTTGCCCTTGGGGGACGCTTCCGCCTTTACGGTTGAGCAGCCCGAAATGCTTTCTTCGCAAAGCAACGCCTTCTATATTTCTTTGCAAAACAACTCCAATGCCTCTAAGATCCGTGTGGCATACACCTATAAGGTGCAGGGAGGTACGGAGATCGAGATCGTGGAAGGTGAGATCTCGCGCGATGCCGCTGTGCAGAAGCTGACCTTGCCCGCTGCACATTTAGATGCGCAGATCGAGGAGATCGTGATCACCTTCCACGCCGATGAGGCCGTGAGCGGTTCTGCGGTGCTGTATGCGTTCTTTGATATTTCCACTTACATAGGAAACGACCAAAGCGAGATCACGCTTTCCCGTTGTCATTATAACGAGGAGGAAAATGCGCTGGAAATACAGGGCTCGCTCAGCTATGCCGCAACCGTACGCTATGAGGGAGAAACCCTTGCGCTGTTTGCTTTGAGCGAGGGGGAGGATATCCACCTTTCGGGTAAAACGCCGCTTGCAAGAACCGACGTTTCCTTCAATTTTTCCTTTCAAATTCCGATCTCCCGTAACGATGAGCTGTTCCAGCGCTACGTAGTGGCGGCGATCACCTCCGCGGGTGAGCGCGTGCCCTTGTGTACCCCTACTTACCCCTCCATGCCTCTCGCAGCAAGCGCCAAGGTGCCCGGCTTCAAGGGCTATCACAGTCAGGATTTTTCCCGCGTGATGGACAATATTCCCGACACGGGCGTGGTTGACGTATATCTGGATCGCTTGTTTGGTACGCAGCATGGCGGCGTACTTTACGAGGGTGAATATGAGTATTATTATTTCGATCAGGCCTATGTTGAGGAGATCGAGCATCGCGTTAAAAATCTGGACGGACAGGGGACAAGCGTTTATCTTCGCTTGTTGATCGGTAACAGCCGCGATACGCTTTCCTTTGCGGACGATGCGCCCGCGGGCGTAACAAACCGCCTGGCCGTGCTTCGCAACGAAACGGCGCAGCGCGAGCTTTATGCGATGATCGACTTCCTGGCAAGCAGATTTCAGGGCTCTGACGCGGTTCGGGGAGTGATCCTTGGGCGCAGCGCGGATCTCGTTTCGCAATACAGCTATTGCGATAGCGTAACGCTGGCGCAGTATACCTCGTTTTATGCGGCGACCCTCAATCTTATCTCAGGAGCTGCAAGACGCCATCTTCCCGCGCTTCGCGTGATCGTCCCCGTATCCGACAGGGTATGGGAGGGAAGCGCCTCCTCCTTGCAGGAAAGCAAGGATTTTTATACCGCGCTTTTCCTTCCTTCGCTGCTTGCGGCGTTGGAGGCGCAGATCCTGGAACCGCAAGCATTTGGCTTGATGCTGGAAAACAGCACACTTTCCGAACGGGTGGGCGGCAGCGATCCTTCGCATATCGGCATAGATCGCTTGGAGACATTTTTGAATGATTTGGCGCGCTCGGCCGCACAGTATTCCTGCTTGGACACGCATATCCTCTTTTCCTGGGCGCCCGATACCGCAACCGATGCAGCAACTCTGCACGCAGATTATCTTTTGAAATATACGGTGCTTTTACAAAACGAGCGCGTTTATACCTTCCTGCTTGATTTTTCCGCAGCGGAGGAGCGCGACTTGCCAAGCGGGGCGCAAAGCATTGATTATCTGGCCAGATATATCAATACCGACCGTGTAACGGACGCAGCGCAGCTGGCGCTTTCCACGCTTGGCGTGCAATCCCTGACGCAGCTTTACGCCAATGCTGCCCAAATGAACAAAAGGCAGGTCTTGCGCACTGAGTTGACCACGGACGGCTATCAAAGTGCCGCACAGATCAAGGGAAGCTTCGCACTCTGGCGTTTTTCCTCTGCCGATGATACGCTTGGCTGGTATGAGGGAACGGCTGCCCGTACCTTTACCATTTCCTCCGCCAACCAGACGGCACACACCCTGGTTGCGCATTTTGAGGAAACAGACGGATACGGCGAGATCGCATATCATTTCGACGAGCCCGTAGATCTTTCCTTCGCACCTCTTTGGAACATGCCGATCTCGGTAACGGGAAAAGCGGGAACGAGATACGAGGTACAGCTTCGTTTGATCGCCGACAGCGCGGTTACCTATGCCTCGGCCGTTTTGGAGGAAGGACAAAGCGGACAGCTTTATCTGGATTTGTCCGCAAATCCCTCCGTTTTAAGGAATTTGCGCGCGATCCGCGTGATGGCAAGACCGCTTGACGGCACGAGCGAGGAATTTGCGCTTCACTTTGGCGGTATGACGGTGCAAAGCGCGGAATTAGAGGATAAGGAGCTTTCCGAGCGCGTGAGCGCGATCTGGCAGAACCGCGCTGGTGAGGGCGATGCTGAGCCCGCGCGTGATTATGCCGTCCCGCTGATGATCTCCGGAAGTGTTGCACTGATCAGCGTTGGCGTATGTGCGGTGCTGATCATTCTATACAGAAGAAAGAAAAAACAAAAAGTTGTATAAAGAGGGTTAAATGATGAAAGACATATCAAGAAATTTGACGATGCTGTTTGACTATTACGAGCTGACGATGGGCAACGGCTATTTCCAGTCCGGTTTGAAGGATCGCATCTCTTATTTTGATCTGTATTTCCGCAAAAATCCCGACCAGGGCGGCTACGCCATTGCAGCGGGATTGGAACAGGTGATCGAATATATCAAGGACCTGCATTTTGAGGAAGAGGATATTGCCTATCTTCGCTCGCGCGGCTGCTTTCCCGAGGAGTTTTTGGAATATTTGAAGAATTTCCGCTTCACGGGCGATATCTGGGCAGTACCCGAGGGAACTGTTGTTTTCCCCGGCGAGCCGCTGATCACCGTGCGCGCTCCTGCAATCGAGGCGCAGTTTATTGAAACCTATCTGCTGCTCTCGCTCAATCATCAGTGCCTGATCGCTACCAAGGCGGCGCGTATTACGCGTGCTGCAAAGGGCAGAACGGTCAGCGAGTTCGGCTCTCGCCGTGCGCAGGGCGCAGATGCGGCCATTCTGGGCGCGCGTGCCGCGTATATCGGCGGTGTGCACAGCACGGCATGCGCTATTGCAGACCAGGCCTTCGGCGTGCCCGCAGGCGGCACGATGGCACATTCCTGGGTGCAGATGTTTGATACCGAGTACGAGGCGTTTTTGACCTATTGCAAGCTTTATCCCAACTCCGCAACGCTTCTGATCGATACATATAACGTGCTGGAAAGCGGTCTGCCCAACGCCATTAAGGCGTTCAAGGAGTGCAGCATCACCAAGTGTGCCGTGCGCATTGACTCCGGCGATATTGCTTACCTTTCCCGCAAGATCAGAGAAACGCTGGACGCGGCGGGCTTGCCCGATTGCAAGATCGTGGCTTCCAACTCGCTTGACGAGTACATTATCCGCGGACTTTTCCATCAGGACGCGAAAATCGACGCTTTCGGCGTGGGCGAGCGATTGATCACCGCCAAGAGCGATCCCGTTTTCGGCGGCGTTTACAAGCTTTGCGCTATTGAGGACGCCGAGGGCAATGTGATCCCCAAGATCAAGCTCAGCGAAAACGTGGGCAAGATCACCACCCCCCATTTCAAGAAGATCTACCGTCTGTTTGGCCGCGATACGGGCAAGGCAGAGGCGGATCTGATCTGCGTGTGGGACGAGAGCGTGGACGATACCAAACCCTTGGAGATCTTTGATCCCGAGGCCACCTGGAAGACCAAGACCCTTGAAAACTTTGTGGCCAAGGAGTTGCAGGTGCCGATCTTCCAAAACGGCGAGCTGGTTTACAAGATGCCCACCTTGCAACAGATCCGTGCCAATTGCAAGGTCTCTATGGAAAGTATGTGGGACGAGGTCAAGAGACTGGATAACCCCCATAACTATTACGTAGACCTTTCTCAGAAGCTTTGGGATATCAAATACGGCATGATCAAAACGCAAAAGCATAAGAAATAAGAGGGAAATATGATCTATAAGCAGTTTGACAATTTGAAATTATCCTCGCTTGGTCTTGGTACGATGCGTTTTCCCACGATCGGTGACGATCCCGCCGCCGTGGATATGGAAAAAACGCGGGAAATCGTGGATTTTGCCATCAAAAACGGCATCAATTACTTTGATACTGCGTGGTTTTACCACGGCGGCAAGTCGGAGGGCGTGATGGGAGAGATCCTTTCCGCTTATCCGCGCGAAAGCTTTTATCTTGCCAGCAAATTCCCGGGGCTTGATCCCAAGAATTTTGAAAAGATCGAGGAGATCTTCGAAGAACAGCTGCGCCGCTGTCGCGTGGACTATTTTGATTTTTATTTGTTCCATAACGTCAGCGATAAGACGATTGGTGATTACCTTGATCCCAAGCACGCCCTTTTTGACTATCTGATGGAGCAGAAGCGCAAGGGGCGCATCAAGCACCTCGGCTTCTCCACGCACGCGACTACGCCCGCATTTTTGCGCTTTCTGGACGCGTACGGCAAGGAAATGGAGTTCTGCCAGATCCAGCTTAACTACCTGGACTGGAACTATCAGGACGCGAAGGAAAAGGTGCGTATTCTGAACGAGCGCAATATCCCCATCTGGGTGATGGAGCCCGTGCGCGGCGGCAAGCTTGCCGATCTCTCGCCCGAGCATCTTGAAAAGATGAAAGCGATCCGCCAAGAGGAAAGCCCCGCCGCGATGGCATTCCGCTTTTTGCAGGCGCAGAAGGGAATTTGCGTGACGCTGTCCGGCATGTCGAACCTTGCGCAGGTGAGGGAGAATATCGCCACGTTCAGTGAGGACAAGCCATTGAACGAGCGCGAATTGCAGGCGATTTTCGAGATTGCCGACGATATGGTGGCACAGAATGCCTTGCCTTGCACCGCGTGCCGCTATTGCGAGGAAAAATGCCCCCAAAAGCTGCTTATCCCGCAAATTATTGCCGAATATAACGCCAAACGGTGCGTCAGCGGGGCAAACGTTCCCACGGCCTGTATTGGCTGTAAGCAGTGCGAGGAGGTCTGCCCGCAGCAGATCAAGATCGCGTCTGTGATGACCTATCTCAAATCAAAAGCAAAATAAAAAAGACGGAGCATCGCTCCGTCTTTTTTATCTGCCCGTCAGGGCATCTAAGGCCTTTTGCGTTTCCTTTTTGTCTAACACGAAATAGTATACCAACATTCCCTCGTTGCCAACCGTCGCGTTTTCGTAAAGCGCCAGGCGTTCCTCCAACTCCTCGGCAGGGTAAAGCTCCGAAAGGGAGGAAAGGGCCTCGCGTTCGTTTTTCAGGTAGGTGCGAAGCGCCTCCTTAAACTCGCCCGCCTTGCTGCGGTCGGTGAGGCGGAAAACGCCGAATTCCCGCGTCTTACCCTCGGCGCCAAAGCAGACCACACTCTCCTCTAAATACGCGGGAGCGCCGATGTGATCGGCTGTGAAATCCTCGTCTGCCGTGACGAAATCGCTGACCGCCGAAATGGCGTTTTGTATGCGTGCAACCACCGCAGAAAGCGTTTGCTTGGCGGCCTCAGCGCGCGTGCAAGCAGAGAAAAGCAACAGACAGGCGAGAAGCAGAATACAACATTTCTTCATATATATCACACCTCGTTTTGCATTTGTGCGGAGATATAAGCCAAAATTGCACGATAGGCGCTGCTTGTCAGGTGGATACCGTCCTCGCTGTAACAGTATTCCTTTTTCAAAAATCCATTCGTATCGCGTAGCACGCTTTGCGTGTCTAAATAACGCAGATTTCGCTTTTGCGCCAGCGCGCGGATCACGCCGTTGGCGTTATCGATCATCTCGTTCGTGATGCTTTTGCAATCCGCCGTGACAGGGAAGATTGATTGTAAAACGATCCTTGTTTTAGGGGAGGCGGTGCTGATCTCTACCAGCAGCTTTTCGTAATATTTGGCAAATACACTAAGATCGTTGCGGTAATAATAAACACCGTAATCGATCCCCAGAGTGACGATCAGCGTTTGCGGCTGCACGCGTGCCGCGACCTGTGCGATCCGCTCCTCCTCGCCCGTATCGGGCGCTATGATCTTTGCGTGTGTGATGCGGCTGTCTAAATTCAGATAGCGTTCCTTGGTCGCCCAGATCTGCGCGGGATCGACGTCGGCACGGCTTGCCATGTGCGCGGTGATCGAGTCGCCGAGAAAGATGAGCGAGGAGATCGGATCCTCGCGCGTCGGCTCATCTGCGGCATTGGCGTGCTGACAGCCGCAAAAAAGCAACAAAAATGCCAGAAAAAGCAAAAAAATACGGTTGTAACGCATCGGAAATCCTCCTTGTATCGTACAACCGTATTATTCACGTATTTTATTTTTTATATACGCTGTGATATTTTGCTTCGTCGCGCTTGACGCGCTTGATGCGTGCCTTGATCGTCCAGATCGTGCCCATGATCAGGAAATAAACAACGGTGAAAAGCAGGAACAGGATCAGCATGACCGATCCGCGCTGCTGAGGATCCTTATTGGGCAGATAGAGGAAAAGAAAGGCGCCGCCAACCGTTAAAACGTAGTGGATCAAAGCTTTCCAGCCAAATCTGATCAGTGTATGGCGATAAACGGTGTTTGCAACAGAAAAGAAAAAGGCGAAAGGGAGAATGGAAAGCAGGATCACGGGTTGAACGCCGAGCGTGGTGTCAACGTTCAAAACAAAATATAAAAACAGGATAAAGAATGTGGCCGCCGTGTAATACACACAAGTGGCAAGCGCGATCTTTTTCGCGTAGTCCTTTGAATTCATAAAAAGCTCCTTGAAAACATCATTGCATACATTGTAGCATAAAACGCGCAAAAAGGCAAGAGAAAACGCGTAAAAAGGCGGGGATTTGTTGACATAAGGCGGAAAAAATGGTAAAATAATAGATAGATACCACCGCAAGGAGGGACGATATGAAAAAGATTTTGGCTGTTGACGGCAACAGCATACTCAACCGCGCGTTTTACGGCGTGCGCCCGCTTTCTACCAAGGAGGGGCTGCCTACCAACGCGCTTTTCGGTATGGTCAATATTTTGGAGCGCAATTTGAATGCGGTAAAGCCGGATTTTTGCGCGATCGCATTCGATTTGAAGCACCCGACCTTCCGCCACGAAATGTACGATGCCTATAAGGCGGGCAGAAAGCCGATGCCCGAGGAGCTGGCAACCCAGCTGCCCCTTGCCAAGGAAACGGCAAAGGCGCTTGGATTTACGCCCTTGGAGCTTGCGGGCTACGAGGCGGACGATATTCTCGGTACGCTGGCAAAAATGGCGGAGGACGCGGATTTTGAGGCGTATATCCTGACAGGTGACCGCGACGCCTTGCAGCTGATCTCGGATCGCGTGCATATCCTGCTTGTGACCAATAACGATACCGTTTTGACGGGAAAAGAGCAGTTCCGCGAGAAATACGGCGTGGAAAGCACGCAATTTGTGGACGTTAAGGCGCTGATGGGAGATAGCTCGGACAACATTCCCGGCGTTCCCGGTATCGGCGAAAAGACCGCGCTGAAATTGATCGCCGAGCATGGCTCACTGGAAGGTGTTTACAACGATCTGCCCACGGCGCAGCTCACGCCCTCTGTGCGTCGCAAGCTGGAAGAGGGCAAGGACAGCGCATTTTTGTCGCAAAAGCTGGCTACTATCTACCGCGAGGTGCCGCTTTCGGGGGATCTGAGCGCTTATGCCTATGAGGGAGTGAACAAGCCGGATGCACTTGCGCTGTTTACGCGTTTTGAATTCCATAGCTTTATCAAGCGTATGGGGCTTGACGAGATCACGCCCGCCGCAAGCGCCGAGCAAGCACCGCTGCCCGAGGTTGTCGCGTGTGAAAATATCGCAGATCTGCCCGAGATCGTAGCGCTTGGCGTGTACGAGAGCGGAAATTTCTGCTCGGACGGTGAAAGTATCCGTGAAATTACCGATGAAAGCTTAAAATGCTTGCTTGCAAGCAACAAAAAGATCGTTTGCCACGATGCCAAAAGCTTGTATAAGACGCTTGCAGCGAAGGGGATCAACTATCGCGGCGCGTATTTTGATACGATGCTGGCGTGCTACGTGTTGAACGCAGGCGAGGGTGCATTTGACCTTTCGCGCCTTTCTTTGCAGTATCTTGGCAGAACGCCTGCCGAGCCGCCGCACGATCTGCTCTCGGTGATGGCGCTTTACCGCGAGACAAGCGAGCGTATCACGCGCGAGGGTGCAGAGAAGCTGCTTTTTGACATTGAAATGCCGCTTTGCGCGGTGCTTGCCGATATGGAGCTTGTCGGCTTCAAGCTTAACCGCGAGGGGCTCGTGTCCTACGGCGAGCAGCTGACCACCGTTGCCGCTGAGCTTGCCGAGCGCATCTATTACCACGCGGGCGGGGAATTCAACATTCAATCTCCCAAGCAGCTGGGCGAGGTGCTTTTTGAGCGCCTTGGTCTGCCGCACGGCAAAAAGACAAAGACCGGCTATTCCACCAATGCAGAGGTGTTGGAGAAGCTTCGCCCCTATCACGAGATCATTGAGGATATTTTGGATTACCGCCAGGTGACAAAGCTTAATAGCACCTACGCAGAGGGCTTGCTCAAACAGATCGAGGCAGATGGACGTATCCGCACCGTCTTCAAGCAGACGGGAACCGCTACGGGCCGCCTTTCCTCGGCAGAACCGAACCTGCAAAACATTCCGATCCGTACCGAGCTCGGCAAAGAGCTACGGCGCTATTTTATTCCCGAAAAGAACGATTATTTATTGATTGACGCGGACTACTCGCAAATCGAGCTTCGTTTGCTGGCTGCACTCTCCGGTGACGAGCAAATGATCGGCGCGTTTGCAAGCGGCGAGGATATCCATACCGCCACCGCTTCTACCGTGTTCGGCGTACCGCGTGAGGCGGTCACCGCGGACCTCCGCAAGCGTGCAAAGGCGGTCAATTTCGGTATTCTGTACGGCATGGGCGCGTTCAGTCTTTCCGAGGATCTGCACATTCCCGTGGCGCGTGCCAAGGAGTATATCGCCAGCTATTTCGCCGCCTATCCGAGCATTGACGCCTATCTCAAAGGCGTGATCGAGCAGGCGTACCGCGATGGCTTTGTGACCACGCTGTTCGGGCGCAGACGCTATATTCCCGAGCTGAAAATGCAGAACAAGAACATGCAGCACTTCGGTGAGCGCGTGGCGGTGAACAGCCCCATTCAGGGTACCGCCGCCGATATCATCAAGATCGCAATGATCCGCGTGAGTGAAAAGCTGAAAGAAAGCGGGCTTGATGCACGCCTTGTGCTGCAAGTGCACGACGAGCTGATCGTGGAGTGCCACAAGGACGCGGCCGAGCAGGCCAAGGCCATTCTTGTTGCCGAAATGGAAAACGCCGTTTCGCTTGCCGTCAGGCTCAAAGTAGAAGCCGCCGTTGGCGAGAACTGGTATGATACGCATTAAAAAATGCGGGCAGAATTCAATTCTGCCCGCATTTTTTCAATGTGTGGGGAAATTATAATTATTGTTAGGGGATATGGGGCGAGGAGAGTGTTTGAATTTGCATTTGGGATAGTTAGAACACCCATAAAACATTCCGTTGCTTCCGTTTCGCATCACTAATACGCCACCGCAGCGAGGACAAATACCGTTGGAAAGCTGGGCGGCTTTTTCTTTTATGTGCGCAACATGCTCCTCGTTAGTTGCAAAGGATTGATTTTGAAGTAACGTCGTATAAACTTGATACATTTTATTGTTATCAAGCACAGGCGTTCCATAGCTGATATACCATTTCAATTTGCTTACAGGAATGGTATAAATGGAGGATATGTTTTGCGTGTTATTCTGAACAAAAACCACAAGCGAAAATACGGGTACATCGGGAATAAGCTTTTGAATTTGTTTCACATGTACTGCGTTTTGTTGAACAGGGCTGTAAAAGCTGTTTTTTACTTTTCCATAGTTTAATACCTGCGTCCATTCTTTTCGCGTATCATCACCGTAAACTTGTCCGCTATAATTTTTTGTTTCAATTACAAAAACACCGATCGAGTTGATAAGGATATGGTCTATCTGGGTGCTGAAACCGTTACCTTGAATGAGATAGTTGTTTAATACATATTGTGCGTTCGGGATCGTTTGGCCAATGATATTGGAAACAAGCATTTCTCCTGCTTCTCCTCTTAGAGCGCTGCTTCTTTCACGGGAAATATTGTTAGCTTTCTTGCCGGAAACATTGCTTTCCTTGTAAAGAATATAGATTATTGCCGTAAGCGCAGCAATTGCAATCAGGATGATCAGCGCCAATGCAAAGACGATAAAATCCATTTATTTTGTCTCCTATATCGGTATAGATATTTAAAAATAGAGCAGATTGGATCAATTTTTCGCATTGCGAATACACAAATTCAATACCAGTGCCACAACCGTAAGGGCAAGCAGCATGATGAAGGTCACCGTATAGCCGCCGCTGAGCTCAAGCACCTTGTTGGATGCGGTAGCAACAAACGAGCCGATCATAACCGTGAAGGTCATCAGCGCCATATTGTTCGAAAAATGCTTCATACCGAAGCGCGAGGAGGTAAATGCCGCGGTAATGGTGGGGCACGCGCCATAGGACATGCCCGTCAGGCACGCGCCGATGATGCAAAGCGGGAGAGAGGTTGCCCAAACCGCGCTCAGCGTTACCAGTGCAGCCCCGATGGTCAACAGATTGGCGCAGATCATCGTTTTGCGGCAGCCAATCACGTCAAATACCGCGCCCGTAAGGATACGCCCAAGACCGTTGCACACAGAAAGGATGCCGACAAGGGAAACGGCAAGTGCCTCGGGTGCGTTTACCGACAGGGCAAGATTTTTGGCAAAGCTGATTACCGAGCTTCCCACGGCAGCAAGGAAGGAAATACAAAGAAAAGCCAGCCAGAACGCGGGGGTGCAAAGCATCTGCTTTGCCGTAAGATCCTGCGTTTTTTCCGTAGTTGCGGCTTTTTTGGCGGTTGCTTGGGGGAAAACAACGTCAGCACCGGGTTTTTTCAGCACGATGCCCGCCGCAACAAGCACCACAAGGAGAGAGGCACCAAGCAGAATGTAGGTCACGCGCCAGCCAAGCGTGCTTTTGAACATCGCATCGGCAAGATTGCCAAGCACCAAGGCGGATGCGCCAAAGCCCATCATAAGGCACCCAGAGCAAAGTCCTTTTTTATCGGGGAACCAGGCGTTTACGGTGGCGATCACCACATTATAGGCGATGCCGATACCAAGACCTGCAAGAACACCGTAGGTGAGGTACAAAAGCAGGACGGAGGCGTCCTTCAAGGCGGCTGTCAGCATAAAACCCGCTGCCGCAAAAACGCCTGCGGCAATCAGAGCCACGCGGTGTCCAAGGCGCTTTGAGATCTGTGCGCCCAAAAGTCCGCCGATGCAGAAAAACGTCATGGCAAGCGTGAAATTAAGCGCAAGATCGGATACACCCCAGCCAAATTCGGCGGATAAGGGGGAGTTCAATATGGACCAGGCGTAAAGCACACCGGCAAAAAGCATAGCGACAACACCGATGACCATATACACCCATCTGATGGATAATTTTTGTTTGACTTCGTTCACAATAAACACTCCTGATTAGTCTTGCTTCGGCGCAAGCAGCTTCAAAATTTCAAAAATAGAGCCGATGGGGATCAGCTGAATATCCGCCTTGATCTTGCGCTTTTCCAGATTTCTGGCGGGCACCACGGCGCGGTTAAAGCCAAGGCGTGCGGCCTCCTTGACGCGATGCTCCAAGCCGGAAACGGCGCGGCACTCGCCTGAAAGCCCCAGCTCGCCGATGGCAATGAGATCGTCCGGCACAGCGCGGTCGGTAAGAGAGGAGATCAGCGCCATCGCCACCGCCATATCGGAGGCGGGCTCGTCCAGATGCAAGCCGCCGATGACGTTCAAATACACGTCATTCTGCGAAAAGCGCAGTCCAAGACGCTTTTCCAGCACCGCAAGGATCAGACAAAGGCGGTTATAATCAATACCGTTTGAGGTGCGGCGGGGAGCAGGGAAGGTGGTGGGGGACACAAGTGCCTGAATTTCCGCGATCAGGGGGCGCGTGCCCTCCATCGTGCAAACGGCACAGTTGCCGGGCGTTTCCTTGGGTCTGCCGTCCAGCAACATTTCCGACGGATTTTCCACCTCGGAAAGCCCCTCGTCCATCATTTCAAACACGCCGATCTCGTTGGTGGAGCCATAGCGGTTCTTGATCGCGCGAATGATGCGGTAGGTCTGCTGGCGCTCGCCCTCAAAGTAAAGCACTGCATCGACCATATGCTCCAAAACCTTGGGGCCTGCGATCGTGCCCTCTTTGTTGACGTGACCGACCAGAATGACCGAGATATTATCGGCCTTGGCGCGGTTGATAAAGGCAAGGGCGGTTTCCTTCACCTGCGTGACTGTGCCTTGCGTGGAGGAGATCGCGTTGCTGTAAATGGTTTGGATCGAGTCCACGATCAAAACCTCGGGTTTTACGCGCGAAATTTCCTCTAAGATATACTCAATATTCGTTTCGGTAAGGATAGAGAGGTTCTCACCCTGCACACCAAGGCGCTCAGCGCGCAATTTCAGCTGTCCGTCCGATTCCTCGCCGGATACATAAAGCACCTTACGGCGCGTCCCCACGATATCCGAGATCTGCATCAGCAGCGTGGATTTGCCGATGCCGGGCTCGCCCGCAAGCAGTACCACCGAACCAAGCACCAAGCCGCCGCCAAGCACGCGGTCAAGCTCGCCAAGTCCCGTGGCGGTGCGGATATAGGAGGGCATCTCCATTTCCTTGTAGGGAACGGCTTTACGCGTACCCTCGCGCGCGGTAAGGGCTCTGCGGGCGCTGGGAGCTTCCTTTGACGCTTGCTCCTCTACGTCCTCAACAAAGCTGTTCCACGCGCCGCACGTGGGGCATTTGCCCATCCATTTTGGGGAGCGCGCTGCACATTCCGAGCAAATGTAAACGGTTTTCAGTCCTTTCATTTCGGCCTCCATGTCGTTTTCTGTCTTTATTATACAACATTCTGTGTACCATTTCAAGTACACGCGCTCAAATTCTCGCAGATCGCATCAAATAAAGTGAGTGCCAGCTTTTGCTGATAAACGGTGCTACATAGCCGCTCGCACTCCGAAGGAGTGGATAAAAATCCGCACTCAACAAGCACTGCGGGTGTTCTTGCGTGCCGCAGGAGATAAATGCTGCTTGTCGCCGCCTTGATCTTGCGGTTGTTGCTTGGTTGCAGATGCTCCTTTACGCTGTCCTGTATCTGCTTTGCCAGTATAGCGGAGCGCTCGTCGTTTTGCGAGTACCATACCTGCACGCCCTCGCAAGTTTCCAGCGGAAAGGTGTTCATGTGGATACTGATAAGGACGCTGTTGGGATATTTTTCCGTGTATTTGACGCGATTTTCAAGGTCGCCCTGCTTTTTGTGGCCTTTGGGCGTGCCTGCATCATAGAGCAAGCGATCCTCGGTGCGCGTTTGCACCACCGAATAGCCCGCCCCGCGCAAAAGATCGGCAAGCATTCCCGCAACGGCAAGATTGAGATCCTTTTCCAGCGCGCCGTTCACCCCCGTGGCGCCGCCGTCCTCGCCGCCGTGTCCCGCGTCAATAAGGATCACGGGGGAATTGCAATCCGTGCTTGCGCTGGCAAGCTCGGGGTGCTCCAAACGGTAAAAAAGCGAGGAAAAAAGCAGCCCGCAGCACACAAAAAGCGCAAAAAAAGAGATCCAATGTGAAGTTTTCATACGCGCCTCCTAAATTCTTAACACAAAATCTTGACGCAAATAGCGAATAGTGTTATAATCTATGTATTAGGCAGGTGATAATATGAAAATTATCGAATTATTAAAAGAAAAAAAGCTTTCTATTTCCTTTGAGGTGTTTCCGCCCAAGACCGAGAGCAATTTTGAGGGGGTAAAGCGCGCGACCGAGCAGATCGCGGCGCTGCAACCCTCCTTTATGAGCGTGACCTACGGTGCGGGCGGCGGTACCAGTCAGTTCACCCTGGATATTGCCAAGAATATCATGGAGCAATACGCCGTGCCGAGCATTGCGCATCTGACCTGCGTGTCCTCTACGCGCCAAACGGTGCGCGAGCAGATCAAGCGGATCAAGGAGGCAGGCATTGAGAATATTCTTGCGCTGCGCGGTGATATTCCCGAGGAAAAGAAGAACGAGGATCGCTCGGGCTGGGACTACACCCACGCGGTGGATCTGGTGAGGGAATTGAAGGCAGAAAACCCCGATTTTTGCGTGGGCGGCGCCTGCTACCCCGAAATTCACCCCGAAAGCGCCGATCAGCGCACGGATATCCGTTACTTAAAGGAGAAGGTGGACGCGGGCTGCGAGTTCCTGACCACACAGATGTTTTTTGATAACAATCTGCTGTATAATTTCCTTTACAAGATCCGCGAGGAGGGCGTGACCGTTCCCGTGATCCCCGGTATCATGCCGATCACCAACGGCAATCAGGTGGCGCGAGCCATCGCGCTTTCCGGCTCGTTCGTGCCGCAGCGCTTCAAGTCGCTTGTAGACAAGTTCGGCACCGATCCCGCCGCGATGAAGCAGGCGGGTATCGTCTATGCGACCGACCAGATCATCGACCTGTTCGCCAACGGTATCACGCACGTACACGTGTATTCGATGAACAAGCCCGACGTGGCACAGAGTATTCTGCGCAATCTGTCGGATATTCTTGGGAAATGAGCGTTTTGATCAAAACGGACGGTCAGAAAAAGGCGGTCTTTTGCACGTTTGATCTGCGGATTGAGGGGGATCTTTGCGATCTCGGTGTGATGCAGATACGCTCGCGCGATCTCGCCGCGCATCTTGCGGGATGCAAGCGCGTGATGGTGTTTGCCGCCACGCTGGGCGCCGTGTTTGACCGCGAGCTGCAAAAGAGCACGCGCCTCTCACCCGCCCGTGCATACGAGCTGCAAATGCAGGGCCTTCGTGAGATCGAGGCCTTTTGCGATACGCTTTGCGCAGAGCTTGCAAAACAGCAGGGGAGCGCGCTTCGTCGGCGTTTCAGCCCCGGCTATGGCGACCTTTCCTTGGAGGTGCAGCGCGAGATATTCCGCGTGCTGGATCCTGCCAAGCACATCGGCCTTTGCCTTAGCGACAGCTGCGTGATGACCCCCTCAAAATCAGTAAGTGCATTCGTGGGAGTGGAAGAATGAATAATTTTAAGTCTTTTTTGAATGAAAATATCGTCCTTTTGGACGGTGGTATGGGAACTCTGTTGCAGGCGCGCGGCCTTGCTGCGGGCGAGCTTCCCGAGCGCTGGAACATCTCGCACCCCGAGGTGATTGTGGATATCCAGACGCAATATTTCAATGCGGGCAGCAACGTGGTCTGTACCAACACCTTCGGTGCCAATGCACTCAAATTTGCGGACGAGGAGCTGGAAGCGATCATTGCCGCCGCGATCCAAAACGCGAAAGCGGCAAGAGAAAAAAGCACCGCACCGCAGCAAAAATTCGTGGCGCTGGATATTGGCCCTTCGGGCAAGCTGTTGAAGCCGCTTGGAGATCTGGATTTTGAGGCCGCAGTAGAGATCTTTGCCAAGACCGTACGCCTTGGCGTGAAGCACGGCGCAGAGCTTGTTGTGATCGAAACGATGAACGACAGCTATGAAACAAAGGCGGCGCTGCTGGCAGCCAAGGAAAGCTGCGATCTGCCCGTGATCGTGACCAACGCCTATGGCGAGG
Organism: Eubacteriales bacterium; assembly: GCA_045632185.1. Lineage (GTDB taxonomy): Bacteria > Bacillota > Clostridia > Oscillospirales > CAG-272 > Firm-07. The sequence continues at coordinate 38,261 of JAZQWF010000056.1, forward strand.
ACGGCAAGCTGATGACGGGGGCTTCTCCCGAAGCGATGGTTGCCTTGCTGGAAGGCATGGGAGCGGACGCCATCGGCGCGAATTGCTCGCTGGGCCCTGCGCAGCTTGTTGGCGTGGCCGAGGCACTGCTGCGTGCGGCAAGCGTACCCGTAGTCTTAAAGCCCAATGCGGGACTTCCCGTGCTGCGCGATGGGAAAACCGAGTTTGACGTTACGCCGTCGCAGTTTGCCGAGATCCTTGCTGATCTTGCGTGCAAGGGATTGCGCGTCATGGGTGGGTGCTGCGGTACAACGCCCGCGCATATTACCGCTTTGCGCGAAAAAACGGCAGGACTTGCGCCCGTGCCGCTTACGAAAAAGAACAAAACCGTCATTTCCTCCTATACCCACGTCGTGGACTTTGCCAACGAGCCGATCCTGATCGGCGAGCGCATCAATCCCACGGGCAAAAAGCGCTTTAAGCAGGCGCTTATGGAAAAGGATATGGATTATATCCTGAACGAGGGCGTGAAGCAGGAGGAAAAGGGTGTTCACGTACTGGACGTGAACGTGGGCTTGCCCGATATTGACGAGGTAGAGATGCTGAAAAGCGCCGTTTGCGAGCTGCAAGCGGTCACGAACCTGCCGCTCCAAATCGACACCGCCGATCCTGCCGCCATGGAGGCCGCACTGCGCCGCTACAACGGCAAGGCGATGGTCAATTCCGTGAACGGAAAAGAGGAGAGCATGCGCGCGGTATTTCCGCTTGTCAAAAAATACGGCGGTGTTGTGGTGGCGCTGACCTTGGACGAGGGCGGTATTCCCGCAGATGCCAAGGGACGCATCGCCATTGCCGAAAGGATCCTTGCCACCGCTGCAGAATACGGCATTGAAGGGAAGGATATCGTATTTGATACGCTGGCTATGACTGTCAGCGCGGACAATCAGGCGGCAAAGGCCACGCTCGGCGCGCTTTCTCATATCAAAAAAGTGTTGAGATGCCACACCTCGCTTGGTGTATCCAACGTTTCCTTCGGTCTGCCGCACCGCGATGCGGTGAACGCGACCTTCTTTGCAATGGCACTGACAAGCGGGCTTTCCGCCGCCATTATGAACCCGTATTCCGCGGATATGATGAAGACCTATTTTGCGTACCGTGCGCTGAACGGTCAGGACGAAAACTGCGCGGATTATGTTGCCGCAGCAGCCGAATTTGCCGTGCAAGCGCCCGTGTTGACGAGCGATGCACCGCAAAAAAGTGCCGAGGAATATGCCTCTGAGCTGCAAAAAGCCGTGATCAAGGGATTTAAGGAGCGTGCGGGGGAATTGACCAAGGAATTGCTGAAAACCGCCTTGCCGCTTGATATTGTGAACGGCGAGATCATTCCCGCACTCAATGCGGTGGGGGACGGTTTTGAGAAAAAGACCGTTTATCTGCCCCAGCTGCTGATTGCCGCCGAGGCCGCCAAGCACGCCTGTGAGCAGATCAAATCCTGCCTGTGCGCCGCAGATGCGCCTGCGGAGAAGAAAGCCCCCTTCGTGATCGCCACCGTGCATGGTGATATTCACGATATCGGCAAAAATATCGTGAAGCTTTTGCTGGAAAATTACGGCTTTGCCGTGATCGATCTGGGAAAGGACGTGCCGCCTGAGGCGGTCGTTGAGGCCGTGATCGCGCATCACGCGCCGATGGTGGGACTTTCCGCGCTGATGACCACGACCGTACCCGCAATGGAAGAAACGATCAAGCGGCTGCGCGAAAAAGCGCCGTGGTGCCGTATCGTTGTGGGCGGTGCCGTGCTGACAGCAGAGTACGCCGATAAGATCGGTGCAGATGCCTACGCCAAGGACGCGATGGAAACCGTGCGCTTTGCGCAGAGCATTGCAGAATAAACAAAAATGGCGGACGCCGTAGCGTCCGCCATTTTTATGTTGGATCAAAGTGCTTCCAGGTAATTTACCACGTCACCGACGGTGATAAACTTGTTGGAATCGGCATCGGAGATCTCGATACCGAACTTATCCTCACACATCATAACCAGGTCTGCAAGGTCGATCGAGTTGATACCAAGATCGTTGGCAAGCTCTGCGTCCATAGAGATGCTATCCTCGTCGATTTGAAGCTCTTCAACCAGCAATTCCTTCAATTTTTCAAACATAATCAATTCCTCCCAATCCCTTTCGGGATAGTTATTGTTAACACTAATTATACCCAAAAAACAAAATTTGTCAATACTTTTGCAAAAAAACGCACTTTTGTTTGACTTTTCTCGCATCTTGTCGTATAATGATACAAAATGTTTTGGGGAGGGGAAAGAGATGCGATTGTTTCGTTGCAGACCGTTGGCAACGGGCTGTGTGCTGTTTGTTTGCAGTTTGATCCTGGCGTATTTTTTGCCCCTTTCGTTGATATTCGGCTTCACGCTTGGCTTTGGTATCGCCGCGCTTTTGCTGCTTGTGTGGATACTGCTTCGCGGCATCACCTACCCTCGGCTCTTTCTTTTTCTTGCGTTGCTGGGGCTTTTCCTTGGCTCTTTTCGTACGCTGTGCGATCGCAACGGCGTACAAAAGCAATGGGAGGGCCTGCACGGCCAAACGGTAGAGGTTGAATTTACCGTAAAGGAGGTTTTGTACGCAAACTCCTACGGCGGTGAGCTTTTGGTGGATATTTGCCAAGTGGAGGAGCGTTCCTTTTCCGCTTGCGCTGTGCTGCGTGGGGAAGAAAATCTTCCGTTTTATACGCAGGACCGCATTCGGGCCGTCGTTGTGGTGCGCGAGCTGGATTTTGAGGCGTATTCCGATATCGCTGCATACTCCTACCGTGCGCAGGGCGCAAACGCTTTATTGATCTTGGAGGATACAGGAAGCACCGCTTTACTGGAAAGCGGCACCAACAGCATACAGACCCGCCTTTTGGATCTTCGCGCGCGTTTGTCGCATCGCATTTCCCGCACGGTAGAGGGCGAGCAGGGAAATCTGCTTGCTGCGATGCTACTTGGCAGCAAGGAGTTGCTTTCGGATCAGACTGTGCGTAATTTCCGCTTGTCCGGCGTTTCGCACCTGCTGGCTCTTTCCGGGCTTCATCTTGTTATTCTGGCAGGGCTGATAGAACGCTTTTTATATTTACTTGGTGCAGGCAGGAAATTAAGGATTGCCATACTTTTCCCGTTATGCCTTTTCTATCTTATGCTGACGGGCTGCAATTATTCCTTGCTGCGTGCGATGCTGATGCTGGGATTTGTTTATCTGTCTGCTGTTTTTCGGGAGGATCAGGATCCCTTGACCTCCTTACTGATCGCGGCCTGCGGGATCCTTTTGTTTGCCCCATACGCCATCTTTTCCATATCCTTCCAGATGACGGTACTGGCTACCTTCGGTATTTTGGCATTTATCAGAATACAATCTTTTTTCGGTTCGCTGCTGCCCAAGGGATCGCGTATGCCAACACGTCTTTTCTGGCGTTTCGTGCGCTTTTCTTGCAGCTCGCTAATGTTGAGCGTTTCCACCACTGTGGCACTATTGCCCGTGCTGTGGCTGGAAATCGGCTCTTATTCCTTGATGACACCGCTTTCCAATCTGATCCTGGTGCCCTTTGCGCCCCTGATCCTGCTTTGCGCGATCCTGGCACTTTTGCCACCGTTCTCCTTTATGGGAGGGGCGCTGGGCGCGCCCGCCTCGCTTCTTCTTTGGCTGGCAGAAAAGCTGGCCGACACACAGGCGGTGATATCCTTAAACGAGCCGTATATTCCGTTTATCGCGATCCCCACCGTGCTGATCAGCATTTTGCTGCTTATCATTGATTTGAAGAGAAAATACCCGCTTGCGATCCTGCCGGCCGCGCTTTGTATGATCGCGTTTGTCCTGATCTTTACTGTGTTTTCCGGCTTGGATCAAACCCTTGACGTCGTTTATAGGCAAAGCGGGAAGAATGAGGGATTGGTGCTGGTACGCGGTTCTCAGGCGATGATCTGCGATATTTCCGGTACGGGCACAACGCAATTGCGTGCCGATTGGCGGGAGGCGCAAAAAAGGGGAGCGACCGAGCTTTCTGTACTGATGCTTACGCATTATCACAGCAAAAGCGTTGTAGCCCTCTCGCGCTTTTCGCAAAGCGTGATATTGCGCGAGATCTGGGTGCCGTTGCCGCAGGACGAGAGCGAGCGGGAAATTTTAGCCGATCTGCTTCATGTGGCGATCAGACGGAAGATACAGGTCACGATTTTTGATGTGAACACGGATCTTACCGTATTTGATACGGGAATTTTGCGCATTTCCGATCGCCTTTATCGTTCCCGCTCGGCAGAGCCGGCGTTCTCGCTTTCGCTTACTTATGGTGCTGAGCAGCTGTGCTATCATACGGCGTCGTATGAGGAATATTGCTCGGCCATGGACATCGCGCATAGCTGCAACGCGTCGCATCTGATCCTTGGCTCGCACGGTCCTTTGCCGAAAAAGGGAACGGAGATCCCGGCGCCAAGTGCGCAAAGCATTGTGGTGGGGGATGCCGCCTATCTTGCATTCTATCATTTCCCGCAAGACAAGGAGTATACATTACAGCCAATCAGCTGTTTTTATCAGATGAAATAACAAAATCCGACACCAAAGAGGATTTTTCGCATAGGATAGTAGCAGGAGCCCTATTCTGGCTCTGAGTTCCTAAAAGGAGGAATATTCCTATGGCAGAAAACAAGTTTTCCTGCGGCGGTGGCGGCGCTTCGCGCGAGGCGTTCGGCATGGAGGTCGGCAGGATCCTGGACGCGTGCCGCGATCGGGATTGCTTTGAGGATATCCGTGTATATCTTTCCGCCTACGGCGAGGATCTCATCGCGCGCACGGGTAACGTGCGCGTAAAGAGCGCACGCATTTGCGGTGCGAATATCGTCACCGAGCCGGTACAGTTCAACAGCGGCTTTTACGCCGTTGACGTCAAATTCTATATCAGCGCAAGCTTTGAGGTGTGCGTGCCTCTTGGCACCGCACAGGAATTTGAAGGCGTGGCGGTGGTAGAGAAGCGCGTGGTGCTTTACGGCGGCGAGAGCAACGTTAACGTGTTCCGCAGCGCGGACGGCGGCAGCTATTGCAGCATTCCCGAATTCGTTTGCTGTGCAAAGAAGCACCCCGAGGCCGTGGTAGAGGTGCTGGATCCCGTGGTGCTTGGCGCACACATTGTGGACAGCGCTGACGAGTGCCATTGTTGCTGCTGCTTGTGCGATATCCCCGAGCAGATCGTGGGTCGCTTGGGCTGCTCGCTGGTGGACGGCGGCGAGGGGCGTTATCTGGCTGTTTCTCTGGGGCTTTTCTCGGTGGTACGCCTGGTACGCGACGGTCAGTTTATGGTGCAGGCAAGCGAATATTGTCTGCCCGATAAAGAGTGCATCTCGCAAAGCGAGAACGATCCCTGCTCGACCTTCCGTCAGCTGCCTTTCCCGGCGGCTGAGTTCTGTGCGGTGGCGGCAAGCGCGCCCGTGCAGACGCAAAACAGCGCAGGGCGCCGTTGCTGCGGCGGTTGACCGATTTTTCCCCGGCGGAGCATACTCCGTCGGGGGATTGTTGTGAAGTATATTAATTGACAAAAATATAGAATTATGCTATACTATATGAATGATGAAAGCGAGGGAATAGCATGCAAAGCGCACAGATCGAAGCGCTGCTTTTGGCGCAACGTGATTTTTTTGAAAGCGGAAAAACGCTTCCCGTAAAATTTCGTATGCAGGCACTGAAAAGCTTGCAAAAGAGCATAAAAGAGCGGGAAAAGGAGATCCTTGCCGCATTGCGCGCGGATCTTGGAAAAAGTGAATACGAGGGATATATGTGCGAGGTCGGCCTGGCACTTTCCGAGATCCGCTTCATGTTGAAGCACGCGAAGAAATTCGCCAAGGAAAAGCGCGTACATACACCGATGGCGCAATTCGCCTCGAAAAGCTATCAAAAGCCCGTTCCCTTTGGCAACGTGCTGATCATGAGCCCGTGGAATTATCCCTTTTTGCTGACGGTGGGACCGCTTGTGGACGCGATCGCGGCGGGAAATACCGCCATCGTCAAGCCCAGCGCATACTCGCCCGCCACCTCTGCCGTGATCGCACAGCTGCTGGCGGCGTGCTTTGCGCCTGAATACGTGGCCGTCGTGACGGGAGGGCGTGCAGAGAACGCGGCGCTCCTGGCGCAAAAATTTGATATGATCTTCTTCACGGGCAGTCAGGAAGTTGGAAAAGAGGTTTTGCACCGTGCCGCAGAGCATCTTACCCCCGCTGTATTGGAGCTGGGTGGGAAAAGCCCCTGCATCGTGGACGAGAGCGCCGATATCCCGCTGGCGGCAAGACGCATCGTGTTCGGTAAATTTCTGAACTGCGGGCAGACCTGCGTGGCGCCCGACTATATCCTTTGCCAAAAGAGCGTAAAGCCAGCGCTGGTGAGCGCGATCTGCGCCGAGATCAAGCACCAATTCGGGGAAGAGCCGCTGAAAAACGCAGATTACGGCAAGATCATCTCTCCCAAGCACTTTGCCCGCGTTTGCGCGCTGATCGATCCCGATAAGCTCGTTTGCGGCGGAGAAATGTGCGAGGCGGAATGTCGCATCGCTCCCACAGTGATGGATCAAGTCACCTTTGAGGACGCGGTGATGCAGGAGGAGATCTTCGGCCCTGTATTACCGGTTCTGACCTTTGATAAGGTTGAGGAAATTCCCGCTATGATGGCGGACAAGCAAAAGCCCCTCGCGCTGTATCTGTTTTCTACAAATAAAAAAGCGATCAAGCTGATCACCTCCCGCGTGCGCTACGGAGGAGGTTGTATCAATGACGTTGTGATCCATCTTGCCACCGACCGCATGGGCTTTGGGGGCGTAGGGGAAAGCGGCATGGGTGCATACCACGGTAAGATCGGCTTCGATACCTTCACGCATCTCAAAAGCATCGTGAACAAGCGAAACTGGATCGATCTGCCGATGCGCTATCAGCCCTATAAAAAAGGCGGACTTTGCGAAAAGCTGCTGCGATTTTTCTTAAAGTAAGGACAAAAAAGAATGTTGAAACGATTTTTAAGCTACTATAAGCCCCACAAAAAGCTGCTCGTGCTGGATATGCTGGCCGCACTGCTTATTTCGCTGACGGGTATGGTCTATCCCATCATCACGCGAACCATGCTCAACGATTTCATTCCCAACAAGCTCTATACCTCCATCATCGTGGCGGGCTGTGTGGTGCTTGGACTTTACGTGCTACGCATGTTTTTGCGCTATTTCGTACAGTATTACGGCCACGTGATCGGTGTGCGTATGCAATCCCAGATGCGCCGCGATCTGTTTGGGCATCTGGAAAAATTGCCCTTCCGTTTTTACGATAACAACGAAACCGGACGCATTATGACACGCATCACCAGCGACCTTTTTGAGGTCTGTGAGCTGGCGCATCACGGCCCCGAGAACCTGCTGATCAGCTCGGTAATGCTGGTGCTTTCCTTCGCGTATCTTTTGACCATTGATTGGGTTTTGACCCTGATCGTGTTTGCCTGTGTGCCGTTTTTGATCCTGGTTTCCTGGCATTATCGCAAGGCGATGAAAAGCGCCTTTAAGGAGCGCCGCAAGAGCAACGCGACCATCAATGCCGCTGTGGAGAGCAGTATTACGGGTATCCGCGTGACGAAGGCGTACACCAACGCCGATCGCGAGATGGACAAGTTCGTCAAGGGGGATATCGAGTTTGTCAACTCCTCGCACGATGCCTATGATGCGATGGCCAAATTCCATGCGTCAACCTCCTTTATTACCGACGTTTTTAACGTGATCATTTTGATCGCGGGCGGTCTGTTTTTGTATGCGGGACGCATCAATTTTGCGGATTATTCCACCTTTATCGTGTCCGTCAACCTCTTTATCAGCCCCGTGACCACGCTGATCGGCTTTATGGAGCAATTCCAGAACGGTGCCAGCGGCTTCAAGCGATTTGTGGAGATCATGGAGGAGGAGCCTGAGCAGGAAGCTCCCGACGCCAAGGAGCTTTCGGACGTGCAGGGCGTGCTGGATTTCAAGAACGTTTCCTTCTATTACGATGACACCAAAGAGGTATTGCGCAACGTGGATCTGCACGTGGAAAAGGGCTGCAAGCTGGCGCTGGTCGGCCCCTCCGGCGGCGGAAAGACCACGCTTTGCCACCTGTTGCCGAACTTCTACCGCTTGGAGGAGGGAAATGGCAGCATCTGCATTGACGGGCAGGATATCCGCGACCTGAAACTGGATAGCATCCGCCGCAATATCGGCATCGTGCAGCAGGACGTGTTCCTGTTTGTCGGTACGATCCGCGATAACATTCTTTACGGCCGTCCCGATGCCAGCGAAGAGGAGATGATGGAGGCCGCCAAGCGCGCCAATATTCACGATTATATCATGACGTTGGAAAAGGGATACGATACCGAGATCGGTGAGCGCGGCGTCAAGCTTTCGGGCGGTCAGAAGCAGCGTCTTTCCATCGCACGCGTCTTTTTGAAGGATCCTGCGATCCTGATCCTGGACGAGGCAACGAGCGCGCTGGATAACACCACCGAGGTGCTGATCCAGCAGTCCCTGGACGAGCTTTGCCGCGGCCGCACCACCTTGGTGGTGGCGCATCGCCTTTCTACCATTCGCAACGCGGATGAGATCGCCGTTGTGATGAACGGACAGATCACCGAGCGCGGCACGCACGAGCAGCTGATGGAAAAGGGCGGCACCTACAAGGATCTTTACGCGCTGCAATTCCGCGATAACGACACCTTTGAATAAAAATAACAGGGCGAGACTCATCTCGCCCTGTTTTAATTATAAACTCTTGCAAATTCTACCTAGATGTGTTATACTTACGATACCAACTGCAAGCTCAGCCGCATGCTGGAAAAGACCACGAACGGCGTCGTAGTAGCACTTGTTTTTTTGGCGACAGGTGTATATGTTGCCCCTGCAAGATAATTAATATTGGGAAACGCAGTTATTGAATTTTGGGAGATCATTATGAAAAAAAGCAAATTTCTTTTTGTGATAGTTGTTTTGGTTGGATTATCTGTGATTTTGAGCGTTTTTTTGATGACCAATTATTCCAGATACAAACTTTCGCCGGAGTTTTTAAAAATGTGGGTGGATTTATCTCCTGAAGAATTTATTACTAACAAGGCCGATGTTTATCCTTTCACTTATGCTAAAATTGATGAAGAGGGAAACTTGATCTTGTGGCTCTCAAAAGATAATATTGCAGCGTGGAAAAATAATAGTTCGTCGATGCAAGTTCTTCAAAGAGTTTTGGGGGAAGACAGGGATATCGGTGTGCAAATCATTGAACCAGAAGATACCATTATGAAGGAGCTATATGAAAACGCTCATTTATGCGGATTAGAGGTGTCCGAGGATTACACTAAAATTTATGAATCGCCTGATGATAACCCACGCTATTTTGGTGCAACTATTTCGGGATGTATACTGATGCAACTCCTGGAGGGAAAAGATTGCGATCAAATAAGTGTAGAATATACCATATTAAACGAAAAAGGGGAAATTACGAGATACATCATATGGCCAGATGACGTGAACGAAAATGGTGAACTTTTTTATTTATCCTGATCCTTTGATAGTAATCACTATGTAGTAATCCCATAATTATTTCAGCCGCCCTTCGGGGCGGCTGTTTCAAAAGAAACGAGGCAGACCGTTTGGTCTGCCTCGGCTTTTTAATTTTCTGCTTCCTTGCGGTTTTTACGCCAGCGGAAGGGAGAGCACTGATAGCGCTCGCGGAATTGATTGTGGAAGAAGCTGGTGTTTTCATATCCTACGGCGATGATGATATCACCGATGGGCAGATCGGTCTGCTCCAAAAGACGAATGGCCTCGCGGAAGCGTTCCTCCTGTAATAATCTGCTGAACGTCGTGCCGCACAGCTCGTGTACACGCTTGGATAGATAGGGAACACTGAGCCCCAGCTTGTCCGCCAGCTCGCTCAGCGTTGCAGTACGGAAATCGGTGCGCAGATAGTTCTCAATGCGGGCTTGCAAAAGCTCCGCATCCGAGCGGTGGCGTGCCGTGGTGATGGTACATTCGGGCAGCTCGGCAAAGTAGCGCAGGATCAGGGAAACGGTGTTTTTCAGCGTATCCACACCCGTGATATCGTTACCGACCATCGCATAGCACAGGTTTTCAAACAGATTTTCAAGGGGCGGAACACCCTCGGTAGAAAACAGCATATATTCCGCCTCGCCGTTGGAACGGATATTTTCCGCCATAAAGGAGGAAAGCGGAGAGGAGGGGGGCAGCGCGGAGGCCAGGGAGTGGAAGCACTCAGTGGCCAGCATCACGTTGATGGCAATATCGCCCTCTCGCGTTTTGCGAACGCTGTGCTGGGTGTGACGGTTGAGAAGCAGCATATCTCCCGCGCGCATCTTGACCTCGCGGTGCTTGATCACGTGCGTGACCTCGCCCGAGCAAACGTAGGTCATTTCCACATAGTTGTGACCGTGCGCAGGGAAGTCGGCAAAGCGGGTGTGGCGGCGCAGCGCGATCTGCTCGCCATCCTGCATCAATCGGTGGCTGTTCACGATAAATTCCTTGGCAAAGGCGGTATAAAGGCGCTTGTTGACGCGATTTTCGCCTTCCAGAATTCTTTTTTCTTCTTCGTTGATCTGAGATAGCTTGGATAAAATCTCTTCTCTCATATAGCCCTCCCGCGGGTATAAATATACCCAATAATGCGATAGTTTTTCTCATTATAGCACATATTTTTCCAAAAATCAAGTTCTTTTCTTAAAAAGTGGCCTTTTTTTGTGAAATAGTAGTTCTATATTTTGCCATTGTTTTATGATACAATTAAGATGAAAAATTATGTAAGGGGGTTCTCTACATGAACGTTTACCAATGGGCAAAAGAAAAGTACGCCGCACGCGGCGTTGATACCGAGGCCGCCATCAAAGCATTGCAGGATTTTTCCATCTCCATGCACTGCTGGCAGGGTGACGACGTTATTGGCTTTGACAGCAAGCAGGGCCTTTCCGGCGGCATTCAGACCACGGGTAACTATCCGGGCCGTGCCACCACTCCCGCCGAGCTGATGGCAGATATGGACAAGGTGTTCTCCCTTGTCGGCGGCAAGCACAAGATCAACGTGCACGCTTGCTACGCTATTTTTGAGGACGGCGAGTTCGCAGACCGCGACCAGCTTGAACCCAAGCACTTTGCTAAGTGGGTAGAGTACGCAAAGGCACGCGGCATGGGACTTGACTTCAACCCCACCTTCTTCTCTCACCCCAAGGCGGCAAGCGGCCTGACGCTTTCCAACCCCGACGAGGATATCCGTAAGTTCTGGGTTGAGCATGGCAAGGCATGTATTCGCATTGCTTCTTACTTCGCTAAGGAAACCGGTATTCCTTGCGTGATGAATATCTGGATCCCCGATGGCTACAAGGAAATTCCCGCAGACCGTATGGGTCCCCGCGCACGTTACGCACAGTCCCTGGACGAGATGCTGACCGAGCCCTTCGACAAGAACGAGGTTCTGATCTGCTTGGAGTCTAAGGTGTTCGGCATCGGCGTTGAGTCCTACACCGTCGGCTCCGCCGAGTTCACGCTCAACTACGTAAACCAGAAGGGACTTGTTCCGCTGATGGACAACGGCCACTACCACCCCACCGAGGTGGTTTCCGACAAGCTTTCCGCTATGCTTGTATTCCACGATAAGGTTGCTCTGCACGTAACGCGCGGCGTTCGTTGGGATAGTGACCACGTGGTTCGCTTTGACGACGAAACCCGCGAGATCGCAAAGGAGATCGTGGCAAGCGGCCGCATGAACGACGTTGCTGTGGCTCTTGACTTCTTTGATGCCAGCATCAACCGTATCGCTGCTTGGGTTGTCGGTATGCGCAACATGCAGCGCGCTATGCTGTCCGCTCTGCTTACGCCTCACGCTGACTGGAAGAAGGTACAGGACGCAGGCGACTTCACCTCTATGCTTGCTCTTTCCGAGGAATTCAAGTCCATGCCCGAGTGCGTGGTTTGGGAGGAGTTCTGCAACCGTTGCGGCGTTCCCGCAGACGAGCAGTGGCTTGCTGAGGTCAAGAAGTACGAGGCCGAGGTTCTCTCCAAGAGATAATTCGTTACGTTTGCAACGCTCAAAACCCCCGAAATTCGGGGGTTTTTGCGTTTTTGCTGCAATTTTCGGCCGCAAAGCGGGGAATTGTTGATTTTTGCAATCTTTTTATATGTAGAAAAAAATCAAAAAAATTCACATTTTTTTCGGGAAATTACTTTACAAAATCCAAATTTTTTGATATACTATATTGCGTGATAAAATTTTTATCGTCTGCCTATGGCAGATATGAAGGAGTGTTGATTTATGAGCCGTATGATCGGTACCGTTTCCCGTGGTGTTCGCGCCCCCATTATCCGTGGTGGAGATAACCTTGTTGATATCGTCACCGAGTCCATTTACGAGGCCGCTAAGGACGGTGGCTACGAGATCCGCAATCGCGATATCGTGGCGATGACCGAGTCCATCGTTGCCCGCGCACAGGAAAACTACGTCACTATCGACGATATCGCCGCAGATGTTCGCAACAAGTTTGGCGGCGAAACTGTGGGCATCATTTTCCCGATCCTTTCCCGTAATCGCTTCTCTGTATGCCTTACCGGTATTGCAAGAGGCGCAAAGAAGGTTGTTATCATGCTTTCCTACCCCTCTGACGAGGTGGGTAACCATCTGGTAAGCTTCGATGCCATCGACGCCGCAGGTATCAATCCTTACAGCGACGTGCTGGATATCAAGCGCTACCGCGAGTGCTTCGGCTATGAGAAGCACACCTTTACCGGCGTTGATTACGTAGAGTACTACGAGCAGCTGGTACGCGCCGAGGGTGCAGATTGCGAGATCATCTTCGCAAACGACGCTCGCGCTATTTTGAAGCACACCGATAACGTGCTTTGCTGCGATATTCACACCCGCGCCCGCTCCAAGAGATTGCTGAAAGCTGCTGGCGCAAAGAAGGTATTTGGCCTTGACGATATCATGTCTGCTCCCGTAGGCGGCAGCGGCTACAATGAAAAGTACGGTCTGCTTGGCTCTAACAAGGCAACCGACGACAAGGTAAAGCTTTTCCCGCGTGACTGCCAGGGCCTGGTTGAGGGTATTCAGGAGCGCGTTTTGAAGGATACCGGCAAGCTTGTTGAGGTTATGGTTTACGGCGACGGCGCATTTAAGGATCCCGTCGGTAAGATCTGGGAGCTGGCCGATCCGGTCGTTTCTCCCGCCTACACCAAGGGCTTGGAGGGAACTCCCAACGAGTTGAAGCTGAAATACCTTGCAGATAACGATTTTGCAAACCTTTCCGGCGAGGCACTCCGTGCCGCGATCGAGGAAAAGATCGCTCACAAGGACACCAAGCAGGAAGGCCAGATGGGTACTACTCCCAGACGCCTGACCGACCTGATCGGCTCTCTTTGCGACTTGACCTCCGGCTCCGGTGATAAGGGTACGCCCATCATCTATATCCAGGGCTATTTCGATAACTATACCACTGAGTAATATCATTTTCCCCGCGATTTTCAAAGATCGCGGGGAATTTTTACGGAGAATTTTATGCTTGATACGGTATTTTTGATCCTGCAATGCGTTGGCGTGTTTTCCTTTTCCATTACGGGTACGATCATCGCCATGCGCAAGAAAAATGATTTTGTGGGGGCGCTGTTTTTCGCACTTTTGACCTCGTTTGGCGGTGGAATTATCCGCGACGTGGTAACGGGGAACATTCCGCGCCTTTTCACCCAAAAAGATTATTACATCATGGCGATCGTTTGCATCGCGACCTCGCTTTTGTGCTTCCATCTGGCATTTATCGAGCCAATCGGTAAATTTATCGGTAAGCACCGACACAACTTCTTTGTGGAGCTGACGGATGCCATCGGTCTTTCCATCTTCTGCGTGCTTGGCGTAGACGCCACCCGAACAATGCTTGGCGAGGGAACGATACCGCTGATCCTGATCTTCGGCGGCTTTATTACGGGCGTGGGCGGCGGTATGCTGCGCGATATCTGCTCGGCACAGATCCCCGCGATCTTCCGCAAGGATATTTATCTGATCCCCGCGGTGCTTGGCTCCACGCTTTACGTTTTTACATACCCCCACTGGCCGCATCTGTTGGCCGTTGTCGTGGCATCGGCGCTGATCATGACCATTCGTTTGTTGGCGTATTTCTTCAAGTGGAATATGCCGGTACATAAAGAAAAGGACGCATAATGCGTCCTTTTTCTTATTTATTCTGATGCAGCACCTCAAAGCCGAGCACGGTGGCAGCAGAGGCAGCGGAAAGGGAACCGCGGAACTCTCTGCCGTAGTCGATGCGCACAGTCTGGTCGCAAAGTGCCATTACCTCGCGGGAAACGCCGCGTTTTTCGCCGCCAACGACCAATACAAGCGGTTTTTTCAGGTCTGCCTCGTACATGGAAACCGCGTCGCGGATACCCGCTGTTACGATACGATAGCCCAGCTTTTTCAGCTCGGTCAATGCCGTTAAGGGGTCGCCCGCAAAGACAGGAAACGCCTCGGAAGCACCCGCAGAGGCGCGTGCTACCACGCCCGCCGCAGAGAGCCAGTTACGCTCGCCGAGCAGAATGGCATCACACCCCGCCGCGTAAAGCGAGCGCAGAGCATAGCCGAAGTTATAAGGGTCCTCCAACCCTTCCAGATAGCACAAAAAGCCGTTTTTCGGCAGGTTTTGCGCGGTGGGGGCGGGAAGTGTGCGATCACCGCAAAGGGCGATCACGCCGCCGTGGGTGTTACCGATACAATTTTCCTCGATCGTGGCAGTATCCGTCAGCACAAGGGGAATACCCAGCTCGCGCGTTTTGGCCTGTAAAAAGCCGAATTCGCGCATTTTTTTCTCCTTTTTGGTACGGTCAAACCAGATCTCGTGGATCGGGCGATCATTCACGCCCGCCGCCTTGGCTGCAAGCAGCGCGGAGATCGAGGTCATACCTTCCATTATATTAGACGGAACAAATCTTTTTTCTTCTTTGATCATAATTACTTTCCTTTGTTCTTTTGCGCCGATGCGCCTCATAAGATAAGTATAGCAAATTTTTTGCAATTTTTCAACAGGGGAAAGGGAAATATGCTACATATTATAGAAGAAAATCGCTGCGAGGCGTTGGGGCGATATATTGTAAGCTATCAGGCGACCGTGCGTGACACCGCCGCAAAATTTCAGATCAGCAAAAGCACCGTACACAAGGATGTGACCGCCGTGCTGAAAAATATCAATCGCGGGCTTTATGAGGAGGTCAGTGCCATTTTGCAGAAAAACAAATCAGAGCGCCACCTGCGCGGCGGCGAGGCCACGCGAAAAAAATACGAGCGAAGCGGCAAAAAATAAACGGGGAGGCGAAGAACCCGCCTTATTTGCTTTTTGGCTCATTTATAGATACAATTATACAAAATACGGTTTTTGTTTGACTTGAAAGTGGCGGGGGCGCCATTTCCTATCGCGCATTGCGCGGGCGCCTTTCCTTTCCGCCGCTGGGCGCGGGGCTTGCAACGAGCCAAACCATACAAAAACCCGTATTTTGTAAGCACATCCGCGCTTCGGCGCGGGTGCGGTTAATTGCCGCGATTTCCGCCACTTGCCGCCGTCTGCGCGCGCGCGCCCCTCCTTCCCACTCTCCCGCCCGCTGGACAAATATTGCGATTGTGAAAAATCCCGCTTGACATTCCACACCAAGCGTGATATAATAAGTGTGCAGATATACCGCATGGTATAAACGCACGCCAAAGTCCACGATCGCGCGCAGGGCTGGGCGCTGTGATCGCGTGCGTAAGCCAAAGGGAGTTCCCGCAAGGGGGCTCCCTTTTCGCGTCCCCGCGTATGCGGGTATCTGCGCTCCCCCAGCGGGGGACGGGAGGGGGAGAAAACCCGCCCGCGGCGAAACGGGGTGCAGGGGTACCCCCTGCACGCAAGCCCCCTCGGGGGCACAGCGGAACGGGGGGGGAGGGCGCTCCGTTGCGCCCGTAACTCTCAATGGAGGATTGCAAATCCATTACTTGATATATAGGACAGTATGTCATCAAATCATGCAATTCCAGTCCAGCCAAAAACTAAATTCTTTTTCCGCCCCAGCGGAAAAATTCCACGCCCGCGCAAAGTACATTCCCGACGGAAACGGCGGCTTAAAACTCGCTATGGTTCAGGGCTTTACATTCCCGATGTTCAATCCCGACGCCGACGCCTCCGCCGTCAAAAAAAGCGGCGTTGCCGAGGATCCCGCCCCGCGCGATCCTACGGCTTCGCCCGCGCTTGCCGATGTTGAGCGCGCTTCCCGCCGCGCGAAAATTTCCGCTTTCGATAAAATCCTCTGCAATCCCGACCTTGACACCTTCGCCACATTCACCTATGCTCCCGATTTTGTGACCGATAAAGCCGATTGGGACGCGTGCTACCGCTATTTGAAAAATTGGCTTTCCAACCGCGTCCAGCGCGATGGCTTAAAATATGTGATTGTTCCCGAGCGTCACAAATCGGGGGATATTCATTTCCACGGGATTTTGAACAGCAGCGCGCTTGACCTTTCGCGCGCGGTGTCACCGAAAAGCGGCCGCCCGCTTTCCCACAAGGGCAACCCGCTTTTCAACATACCCGATTGGCGCGGCGGCTTCACTTCTGCCGAGATTATTCAAGGCGGCGCGCAAGACCGCGAAAAAGTGGCAAAATATATTTTCAAGTACATGGGCAAGCAAGCGGGCGCGAAAGTCGGCGGGCGGTATATGCTTTCCGGCGGTGATCTTGTTTTGCCGACTTATGTTTACGAGCAGAGTATTGACGCGCTGCTTGACGGCACCACGCCCGTTTATGATCGCGCCGTCGATCTTGGGGAGCGGGGTAAATATTTTGAGTACAGTTTTATTTGACAATGTGTCCCAAAAACGGGACGCAAAATGCAGCCGCCCGCCGACGGCCGCCGCCCCCGGTGGTTGGCGGTGGGTGGAAGCCGCGCCCGCGCGGCAAAAACCCAGCCAAAAACAATTTAACAGTTTAGGAGTGTAAAATGCAGAGCAAATACCTTGAAGCCCGCGAAATCTCCGCTTTGCGGCGTGAAGCGGGCGTAGAGTGGTTGCCGCTGGAAGTGGCATTTTTGACGGGGCTGCGGATTGGTGATGTGCTGAAAATCCGCCCGTGTGATCTCACGCCGCAGGGCGTAGTTTACACGGCGGAAAAAACGGGCAAGCGTGGATTTGCGCCCCTGCCGCCAACGGTCTTGGCGGCGTTGCATAAAAATGCGCGGGGAGAATGGTGCTTTCCCTCGCCAAAGGCGAAAGGGAAGCACCTCACGCGCCAAGCCGCATGGCAACGCATAAAGAGAGCCGCCAAGCGCGCAGGGGTGGAGCCGCGCGGGGTGAGCCCGCACGCCCTGCGCAAAAGTTTTGCAGTGGAGCGCATGCACACGGGGGGCTTGCAAGCGGTGCAGGCGGCGTTACAGCATGACAGCGCGGGTGTAACCGAGATTTACGCGCTTTCCGACTGGCTGACGGGGGAAAACGCAAACAAGCCGCTTTTGCGCCGCGACCTGCAAGCCATTGCGACAAAAATTGCCGAGTTGCTTCGGGGGGGTTGATTTTTGCGGGTTTCCGTGGTAACATAGTGGGGAAAGGAGGTTGTCCTATAAAACAGCCATCTTCCTTTGGAGTTACCGCAAACAGGGGCGCTGTGCGCGCAGGTGGCGGCTTTTAATATGGCGGGGCAATTATACAAAATACAAGTTTTGTATAAAAGAGGGGATCTAAAAAGGGCCTGAATACGGGGGTTTGGTGCGTCTGCGGCCTGATTTATGCTTGGGCGTGATATTCGGCCTGGATTTTTGATGGTTTTGCCTTCCTACGCAATTTTGATGTTTTTTGATCTGCTGCGTTAAAAATTTTTTCTTCAAACGATCAACACCCCGTACCGCACAATTATTTTTAACGTGCCTTTTTTCTTTGGAGCGCACTTACGGCATAAATTTTTCTTAAAAGCTTATTTTCAAAAAATGAGCGTTAAAAATTTTTTCCTGTAACGGACTGTGCATCGTTTTTCATCATTTCATTTAACGCAGCAAAACGCCGCCGAGGCACCATCATATAAAATCCGAAAGCAATACAAACATCACTTTGTAAAAAAATCCTTTTTCTTCTTTTTGTTAATGTTTTAACAATCAAAAGAAAAGCTTTGAGATTTTTATACAAAACAAAATCTTATAAATTGTAAATAGTACCGATTTTTTCGTGTTTGTTCAAAAAAAGATTGCCCTTATTTTAGTTTTATGTTATAATATCTGCGTATGGTTGAAAGTATGCTTTACGGCAAGCTTTCCTATCAAAAAATTCATCGGAGGTTTACCGAATTATGGCAATCAAAATGCGCGTACTTTACACCCCCACCAAGAAAAAACTGGCTGACATGGCCAATATCATCAAGGCAGAATACGCCCTGGACGTCAACGCTGTTGACAAGATCCTTCCCGCTTATTCCTGCAATAACGAGCGTATCGTGATCCTGATGCTCTCCCTCAAAGGCGAGCCCGACGATCAGCTCCGTCGTTTCTGCGGCGAGATGACCAAGGCACGTGCCAACAACACTGCCCTGATCATCAACGGTCCCGAGGCCGCTGCAAACCGCATGAAGGAGATCCTGGTGGCTGCCGGCACCAAGGTTGTTGACGAGGTATTCTACGTCAAGACCGCATTCCTTTCCTTCCTTGACAAGATCACGGATGAGGAAAAGGCAGATCTGCTTGCTTGGACGCACCGCGTTGTTGACGGCTTGCAGTAATCCGTTTGACACAAAAAAAGCCCTTGCCGACGATGCGGCAAGGGCTTTTTGCTATTTCAAAAAGTAAACATTTTGCAAAATTTCCCCTTCCCGCTTGCTCTTTTTTGCTTATTATGTTATACTATATGGGATTATATTTCTAATCGCGAGCGATATGTACGCGCGCGATAAGTTTAAGCAAAGCGAGGTCTTACTTATGAAGTATTTGGTTCTGATCCCCGACGGCATGGCTGACGAGCAGATCGAGGCACTTGGCGGCCTTTCCCCCATGCAAAAGGCACACAAGCCCGTGATGGACGAGCTGGCAAAAAGCGCGCTTGTTGGCACGGTTTCCAACGTTCCCGAGGGCATGGTTCCCGAGAGTGATACGGCAAATCTTGCCATTCTTTCCTACGATCCCAAGGAGTTTTCCAAGGGTCGTTCCCCGCTGGAAGCCGTCAGCATCGGCATCGAGATGCAGCCCGACGAGGTTGCCTACCGTTGCAACGTGGTAACGCTTTCCGATAACGGCGAGGATTACGACGATAAGATCATTCTTGACCACAGCGCTGACGAGATCACCACCGCCGAGGCAGACGAGCTGATCAAGGCGTTGGAGGCCGAAATGGGCGACGAGATCAAGAAATTCTATACCGGTATCAGCTACCGTCATTGCCTGATCTGGAAGAACGGTAACGACAAGTACAATTTCAACCGTCCCCACGATATTCTCGGCCGCCGCATCGGCGAGTACCTGCCCGATCAGGAAAACGGCAAGGAATTCTACGATCTGATGCGCAAAAGCTTTGATATTCTCAACCATCACCCCGTCAACGAGGCACGCCGTGCGCGCGGCTTGAAGCCCGCAAACTCCGCTTGGCTTTGGAGCCCCGGCAAGAAGCCGCAGCTTCCCTCCTTTGAGGAAAAATGGGGCTTAAAGGGTGCTGTGATCTCTGCCGTTGACCTGATCAAGGGCATCGGTCTTTGCGCCAAGATGCGCTCCATTGACGTAGAGGGTGCAACCGGTAACGTACACACCAACTACAAGGGTAAGGCAGACGCCGCCATCGAGGCATTCCGTGACGGTGCCGAGCTTGTTTACGTACACGTGGAAGGTCCGGACGAGTGCGGCCATCGCGCTGAGCTGGAAAATAAGGTCACCTGCATCGAGCGTATTGACGCAGAGATCCTTGCGCCCGTGCTTGCTTACCTGCGCGAGTGTGGCGAGGACTTCAAGATCATGATCCTACCTGACCACCCCACGCCCATTCGTATTCGTACGCACACCATTCTCCCCGTTCCCTTCATGATCTACTCCTCTACCGAGAGCAAAAACGGTGTCGAGCAGTTCAGCGAGCAGAGCGCCGAGGCACAGAATTATTATGTGGAGAACGGCTATACTTTGATGGGGCTGCTGACGCAGAAATGATCGTCACACGCTCCGGAAAGGAGTTAATATGAGCAAAAAAACTGCCACTTCCGCAAAGGAAAAAGCCCATGCGGGTGCGATACACACCGTGTTTGATTACGTGGAAATGATGGTGTTTACCGTGGCCGCAGTGGTACTGCTTTTGTCCTTTTGCTTCCGTCTTTGCGTGGTAAGCGGCCCTTCGATGAACAACACGCTGCTCAACGGTGAAAAGCTGATCGTTTCCAATCTGTTTTACACGCCCGATACGGGAGATATCATCGTTTTTCATCAAACCAGCGACGTGAACGATAAGTTCAACGAGCCGATCGTCAAACGCGTGATCGCTACGGGCGGCGAGTTCGTGAAGATTGACTACGCGCAAAACAAGGTTTACGTATCCTCGGATGACGAATTTACCGAGGACGAGGTGCTTGCCGAGGATTATATCATTCCCGGAAAGCCGAATTATCTTTCCGCCGTTGCCAACGTCTACGTGTACGAGGTGCCCGAGGGGCATCTGTTCGTGATGGGCGATAATCGCCCCGTTTCTGCGGATAGCCGCTACGGCGCCGTGGACTTTGTGGACGAGCGCCGCGTGCTTGGTAAGGTGCTGTTACGCGTCACTCCCTTCACTAAATTCGGAAAGGTGGGATAATATGCCGACAGATATCATTCAATGGTTCCCCGGTCATATGGCGAAAACCCGCCGTTTGATGAAGGAAAAATTAAAGGACGTGGACGTTGTGATCGAGCTTTTGGACGCCCGTATCCCGCAAAGCTCGCGCAACCCCGAAATTGAAAAGCTGACCGAGGGCAAGCCCCTTGTAACCCTGCTGAATAAGGCAATGCTGGCGGATCCCGCCGCGACCGATCGCTGGATCGCGCATTACCGCGAAAAAGGTCAGGTCTGCCTTGCTGTGGACTGTGTCAGCGGTAAGGGTATGGATCAGCTGATGCCCGCCATTCGTAAAATTCTGGCGGAAAAGATCGCCCGCTACGAGCAAAAGGGTATGAGCGGCCGCCGCCTGCGCGCGATGGTCGTGGGTATCCCCAACGTGGGCAAATCCTCCCTTATCAACCGCCTTTGCGGCGGCAAAAAGGCGAAGGTGGAAAACCGCCCCGGCGTCACGCTTGCGCCGCAATGGGTAAGCACCTCGTTAGGGCTTGATCTGATGGATATGCCCGGCGTTCTCTGGCCGCGATTTGATGACCGTAAGACGGGTGAAAATCTGGCTATTACGGGCGCCATCAAGGACGATGTGGTACAAATTGAAACCATTGCTATCGCGCTTTGTGCGCGCTTGCGCGTCATGTATCCCACACTTTTCGCTACGCGATACAAGTTCACCTGGGACGAGAAAACAACTGCCCTTTCCGATTACGATCTGTTCCTGTATATCGGCAGAAAACGCGGATTTTTGATCAGCGGCGGAGAAATCGACACCGAGCGATGCGCCAATATGCTGCTGGATGAATTCCGCGCCGCGAAGATCGGCCGTATCACGCTGGACGGCGTGGAAAAGGAGGGCGGATCATGCTGACTTACGAATTGGAGCAAGCGCTTGCAGACGAGGGCTTTGAACTTGTCTGCGGTGTCGACGAGGCAGGCCGAGGCCCGTTGTGCGGTCCCGTGGCGGCTGCCGCCGTCATTCTTCCCCGCGGTCTTGTGATCGAGGGGCTGAACGATTCCAAAAAGCTGTCGGAAAAGAAGCGCGAAGCGCTTTATGATGAGATCTGCAAAAATGCGATCGCGTATTCCGTAGTGCTTGGCAGCGTGGAGGAGATCAACGAAACGGATATCCTTTCCACTACCCTGCACGCGATGCGCACAGCCATTGAAAATTTGGATCCCAAGCCGCAATTTGCCCTGATCGACGGCAATATTACGCGCGGATTTGAGCTTCCCTGCCGCGCCGTGGTACACGGCGACGCCACCTCTCCCTCGATCGCTGCCGCGTCCATTCTCGCAAAGGTCACGCGTGACCGCATTTGTGCCGAGCTGGACGAAAAATATCCGCAGTATGGGATCGGCAAGCACAAGGGATATGGTACCAAGGCGCATATGGACGCGCTGCGCGAGCACGGGCCTTGTGAGATCTACCGCACGAAATTTATCCGTTTTCTTGATAAATGATGTTGTTCAGTAAGCAGGATATCGGGAAATACGGCGAAAAATTAGCCGCCCGCTACTTAAAAAAGAAGGGATACCGCGTAGTCGGTAAAAATCTTCACTTCGGCAAAAACGAGCTGGATCTGATCGTAAAAAACAAGCAATTTCTGGCCTTTGTAGAGGTCAAAACGCGCAGCTACGAGAACGTTGAGGAGGCCGAGCAAAGCCGCCCTGCGCTTGCCGTAGATCAGGAGAAGCGCCTGCGCACCGTGCAAGCTGCCAAGGCCTATTTACGTGCCCATTCAACGCATCTTTGCCCGCGGCTGGACGTGGTGGAGGTCTACCTTGACCGTCAAAAGCGTTTGAAGCCCTTTAAGATCCATCATATCGAAGCCGCCTTTGCCGCAAACGGCAAAATACACTGATTTCAGTTAAAAATTCCTCACGGAAGAAGTATAAAGGAGTATGTTATGAATTTCCAAAGCACCCGCGACGAAAGCGCCGCAAAATTCTCCGCCGCACAGGTCATCAAGCAGGGTCTTGCTGCTGATGGCGGCCTGTTCGTGCCCGAAACGATCCCCACGCTGACCGCTGACGAGATCAATGCCCTTTGCAAGGTGGATTACCCCACCCGCGCCGCCAAAATTCTTGGCAAGTTCCTGACCGATTACACCGAGGAGGAGCTGCTGGCCGACTGTCGTGCCGCTTACGCTCCCACCTCCTTTGTGGGCGGTGCCGCTCCCCTGGTTTCTCTGGACGATACCGTCTATTCCATGGAGCTCTGGCACGGTCCTACCGCTGCATTCAAGGATATGGCGTTGCAGATCATGCCCCGCCTGCTCTCCCGCGCACTGGTCAAGACCGGCGAGGAGCGCACGGCCCTTATTCTCGTTGCCACCTCCGGTGACACGGGCAAGGCCGCTTTGGAGGGCTACAAGGATATCGAGCGCATCAAGATCGCGGTATTCTACCCCGAGAACGGCGTTAGCCGCGTGCAGAAGCTGCAAATGCAGACGCAGACCGGCGACAACGTGTACGTTTGCGCCATCAACGGCAACTTTGACGATGCGCAGACCGGCGTGAAAAAGATCTTCTCTGATAAAGAGGCCGCCGATTACCTCAACGAGAAGGGCCTGTTCCTCTCCTCCGCCAACTCGATCAACTGGGGCCGTCTTGCACCCCAGATCGTGTACTACGTTTCCGCATACTGCGATCTTTTGAACGCAGGCCGTATCCAGATGGGCGATAAGATGAACGTGACCGTTCCCACAGGTAACTTTGGCAATATCTTTGCCGCTTACCTTGCCAAGCTGATGGGTCTGCCCGTTGGTCAGCTGATCTGTGCCTCCAACAAGAACAATATCCTGACCGATTTCCTTGCAAGTGGCACCTACGATCGCAACCGCGCCTTCCATCTGACCATGTCCCCCTCTATGGACATTCTGATTTCCAGCAACTTGGAGCGCCTTCTGTACTTCACTGCCGGCGCAAATCGCACCGCAGCTTACATGGCTTCTCTCAACAAGACCGGTGCTTACACCGTTGATGCTGACGTAAAGGCCGCGATCGACGCGTCCTTCAAGGGCTATTTCGCGGACGAGGAAAAGACGGCCGCTACCATTCGCGCAACGATGGATAAGTACAATTACCTTGCCGACACGCACACCGCTGTGGCTCTTTCCGCTGCCAACGATTACATTGCAGAAACCGGTGATAAGACCCCCATGGTCGTGGCTTCCACGGCAAGCCCCTACAAGTTCGCTGCTGACGTATACACCTCTCTTTACGGCGAGCAGCCCACCGAGGCACTTGCGGCACTTGACACGCTTTCCGCAAAGACTGCTACCGAAATTCCTTACCCGCTTCGCGGCATCGGCGAGCGCACCGTGCGCTTCACCGACGTGGTGGCTTCCGACAAGATGTGGAATGCCGTTGTGAACTACGTAAACAAGTAATTTCAGCAAAAAATGAGAGTGGCGGCGCTTGGCGCCGCCACTTTGAAAAAGATCAGTCCTTTTTCGCCTTAAAAGTTGCGCAGATCGTTTCTGCACTGGAACAGGCAAAATTGGGGCCTACGTTGATCTTTGTTGCCGTGCAATGGCAATCGCCGGTGTGATACTGGCAGTTCTTTACGTCGCAGGTAATCCCCTCGTTAATGCACTTTCCGTTCTTGCAATTCATATCCATGGCTTGTATCTCCTTTCCTTGGATACTAACAGTATGCGGCACTTTGCGCTGAATTATTCTATCAAAATTCTGACGAAAGGAGCGCCTATGTCACTTTTTACGATCGCAGATCTGCACCTTTCCGCAGCGACCGACCACCCGATGGACGTGTTCGGCTCGCGCTGGAAAAACTACACGCAAAAAATTGAAAAAAACTGGCGCGCCATCGTCACAGACGAGGATACCGTGGTGTTGCCGGGAGATATCTCCTGGGCTATGAATTTGAGCGAGGCACGCGAGGATTTCGCTTTTTTGAATTCCCTCCCCGGTAAAAAGCTGCTGGGCAAGGGCAATCACGATTTTTGGTGGGAGACCGCCGCCAAGCTCCACCGCTTTTTTGCGGAAAACGGCTTCACCACGCTTTCCCTGCTTTACAACAACGCCTTCGTCGTGGAGGATTTCATCGTCTGCGGCACGAGAGGGTGGTTTTTGGAGGAGGAAAAGCAGCTGACCGTGGGCGAGGTGGACTTCGCCAAGATCCAAAACCGCGAGGCCATGCGCTTAAAGCTTAGTCTTGATGCCGCTAAGGCCCTGCAAAAAGAGGAGAATGCCGACAAGGAACTTCTGGTCTTTTTGCACTTCCCGCCCGTCTGGAACGGATTTGTGTGGCAGGAATTTATTGAGCTGATGAAGGAATACGGCGTGAAACGCGTGTTCTGCGGGCACATTCACGGCAAGTATAATATCCCCCGCACACAGGTGGTGGAGGGGTTGGAGATCACGCTGATCTCCTCGGATTTTTCGGATTTTATACCTTATATTATTAAATAACCGTGAAATCCGCGGATTTTTCCGCAAAGCACTTGACAAATGAAGGAAAAATTAGTAAAATATACTTTGTGAAATTTTCTATCTCCGGAGGAAGAAAAATGAAATTGGTAAAAACTGAAAAGCTCGAACACAGCCAGTACGAGCTCCACATCGCTATCGACAAGGAAACCTTTGAGGCGGCCGTAACCAAGGCCTACCAGAAGGATAGCAAGAAAATGACGATCCCCGGCTTCCGTAAGGGCAAGGCCCCCCGCTCCATCATCGAAAAGATGTACGGCACGGGCGTGTTCTACGAAACCGCTATCAACGATCTCATTCCCGAGAACTACGAGGCAGCTGTGAAGGAAGCGGGCATCTCTCCCGTGGCACAGCCCGACTTCGACGTTGTTTCTCTTGATGAGAACGGCCTTGTGCTTTCCGCAAAGGTTTTCGTAAAGCCCGAGGTTAAGATCGCCGACTACTTCGGCATCGCTGCTACCCGCACTGTTGCTCCCGTTACCGACGAGGAGGTTGACGCTGAGATCAACACCGTTCGTGAGCGCAACTCCCGCGAGGCAGAGGTCCTTGGCCGCGCTGCTGAGCTTGGCGACACCGCTGTGATCGACTACGAGGGCTTCTGCGATGGCGTTGCTTTCGAGGGCGGCAAGGGCGAGGATTACGCTCTGAAACTTGGCTCCAACACCTTCATTCCCGGCTTCGAGGATCAGATCGTTGGCAAGAAGATCGATGAGGAGTTCGACGTTAACGTAACCTTCCCCACCGAGTATCACTCTGCTGATCTCGCCGGCAAGGAGGCAGTGTTCAAGTGCAAGCTGCACGCGCTTACCCGCGTAGAGCTGCCCGAGCTTGACAATGATTTTGCAAAGGACGTGTCCGAATTTGACACGATGGCTGAATATCGCGCTGATTTGAAGGCAAAGATCGAGAAAAGACATGCTGACAGCGCTGAGAACGCCGTTAGCGAGCAGCTGATGGACGCTCTTATTGAGAAGATGGAGGCAGATATTCCTACCCCCATGTTCGACGCTGAGGTTGAGAACTCCCTTCGTGACTACGACTACCGTCTGCGTATGTCCGGTCTGGACCTTGCTACCTACACCAAGTACACCGGTCTTACCCTGGACGCTCTGCGCGAGCAGTTCCGTCCCCAGGCCGAGCGTCAGGTGAAGGCCCGCCTTGCTCTTGAAAAGATTGCTGAGCTGGAAAAGGTTGAGGTTACCGAGGACGAGATCAATGCCGAGTACGATCGCGCAGCTTCCGCTTACAACATGCCTGTTGATCAGGTAAAGGCCGCTCTTCCCGCAGATGCTATCGTTGAGGATCTGAGAGTGAAGAAGACCGTGGATCTGATCCGCGAGAAGGCAGTTGTGACCGACGCCGCTCCCGAGGCAAAGAAGCCCGCCGCAAAGAAGACCACCGCGGCTAAGAAGACTACCACCACCAAGTCTACCACCGCTAAGAGCACTACTGCTAAGAGCACCGCTGCTAAGTCTACTACCGCAAAGTCCACCACTGCAAAGAAGACTACCACGGCTAAGAAGACCACTGCAAAGAAAACTGAAACGGACGCAGAGTAATTCTCTCGCTCGTTGAAACCGTAGCCGCAACGAACCCGTTGCGGCTACACGCATCTATTGAAAAAACACGAAAAACGGAGGTTTTTATACAATGATGATGGATTTTAACCGCAAAAATGCACTTGTTCCCATGGTTATCGAGCAGACCGGCCACGGCGAGCGCTCCTTTGACATTTTTTCCCGTCTGCTGAACGATCGCGTGATCTTCCTTTCCGACGAGGTCAATGATGCCACCGCATCTCTTGTGGTTGCCCAGATGCTGTATCTGGAAGCACAGGATCCCGATAAGGATATCGCCTTCTATATCAACAGCCCCGGTGGCTCTGTAACCGCAGGCATGGCCATTTACGACACGATGAACTACATCAAGTGCGACGTGTCTACCATCTGCATCGGTATGGCGGCTTCGATGGGTGCTTTCCTGCTCTCCTCCGGCACCAAGGGTAAGAGATTTGCCTTGCCCAACAGCGAAATCATGATCCACCAGCCCTTGGGCGGCGCAAGAGGTCAGGCCTCTGATATCAAGATCCAGGCCGATCTTATTCTGCGCACCCGCGATACCTTGAACCGCATTTTGGCCGAGAACACGGGCAATACGGTTGATCAGATCGCCAAGGATACCGACCGCGATAACTTTATGACGGCTGAGCAGGCACTTGCCTACGGCCTTGTAGATAAGGTTCTTGCACACCGCGCTTAAATTTTTCTTTGAGGTAAACGAATGCCGACGAACAACAACAATAAGGGCGAGCGTACCGCGCGCCATTGCTCCTTTTGCGGAAGAAACGAAAATCAGGCCAATTTCCTGATCCCCTCGCCCACCGGCCTTTATATCTGCGATTATTGCGTAGATGCGTGCGCAGAGCTGATCGACGACGCGATGGACGAGATGGACGCCACCGCAGAAGCGGGCTTTACGCTGGATACGCTTCCCCGTCCTTCCCAGATCAAGGCCACGCTGGACGAATACGTGATCGGCCAAGATGAAGCCAAGATCGCCCTTTCTGTGGCGGTATACAACCACTATAAGCGTATTCTGTATGCCGATCAGAAGCAGAAAAAGAACGGCAAAGGCAAAAATGCTCCCGTACAGGACGATGATGAGATCGATCTGCAAAAAAGCAACGTGCTTTTGCTTGGCCCCACGGGTGTAGGTAAGACCTACCTTGCCCAGACGCTGGCAAAGACCTTGCAGGTTCCCTTTGCGATCGCAGACGCCACCACGCTGACCGAGGCGGGCTACGTGGGCGAGGACGTAGAAAATATCCTGCTGCGCCTGATCCAGGCGGCAGATTTTGATATTGCTCGTGCCGAGCGCGGTATTATCTATATCGACGAGATCGATAAGATCTCCCGCAAAAGCGAAAATCGCTCCATCACCCGCGACGTTTCCGGCGAGGGCGTGCAGCAAGCGTTGCTCAAAATTCTGGAAGGCACGGTTGCCAACGTTCCCCCGCAGGGCGGACGCAAGCACCCCAATCAGGAGTTCATTCACATCAACACAAAAAACATTCTTTTCATTTGCGGCGGCGCTTTTGAGGGGCTGGATAAGGTCATTGACCGCCGTAAGGGCCAGCAGACCGTTGGTTTTGGCGGCGAGATCAAGAAAAGCGAGGAAAAGAAAAAGGAAGGCATCTTTAAGGATGTGCTTCCCCACGATATCGTGAAATATGGCCTGATCCCTGAGCTTGTAGGCCGTGTTCCCGTGATCGTTTCGCTCACCGACCTTGACGAGGACGCACTGGTGCGCATCATTCGCGAGCCCAAGAGCTCGCTTGTGAAGCAATACACCAAGCTTTTCGAGATGGACGGCGTGAAGCTGACCTTTACCGAGGACGCGATGAAGGCCATCGCCAAGCTTGCCGTAGAGCGCAAGACGGGTGCAAGAGGTCTGCGTGCCATTATGGAAACGCTGATGCTTTCCACGATGTACGAGGTCCCCGCCCGCAAGGATATTGCCGAGGTACAGATCACGGCCGGGGCTGTAAACGGCACGGAAAAGCCGAAATATATCCTTCTGCGCGAGCTGGAAAGCGAAGCAGGGGAGGAATAAAACGCAAAAAAGCCGACAAATGTCGGCTTTTTTGCGTTTATCGTTGCTTTTTTCCCCGCTTTGTGCTACAATATATGTAGTTTGATATTTCATTTCCCGAAAGGATTTCTGATATGAGCGAAAAAAAGAAATTCGGCTTTTTTGCAAACGCCAACAGAGCCGATGCCGTAGCGGAAAGCTCCGAGCCCACGCTTGGCTATTTTTTCAAATTGCTTTGGCGCAAAAGCGGTAGATTGCTCTCCCTCAATCTGATGATGGTGGTGCGCTTTTTGCCTCTGGTTGCCATTTTGCTGATCTATCTGCTTGGGCAAAAGACCTATACGGTCACAAACCCCGTGTTCACCCCCTTGCTTGGCGTGCATCTGCTGGGCGGAACACAGACGGCAAACGCGTCTAACGTCACGACTGCGCTGCTTGGCGTGTTTGGCGGGCAGCAAGAGGCCGCATTCCCCTCTGCCACGGCCATCGGCGTGATGATCGCGCTCCTTGTGTTCACAGTACTGACCTGGGGCTGGCAGACGGTTGGCGGTGCCTACAACCTGCGCAGCCTGGTGCGCGGTGACTCCTGCTTTATCTGGTCGGATTATTTCTACGCCATCAAGCGCAACTTGAAGCAGGGCTTTATTTTCGGCCTGATCGACGTGCTTGCCATCGCGCTGCTGGTCTTTGACTGGTACTATTTCAATACGCTGGCGGGCGCCTCCTTCGCGTTCAGCATCATGTATTTCGTCATCATCATGCTGCTGATCATCTATGCCTCGATGCGCTTTTATATCTATCCGATGATGATCACCTTCGATCTTCCCATTCGAAAGCTGATCAAAAACGCCTTCATCTTCTCGATGCTTGGCATCAAGCGCAATTTGTTTGCCATTTTCGGCTTTATCCTTGTGGCGGGCATCAACTTTGCGCTGATCTCTCCCGCGCTTTCTATCGGCTTTACCCTGCCCTTGATCCTGCCGCTGTTTTATCTGCCCGCGCTTGGCGGCTTTATATCTATGTACGCAGCTTACCCGAATATCCGCCGTTATATGATCGACGGAAAGACCGAGCTCAGCGCCTACACCTTTGAGGAGGACGAGCCCGAGGAGGAAGCCGCAGAAGAATATGAAGCAGAGGAAGCGGAGCTTACTCCGCCTCCCCAAGAAGCCGACTAACAGTTACAAATTCATAGCCCAACTCTTGCAGCATCGGCAAAATACGCCGAAGCGCTGCGGGGGTTGGGCTGTTTTTGCCGATAAAATCGTGCATCAGAATGATCGCGCCATCCCTTGCGTTGCTTTTCACGTTTTCGCAGATCTCCCACACGGGCGTATGCGCCCAATCCCGCGTGTCAATGCTCCAAAGCACGATCGTCATGCCATTTTGCTCGCAATAGCTTTTTACGTCCTCGCTGCAAACGCCCTCAGGCGGGCGGAAAAAGCGGATCTCGGTATTTCCAAGCCGCTCCAAGACCTGCTGACAGCTTTCAATATCCGCGCAAAGCTGCTCGCGGGAAAGCTTGGATACGTGAAAATGATTGTGCGTGTGATTTCCCAGCTCGTGCCCCTCCTCGCGGATACGCTTGATCAGATGCGGATAATTTTCCGCATTGGAGCCGACTGAAAAAAAGGTGGCACAAACACCGTATTCCTTCAAAATATCCAGTATTTGCGGCGTATAGCGCGGATGAGGCCCATCATCAAAGGTCAGCGCCACACGTGGCTTTTGAGTACCTCCCGCAAAGCTGTATACGATGCGTGCGGCATGCGTTGGCAAAATCAAGAAGCAAAGTAAAAGGCAGGCCAGAATAACGCTTATGATCCGCCGCATAGCTCCTCCAAGGTACCAAAGCGATAGCCCTGCGCCCGTAATTCGTCAATTACGACAGGCAAAACCTCAGCGTTGGTAGCCGACGTGGGGTGCAACAGGATCACCGCGCCGTTGTGAATGTTATCCATGATACATTGCAGCGCCTTTTGTCGACTTGGCTGGTTGTTGTTGTCCCAATCTGCGTAAGCAAAGCTCCAAAAAACTGTTTTGTATCCAAGATCCTTTACGCATTGCAGCATATCAAGCGAAAATTTGCCCTCAGGCGGGCGAAAATATTTTGCCATCTCTTCCCCTGTCAATGCGCTGTAACACGCCTCCAACGTCTGTATTTCCCCCTTGATCCTGTCCTTACTTGCCAGTGAGAGATCCGCGTGCGTGGCTGTATGGTTACAGACCGTGTGTCCCTCCCGCTGCATACGCCATATCAGATCCGGATTGGCTGTGATCAGGTGCTTCAACACAAAAAATGCGGCGCTTACCTGCTTTTCGCGCAAAACGTTCAGCACCTTTGCCACGTTGCCGTTCTCATAGCCCGCATCAAAGGTCAGATACACCACCTTATCCCCCTCCTGCGTGCTGTGGGCACGGTCTATAAAAAATCCGTTATATTTCTCAACTATGCGAAGATCCTCGCCAAAGATGGGCTGTCTGTGCGCCTTATTTCGCACGGTATACCAGCTGACGGCGCCTGTGTCGGCGCTGATCTGCAAGACAAGCAAAAGCAGCGTCAAAAGCCATAAAAATACCCCTTGTGCCCCTTTTTTCATCAAATCACTCCCTTCGGCATTTAGTTTTTGCAAAAAGAAGCGATCTCACCGCCACAATTTCTGTAAAAAAATATCCCGTGCGGCTGCACGGGATATTTTTTATTTGGAAAGACGGGATCTTGCCACGTAAAACTCGTCAAAATGGCGATCGAGATAGCGCATCATTCTTGCCGCAAAGGTTCGCTTATTCTTGGCAAAAAACAGAGAGATGCGTTCCTGCTCGCCGGCAAAATTCTTTTTCAAATGATAGATGTAATCCGCCAGCTCACCGTCGCCGCATTCGCTGATCGCGCGGCACAGATAAGTGACGGTCTGCTCACTGGTTTCGCCAAAGATGGCAAGTGCCTCCTGCGGCTCGCGCGCAGAAAGCAAGGTCAGCATGTGATACATGACCAGCGGACGGAATTGCTCCTCTCCCTCCAACTGCAAGCGCAAGGGCTTGGGGATCTCTTGCCAGAGCAAGATCTCCTCGCTAAGGAAGGTACGCAGATAGTGAGAGATCGAGTCCTGCACGATATCGATATTCAGCTCCTCGCGCGGATAATTGCGGCCTCTTCTGCGGTCATACAGGAAATAATGTACCCGCCCCGCATCGCGGCGATTGCCCCAAAACAGCAGGAAACCGCCGCCAAGAAGGAAGATCACGATCAGTACGATCAAAAAGGCGCGCAGGCCCGTTGAAACGGTCAGTGCGGCAGGAATGAAAAGGAGAAAAGCCGCGAATGCGCATGAAAAAGCAATCTTTGTCGCATAATTTCTTAAAAAAGAGCTGATTTTCAAAATATCCCTCCTCAGATTTTTTGTAATTTAGCGTATGTATGCATCAGCTTTTTCGTGCCGACGCGGTCAAAAGCGATCTCGTAAAGAACGTCTGCTGCGATCTTTTGTACGGAAAGGATCGTGCCCTCGCCAAAGGTGGCGTGCTTCACGCGATCCCCTGCCGCAAACACCTCGCGCTTCTGCGCGGGCTGGGCAGCTTGGGCACGGCCGACAGAGCTTCTCTCGGTCGCGGCAAAATTGCCCGGACGAGCGCCCGACGCCTTTCCTGCGGCATAGCCGTAGCTCAGCGTTTGACGCTGCGGTGCTGCGGGACGCTCCAACAGCTCCTCGGGGATCTCCTTCAAGAAGCGGGAGGCGGGGTTATAGCTGGTGCGACCGTAAAGCATACGGTTCTGTGTGTGCAAAATATAAAGAGCTTCCTTTGCGCGTGTGATCGCCACGTATGCAAGGCGTCTTTCCTCCTCGATCTCGGCCTCCCCTTCCATGATCGTCTGCATACCGGGGAAAACGCCGTCCTCAAAGCCGGGCAGGAACACCTGCGGGAACTCCAAGCCCTTCGCGCTGTGAATGGTCATCAGCACCACGGCATCTGCGCTCTCATCATAGCGGTCAACGTCCGCCACAAGCGCGTTGATCTCCAAAAATTCAGTCAAGGAGGGCTCCTCGGCCTCCTCCTGGTACTGGATCACACCGGAAATAAATTCTTCCAGGTTGTCAAGGCGGTCGGCCTCTTCCTTGCCCATATCGCGGATCATCTGGCGGTAGCCCGTGCGATCCAGCATTTCGTCCACAAAACGGTCCAGCGAGATCTCGTCAAGGCGAGCCGTCAGCGCATTGATCAGCGCGGTAAATTCCATCAGGGTCTTGGCAGAGCGGGAAAGCGCCACGTAAGAGGCGGCACGCTCCATGACCTCGAACATGCTGCAACCCTCGTAATTGGCGATCTCCTCTACGGCAGCAAGCGTCTTGTCGCCAAGGCCACGGCGCGGCTCGTTGACGATACGCAAAAGGCGTTCCTTATCATTGTGGTTGTTGATCAGCTGCAAATATGCCACGGTATCGCGGATTTCCTTGCGATCCGAGAAGCGCGTACCGCCCAGCATGCGGTAAGGCACCGCACTGCGTGCAAACGCGGTTTCCAAGGCCTGGGACTGTGCATTCGTGCGGAACAGCACGGCAAAATCGCGATAGCATTTCCCCTCGCGCACTTGCTTTTGAATTTCGTCAATAATCGCGCGTGCCTCTGCGTTCTGGTTTTCGGGATTTAATACGCGGATCTTGCAGCCCTCGCCATGGTCTGTCCAAAGCGTCTTTTTCATCGCCGCATCCTTGCTGTTGTGCGAGATCACGGCGTTGGCTGCGTCCAGAATGTTCTGCGTAGAGCGGTAATTCTGCTCCAAGCGCACGATAGTGGCGTCTTTGAACACCTTATGGAAATTACGGATATTTTCAATGGTTGCACCGCGGAAGCGGTAAATGCTCTGATCGTCGTCGCCAACTACCATCAGGTTCTGGCTACCGGCCGAAAGCAGTGCTGTCAGGCGGAATTGCGCCACGTTGGTATCCTGATACTCGTCCACGGAAATATAACGGAAGCGGCGTTGATACAGATTTCGCACCTCAACATTTTCCTCCAAAAGCTTGACCGTGCGGAAGATGATATCGTCGAAATCCAGTGCGTTGGAGGAAGCAAGGCGCTTCTGATATTCCTCGTATACCTTCTGTATCAGATTTTTCGGGAATTCGTTGCCAAATTCCGCTGCAAAATCCTCCGGAGAGATCAGCTTATCCTTGGCGCGGCTGATGGAGTTCATCACCGTTTTGATGGGAAGCTGTCTTTCGTCGATATTCAGGGATTTCAGCACGGCCGAAATGGCCTTTTTGCTGTCGTCCGTATCGTAAACAGTGAAATTTTCCTGCAAGCCCGCTTCTGCGCGGTGACGGCGCAAAATACGCATGCAGATCGAGTGGAAGGTACCCACCCAAAGATCGTTGGCAACCTCCGGCTCGTCGGGGAAAGCGGCAGTCAAACGCGCCTTCATCTCCCCTGCCGCCTTATTGGTGAAGGTGATCGCCAGGATACGGTAGGCAGGTGCGGGATCGGCAGAAAACTGCAAAAGAAGCTGTTCCAGCATTTTTTCGCTCATCGGCGCCTTCGCCGCCTGCTCCAAGCCCATTACGGTATACTCGTCCAGGTCAAAGGGCACGAAATTGCTGTGGTAAGCGTTACCAAAGCGAATGATGTAAGCGATACGGCGCACCAGCACCGTGGTTTTGCCGCTTCCTGCTCCGGCAAGGATCAGAAGCGGATCGTGAATATGATAAACGGCCTCGCGCTGGCGTTCATTCAGCCCCGCGTAATAGCGGTCGAACAGCGCGCGCTTGGCGGCAAGATAGCGGGTTTGAAGCTGTGACATGGCGTCCTCTCTTAATTTATGCTATATTTCTACTAAATTTGCAAAATGGGGGTGAAAAAGAGCCGGAAATTTTCCGGCCTTTTTTCAAGAGCGCTTGTTTTGGTTCTGCTCGGGCTTTTTCTGCCCCTTGCAGTTATTTTTGTTATTTTGCTCGTTTGGCTTGTTGCTTTGCTGATCGTTGCATTGATTTTGATTGCGGTTTTGCTCCTGCATCGCTCATGCTCCTTTGTGTGTATTTGCGGCCTTGACCGCAACAGAAAGTTTGCACTAAAAGCAGGATTTTATTCAATCAAACATAAATCTTTGCTTGATGGCGCTCAGAATGTTCGCAAGCAGGGTGGTGAAGATCACGGCGAAAAGCAAGGACGCGCAGAAATCAAAGGCCCAGAAGAATTCCAGCCAGCGCAGCCATTTGCTTGCGGGAAGCACCTTCATATAATCGTACACAAAGGAGAAAAGCGCGGCGATCAAACCAAAGATAAAGGTGCGGATCAGTTCCCCGTCAAATTCCTCCAAAAACGCCTCGCGGCGGCGGGTTTCAAACGCAGAATTTTCGTTGATCGGGATATAACCACCCCATTTATCAACGATACGGCGCAAAAGAAGCAGCACCAGCACAAGCGCCCCTATAAACACCAGCATTTCTACAAGTGCGCTGCCCCACATCAGATTGTAGGCGCGGTCGGCAAACTCGTTGTGCCCCACCTGCGCGTTGGCAAACTCCGCATAAAAGGCGGAAGCAAAATGGGAGGAAAGCGTAGCGACGACGGCATAGGCAGCAGCCGCACAGGCAGCAATGATCCTTTGATTACGGGAAAGCGCATCGCTGAGCAACGCGCCCGCCAAAAGGCAGGCAGCCGCCAGCGCATCGGGAATGATGTTGTTAAAATCCAGATAGAAATCCGTCAGCAAAAACGCACCGACAGACAAAAGCAAAAAGCAAAGGCGGTAACGGCGTGTTACGGCGTTGCCGGGATGCTTGGCGGCGATTGCCTGCTCTCTTTGCGCCAGTGTTGCGCGAAAATCGGTCTGCCCTTGCAGCAAACGGAAGTATTTTATGATTTTAACAAGATAAATAATGCCAAAAATCAGGATCACAAATGCCGCCATCAAGCGCATGATACCGATGTATTCATACATGTTGATGTAATTGGGGCGCAATTCTCCGGAGGAGCCGGAAAGCGATGCAAACTCGGGAAGCACGCTCAAAATCTCGCGCAATACAAGGAAGAAAAGCGCATGGCGCATGATCTTTTCCGTCTTGCTTCTTTTGGTGCGGCCAAGCTCGGTGTAAAGCGGAGCGCACCCTTCCTTGACGGAAAGACCGTAAAAGCCGTCGAAAAGCGCACGGAATGCGGAAAATGCGAACCAAAGAAACAAAAGCGCGGCGGAAAAAGCGATCAGCAAAAGAGAGGTGGCCTTTTCATTGGCGGCAGAGGAACCCAGCACCACCAGCAGCAAAAGATCCTTGCCGGCGCAAACTGCCGCCAGCTTCAAGAATTTGCCGCGTGCCTCCTGCATAACGGAACTGATGCGGGCTGCGCGGGAAAACCCAAAAAACACCAGCATGCAGCCGATAAAATCAGGGAAAAAGTCAAGTAAGGATATGGTAGGATTGAAAAAGAAGCAAAGCCCCGCCATTACCAGCAAAAAGCTCATACTTCTCTGCTTTTTTTGCCGTAACGTCATTTTTTATCCTCCTTCAAGGTGTCCTTCATTTTCTTGAAATGCGCATCTGCCTTCAAATGCGAAAATTCCTCGCCCTGCGGGCAGACGTAGCGATAGCAAAGATAGATCAGATACATGTTCAAAAAGACGGTGATCAAACGCAGCAGCACGGCAGGAAGCGCCAGATAGGACGCCGCCACGCCAAGAGGCAATCTTGCCGCAAGATCAAGCAGCTGTGCCGCCGCAAAAAAGATCAGTGCCCGAACCGCACCCGCCAGAAGACGCGCGTGTTCTAGCTCGCGGCAAAGCGAATAGACCGCAAACAGCCACAGTGCCGTGAAAAGCAGCGTAAAAACGAAATAGATCCACTCTACCGCGGCAAATGCCGCGCCGACTGCCGGCATGGAAAATCCAAGCAATCCAAGGCCGTAGCACGCATAATACAGCGCAAACGGCAAGGAAAGAAGCGAGAAGAAGAAGGAAACGCGGAAATAGCGCTGATAGGGCGCCAGCTGCCAAAGGCCAAAGATCATCATGGGATAGCCCGCCAGCATCGCAAAGGACAGCGGCGAGTAGATCGACATTACGGAAACGAAGAAATATCCCACCAAAAACCAACCAAAGCCCATTCTATTCCCCTCTCTTTCTCATAAAATCAGAAATTATCAGTTATCGCTCTGCGTAGCGCCGCAGCACTTTTTGTATTTTTTTCCGCTGCCGCAGGGGCAAAGATCGTTGCGCCCCACGCGCTCGGCCTTTCGCACGATCACGGTCTTCTTCGCGATCGAGCCGTCGGTCAGGTTTTCTTTCAGCGGCTTTGCCACCTGCTCGCGCTTGATCGGCTGCGTGCGCGGCACCACGGAAAGGATCATACGCACGGTTTCCGCGCGGATATCCGCCACCATTTCGTCAAACATATCAGAACCTTGCAGGCGGTATTCCACCACGGGATCGCGCTGTGCGTAGGATTGCAGGCCGATGCTTTCTTTCAAATCGTCCATCACGTCGATATGCTCCATCCAGTGACGGTCAACAGAGCGCAAAAGCACAGAGCGCTGTACCTCTGCGTAAACCTCCTCGCCGAAAAGCTCCTTTTGTGCCTCGTAACGCTCATCTGCGCGCTCGTTGAGGTAGGATACAAGATCGCTTGGCTTCCACTTTTTGATCTTTTTCGCATCAAGCTCGCCTTTTTTCAAAAGGAAGCCCGCGTACTGCTCCTCCAAGCCCTCGATATTCCAGGTATCCGCCCCTTCGTTAGAGGTGAAGGTCGCAACTGTTTCCTCAAAGGAAAGGCGCATCATAGAGCGAATGGTTTCGCTGACGTCCTCGCCGTCCAGCACCTGGCGACGCTGTGCATAGATCAAATTTCTCTGCTGGTTCATCACGTCATCGTAGGTAAGAACATATTTTCTGCGTTTGAAGTTGTTATCCTCAATACGCTTTTGCGCGTTCTGAATGGCGGAGGTCAGGATCCCTGCCCTGATCGGCTCGTCATCGGGAAGCCCCAAGCGGTCTACAAGACCGACAAGGCGCCCTGCGCCGAACAAACGGAGCAGATCGTCTTCCAGCGACAGGAAGAAGCGGGACTCGCCCGGATCGCCCTGACGTCCGGCGCGGCCGCGAAGCTGATTGTCGATACGGCGGCTTTCGTGACGCTCGGTACCAAGGATATAAAGACCGCCCGCCTCGCGCACCTTATCTGCCTCGGGAGCGATCTCCTTCTTAAAGCGCTCTACCAGCGTGCGGAAGGTTTCTCTGGCGGCACGGATCTCCTCGTCCTCAACGTCCACGGTACCCGTGGCATTATTGATCATTTCCTCGGTATAGCCGTTCTTGCGCATCTCGTTTTTGGCAAGAAATTCGGGATTGCCGCCCAGCATAATATCGGTACCGCGTCCCGCCATGTTGGTGGAGATGGTCACGGCGCCGTATTTGCCCGCCTGTGCCACGATCTCGGCCTCGCGCTCGTGATGCTTGGCGTTCAGGACGTTGTGCGGAATACCGCGTTTTTTCAGCTTTGCGGAAAGCTCCTCGGACTTGTCTACGCTGACCGTACCCACAAGCACGGGCTGCCCCTTCTTGTGACATTCCTCGATCTGCGCAATAATGGCATCGTATTTGCCCTTCGTGTTCTTGAACACGTAGTCGTTCTGATCCTTACGGATCATCGGCTTATTGGTGGGCACCTCTACCACGTCAAGATTATAGATCTCGCGGAATTCCAGCTCCTCGGTAAGGGCGGTACCCGTCATACCGGAAAGCTTGCGGTACATACGGAAATAATTTTGGAAGGTGATGGAGGCAAGGGTGCGGTTTTCCTTCTGCACCTCAACGCCCTCCTTGGCCTCGATCGCCTGGTGCAGACCGTTGGAATAGCGGCGGCCGGGCATGATACGTCCGGTAAAGCTATCCACGATCATGACGCCGTTTTCGTTGACCACGTAATCCACGTCGCGCTGCATTACGCCCCAGGCGTGAATGGCTTGCTTGACATGATGGGCGATCTCGGAATTGGCGGGATCGTTAAAGTTTTCCAGCCCGAAGAATTTTTCGGCTTTGGCGGCACCGCGGGGAGTGATCACACTGTTTCTTCCCTTTTCGTCCACCAGATAATCGGCCTCGATCTCGTCGGTTTCTTCCTTGTTGTCGATCTCCTTGCGCACAAGCTTGGTCATCGTACGCACCAGATTGTTCGCGCGCTCATAAAGATCGGTGGATTTCTGTCCCTGACCGGAAATGATCAAGGGAGTGCGCGCCTCGTCGATCAGGATCGAGTCCACCTCGTCCACGATGGCGAAAATATGCTCGCGCTGCACCATATCCTCTTTATACACGACCATGTTATCGCGCAGATAGTCAAATCCGAACTCATTGTTCGTGCCATAGGTGATATCGGCGTTATATGCCGCCTTTTTCTCGGCGGGGTTAAGGCCGTGCACCACCACGCCGGTGGAAAGGCCCATAAAGGCATAAACGCGCCCCATTTCCTCGCTGTCGCGGCGGGCAAGATAATCGTTGACGGTAACAACGTGTACGCCACGTCCCGTCAGCGCGTTAAGATAGGCAGGCATCGTAGCCATCAGGGTCTTACCCTCGCCCGTTTTCATCTCTGCAATGCGGCCTTGGTGCAAAAGGATACCGCCCAGCACCTGCACGTGGAACGGACGCTTGCCAAGCACGCGGGCATCTGCCTCTCGCACGGCGGCGAAGGCATCACACAGAATATCCTCTAACGTTTCCCCTTGGGAAAGGCGCTTTTTGAGCGCAGGCGTTACAGCGGCCAGCTCCTCGTTGCTCATCTGCTCGTAGGTAGGCGCCAGCGCCTCAATGCGGTTGGCAAGGCGGCTGATCTTTTTGATCTGACGGCTACTGTAAGTGCCGAATATTTTTTTGAAAAGTCCCATAACAAGCCCTCCGATAAACAATAATACATATATTATACTACATATTACATTAAAATTCTATATGTACGGCAAAAAATTTGCAAATAATTTTCCAAGCCCTTGCGCGGGAGCGAAAAATCGGCTATAATGATGCTAATATCACGTGAAAGCGAGAAAAAACGTGTCAAAGATCAACATTGTACTTTTAGAGCCCGAGATCCCGCAAAATACGGGCAATATCGCACGCACCTGCGCCGCCACGGGCGCTTCTCTTCATCTCATTCGTCCGATGGGCTTTGAGATCGATGACAAAAAGCTGAAACGCGCGGGGCTTGATTACTGGGATAAGCTGGATATCACCTATTATGACGGGCTGGCCGATTTCATGGCCCGCCACGAGGGCGCATGTATCTATTATTTCACCACCAAGGCCCCCCGCTGCTATACCGAGGTGACCTACCCCGACGAGGTCTTTATTATGTTTGGCAAGGAGAGCGCAGGACTGCCCGAGGAGCTGCTGTTTGCCAACCGCTCGCACTGCGTACGCATTCCGATGCGGGAAACACTGCGCAGCTTGAACCTTTCCAATTCCGTGGCTATCGCGGTATACGAGATCCTGCGTCAGAGCGAGTTTGCCGATTTGCAGGAGGCGGGCACGCTTACCCGCTTTGATTGGAGCGACGCCCATGAATGATAAGATCATGGTCGCAATGAGCGGTGGCGTGGACAGTGCCGTTTCCGCCGCACTTTGCGCAAAAAAATATACCGCCGCGGGCGTTACGATGCAGCACTTCACTGCTTGCGGTGAAAAGGACGCCGCAGATGCCGCCGCGCTTTGCGCGATGCTGGGTATTCCCCATTCCGTAGCGCATTTGGAAAAAGAGTTTGAAAAAGAGGTCATTCTCCCCTTCATCGCCGCCTACGAGGCGGGTGAAACGCCCAATCCTTGCGTGCTTTGCAACAAAAAGATCAAATTCGGCGCGTTGCTTGATTACGCGATCAAACGCGGCTTCGACCGCATCGCCACGGGACATTACGCCCGCATTGAGCATACCGACAGCCGCTCGCTTGTCCGTATGGCAACAGATGCAAGCAAGGATCAGACCTATATGCTCTACTCCCTTTCGCAGGACGTGCTTTCCCGTGCGGAATTCCCGCTTGGCACGCTGACAAAGCCCGAGGTGCGCGAGCTTGCCACCTCGCTGGGCTTCCCGATGGCACAAAAGGGCGACAGTCAGGATATCTGCTTTATTCCGGACGGCGATTATGCCGCTTTTATTGAAAGATTTACGGGAAAACGCCCCGAAAACGGTCAATTTCTCTCCACCGACGGTAAGGTGCTTGGCACGCACAAGGGCCAGCTGCACTACACCATCGGTCAGCGCAAGGGGCTTGGTATCGCACTTGGAGCGCCTGCCTACGTGGTGGCAAAATCCGCCGAGAATAACACCGTAACGCTTGGCACAAACGAGGATCTTTTCACCACCCGCTTGGTGGCCAAAAATATCAATTTTATCCCCGAGGATACCCTTGCCTCCCCGCGCAAGCTGCTTGCCAAGGTGCGTTACAGCCAGAAAGCCTCGCTTGCCCGCGTAGAGCAAACGGGTGCAGATGAGCTGACCGTAGAATTTGATACACCGCAGCGCGCCATTTCAAAGGGACAATCCCTTGTTCTTTATGAAGACGATTACCTCTTTGGCGGCGGTATCATCTGTTAAAAGGAGTTTTTTATGAAAATTCTGACGTTCAGTTATGATGATGGCACAAAACAGGATATCCGCTTGGCGGAATTATTCCATCAATACGGTATGAAAGCCACCTTCAATCTCAATTCCGGCCTTTTCGGCCACGAAAAGGAGCTGATCCGCTGCGACGTCCCCGTGCGCTGGGATCAGGTACAGGCGGCAGACGTCAAGCATATCTACGCAGGACACGAGGTGGCGGCACACACGCTGACGCATCCTTTTCTCCCCAATCAAACGGATGAAGAGGTCATCCGCCAGGTAGAAAACGACCGCCTTGCGCTCTCCGAGCTTTGCGGCTATGAGGTCGTGGGCTTTGCTTACCCCGGCGGCGGCCAGAACCACGACGAGCGCGTGGTGGATCTGATCCGCAACAATACGGGCGTTCGCTATGCGCGCACCATTATCCCCTCCCTGAGCTTTGAAAATCAGGAGGATCTGATGACATTCAAACCCACCGTTCACCATTTCGCGGGCTGGGAGCAGCTTTTCGCACTTGGCGAGCAATTCCTTGCCCTCCCCGCCGACGCAGACGCGCTTTTCTACGTATGGGGACATTCCTTTGAGTTTGATATTTTCAACGACTGGGATCGCTTTGAGGAATTTTTGCAGATGATGGCGAACAAAAAGGATATTCAATATCTGACCAACAAGGAGGCACTTTTACATGAATAAGCCCATTGAAAGAACGCGCGCAAACGGCAGTTCTATTGCCAAAACGCTTGCATACGACGTATTTTGCGCGGTATTTGCAGGACTTGTCGTCGGTACAGCCTATCACTTCTTCCAGAACAGCAACGGCTTTGCACCGGGCGGCGTGGGCGGTCTTGCCACCATTACGCACTATCTGGTACAAAGCGCCGTGCCGTGGTCGGTGCTGATGATCGCCTTCAATCTGCCCATCTTCGTGCTTGTCAGTGCCTTTATCAACAAAAAGCTGGGCCTGATGCTCAGCATTTACATGTGCGTGCAATCCTTCACCCCCGATCTGTGGGAGCTGTTCGGTATGCAGCCCTACTCGCTTGCCAACAGCGGCGAGGATTTCAACATCGTTTTTGCCTGTATCGCAACGGGTGTGATCTCCGGCTTCGGCTTTTCTTTGATGCTGCGCCGCTTCGGCGCCAGCGGCGGCACGTACGGCATTTCGGCGCTGCTCAAAAAAGCAAGGCCGGAAATGAACATTGCCTACGTATCCTTTATTCTGGACGCCTGCGTGGTTTTCGTGGCCTTTTTCGTATACGGCAATAAATTCACCCCCGCGCTTTGTACGCTGATGAACCTTTTTGTGGCCAATATCATCGTGGATCGCGGACTTGGCGGTATGAAAAACGGATATAAATTTGAGAT
This sequence comes from Eubacteriales bacterium, assembly GCA_045632185.1. Lineage (GTDB taxonomy): Bacteria > Bacillota > Clostridia > Oscillospirales > CAG-272 > Firm-07. The sequence goes on from JAZQWF010000056.1 coordinate 81,080, forward strand.
CATCACAGATCACCCCGACGAGATCGCCGCAGAGCTGATGCGTGAGCTAAAACACGGTGTGACCCAGATCCGCGTACGCGGTATGTACTCGAATACCGACAAATATATGCTGATCTGCATCATCAACAAGCGTCAGATCGGCGAGATGATGAAGCTGTTGAAGCGCTATCCCAACACCTTCGCCAGCTTTGAAAAGGTCAACGAGGTATTTGGCAATTTCAAGCGAAAAGTATGACCTTTTGAAAGCGAGATCTTCTATGAAAACAAATATGAGTGGCTCGGCACTTTTCATGTATATCGTGATCTTCCTGTGTATTCTGCTTGCCGCAACCGGGCTTTGCGTGTATTACACGGGCGTGTGGACGCATGCAGCCGTACTGTGGACGGGTATTACCACCTTCACCATCCTCTACCATTTCGGCGGCAGGATCCTGCTTGGCAAGCTGACGCTTCACTTGCCGCTTAACCACCAGCACTTCTGGTTCCGCCAAAAGCGCTTTGAGCGAGAGCTTTATAAGCTGCTTCGCGTCAGAAAATGGAAGGAAAAGGTACTGACCTTTGATCCCGACGCCTTTGATCTTTCCAAGCACACCTACGAAGAGCTGGTAAATACGATGACCAAGGCAGAAACAGATCATTGGATCAACGAGCTGCTTTCCCTTACCACCCTGCTTTTCGCCTTGCTTTGGGGGCATTTCTGGCTGTTTTTCGGCACCGCCGTGGCCGCCATGCTGTTTGATGCGCAATTTATTGTGGTACAGCGCTATAACCGCCCCGTTTTGTTGCGCGTGATCGCCGGGAAAAAGGCGCGCGAGGAAAAAAGAGCCGCACTCCACACCTGAAAGGAGCTACCATGCAAAAGGATCTGTTTGGCAACACGCGCTATCGCGTGAATTTACATACGCACACCACGGTATCCGACGGTGCCGCCACGCCCGATGAGGCGATCGCGTGCTACCGCGACGCTGGCTACGATGCGCTGGCGTTGACCGACCATTGGGCATTTGGTGAGAGCCGAATGGCAGAAAACGGGCTTTTGCTGCTTTCCGGCATAGAATACGATACCAAAACCATCACAAAAGACGGGCTTTTTCATATCGTCGGCATCGGTATGCAAAAAGATCCCTGCCTGCCGCGCGACGCCACCGTACAGGAAATGATCGATGGGATCAAGCGTGCAGGCGGCTTTGCGGTACTGGCTCACCCCGCCTGGTCACTCAATTCCCCCGAGCAGATCCTGCCGCTTCGTGGCGTAGATGCCACCGAAATCTATAACTCGGTATCCGGCGTACACATGTCCCGACGCCCGGACGCCTCTCTCATCGTGGATATGCTGGGCGCGCAAGGTCGCTTATACCCCTTACTTGCCTGTGATGATACGCATTATTACGATAACGATGCCTTTGCCTCCTGGATCATGGTGCGTGCCGAGGCCTGCACGCAGGAAAAAATACTGGACGCACTTTATCGCGGAGACTTTTACGCCACGCAGGGCCCGGAGGTACATCTGCACCGAGAGGGTGATGAATTCATCGTGACCTGCTCCCCTTGCAGGGAGATCGCGTTTCTTTCCGACCGCCCGTGGTCCAAGCGCATTTTCACGGGTGAGGGGCTGACGAAGGGCTATTATACCCTCATCGCAAATGAAAGCTTTATCCGCGTACAGATCACCGATGAAAACGGTAAAATGGCGTGGACAAATCCCATCAGGATCTAACAAAAAAGAGGTGCAAACGCACCTCTTTTTTTGTTTTTTAAGCCCCCTCGCGCCGCTGCCAAAAGCTGTCCGCCGTGTGCATCTGACAAGCGTGATTATATGGCACAACGTCTTTTCCGATGCCGTATTTTTGCTTGCAATCGTATTTTACAGCATAATACGGTTCATTATAGGTGAAATTTCGTCCCATATCAAGAGCGTTCCCGTCCCAGGTATAACCGGCGTCCTCCACGGCTACGGCATACGGAAAGCGCCTTTTCACACGCAAAAGCGCGGTCCTGAACAAACACTCGCAAGGGCAGCATTCCGTTGCGACACCGCCGTGATCGCAATACTCCACGCAAACGTGCCGATCGCATTTTTGTGCGGGCTCCGTTCCCTTTTTGAAATAGCCGTACTCCAATCGGTTGCCGCGCGGGTCCAGCAGGCACGCCTCGCACGGCAGCTTGCCGGAGTCCTTGCAATAGCGCACTACAACGATATCATCCGGCGTTTCAAACTGCTTTTTTTGCGGCTCCCGCACAGAAAGCACCTCGCCCATTACCGCGTCAAATACGGCAAGCGCCGGATTTCCCTTTACGTCATTCAGCGGCTCCGGATACTCGTGTCCGTACCACACGCCGCAAAGCAGCTCCGGAGTGTAGCCCACGAACCATTTATCGCAATTTTTTCCCGTTGTACCCGTTTTCCCGGCAACGTCCGTCACGCGCTTTAAGGTCAGCGCTCGCCCAGTGCCGTCCTGCACAGCGCCGCGCAGCATCATCGTCAAGATCGCGGCATCTGCCCGTTCCAACGCCCGCGTGCCGGCATCGCCGTTTTCCAAAAGCACGTTTCCGCGACTATCCTCCACGCGGTAAAAGCTCCGCGTTCCCGTATAAATCCCGTCATTTGCAAGCACCGTATATCCACCCACGACCTCGCGCAAGGTAACGCCCGTATGCTGCTGCCCCAGCGCCAGCGCCGCCGCGCCGAGATCGTTTTTCTCGCTCAGCGAGTAAAATCCAAGCTTTTCCTTCAAAAAAAGGTAGGAATTCCGCGCTCCCAGCTTTTGCAATATCTCTACGCAAACGGTGTTGACGGAATGCTTGACGGCCGTATTTACCGTGGTGAGCCCGCGGTAGATATTCGGTGCGTTGCGTGGCCAAGGCGCGCCGTTTTCCTTGAAATTCAGCGGAATATCGTCAAAAACTGTACCGTAGGTGATCAGATTGCGGGCAAGTGCGGGTGCATAAACGGAAAGCGGCTTGATCACAGAGCCCGACGGGCGCTTGCTATCTGCGGCAAAGCTTTGCACGCGATTGGAGGATTTTTGCCCGATCCCGCCCGCTACGGCAAGAATATCACCCGTATGCGGATCCACCAGTAAAAGCGCGCTCTGCGCCCGCTTTTCGCCCTTGTGCAACGGGAAATTTTCCTCTTTTTCATAGTAATCACTTACGATCCTTTGCAATTCGGGTGAGATCGCCGTATAGATTTTAAGCCCTCCGCAATACAGCATACGTGATGCTGCTGCCTCGCTCATTCCCTTTTGCGCCACCAGTGCTGCGATGACGTCATTGATCACCATATCCGCATACCAGGAATTTACCCGCCCTGCACGCGCCCGCTCGTTGACGCGCAAGTCCGTTCCAACGGATATTGCCTGCAAATACGTCTGCTCGTCTATACGCCCTTGGCCCCGCATCTCACCAAGGATCACGTCGCGTCGCGCACGGTTATTTTCCGCGTGGCGCACGGGATCGTATTTGGCGGGATTGTTGGTGATCGCCGCAATGGTCGCGGCCTCTCTTGCATCCAGCTCCGCCGGCTCCTTGGAAAAATATACGTTTGAGGCGGTGCGCACACCGTAGCAATTCTGAGCCAGATTTACCACGTTCAGATATTGCTCTAATATTTCTTCCTTGGATAGCTTTTTTTCCAGATCTGCGGCGCGCAATATCTCCTCCACCTTGCGACGCACGCTGCGCTCGCTGTCCCCTGTCAAATTTTTTACCAGCTGCTGTGTGATGGTAGAGCCGCCAAAGCTCCCACCACCGCGTGCATATTGCCATACGGCCGCGCCGGTACGCCGCCAATCGATCCCGGCATGCTCAAAAAAGCGCTTATCTTCAATGGAAATAAAAGCGTCGATCAGATGCGGCGACATTTCCGAGAGCGGACACCACAGCGCATTTTCGTAGCCGCTGACACGGTCGTCCGCAAGCTCGCACGCGTTCCCCGCGCTATCATAATAGTATAAGCGCGTCGTGCGATCGCCGGATAACAGCATCCCCTCGTCTATTTCGCCGTCCAGCGCCGTTCCCGCCCAGAAACCAAGCCCCAGCACAGCGAAAACGCCAATAACCGTTAACACAAGTCTTGCCGATAAATAAAAACGCAAAAGTCCCCTTCCGAATTTTCTAAACCACATAAAAAAACACCCCCGCTCATTGCAATTTTTCGCAATGATCGGGGGCTTCATTCTGCATATTTTATGGTGACTTTTGCGCTTTTTGTTATTTGGGGACAACGTTTTCAGCACCGAGAATTTTTTGCAGCTCGCGCAACGTATACGGGGTGCAATCAAATCCCATTTCCTGCTTGTGATAGGTCTTTGTGGACGCGTCAAACACGGAAACGGGGGTATTTCCTTCAAAAATGTCCAGCAAATTTTTGGCGCGCAGGAACACATCGGACACAAGATCCGGCACGCGCAAATACAAAATTTTCACGTTTTGAGGCGTCACAGACGCCGCTTTTGCGGAATTTGGTGCCTGTATGGGCGCTTTTTGCACGGGCTGCGGACGATTTTTCATCGTTTCGTTGTCATAAAGCTCCTCTATGCGTGAAACCATGATCTTGGGATTTTCCTCCTCACGCACGGAAAGATTGCCCTCCACGCGCACAACGCAATCCTCGCGCAGCACGTGACCGTAATCCTGCATAGCTTTCGGGAAAACGATGCACTCGATCTCGGCGTAGCGATCCTCTACGGTAAAGAAGGCCATTCTCTCGTCGCGCTTGGTCGTTTTGCGGGTGATGGAGGTAATAATCCCCGCCACGCTGACGCGTGTGCGGTCTGCCATCACAAGCTCGCCCTCCGTATCCGTTTCCAAAACGTCACGGATCTGCGTGATGCCGGGCGCGGAAAGCGCCGTGGAAAAGCCGTCCAGCAAATGCCCCGAGAAATACATGCCCGAGGCCTCCTTTTCCTGCATCAAAAGCTCACGCAAGGAAAATTCCGGCAGCTGCGGGTACTCGATCTGCGGGCGTTCTACCCCGCCCATCGAGAAAATATCCAGCTGGCCTGTCAGCTCCGCACGTCCGCGGCTCTGAATGCGCTCCAAAAGCTGATCGCACACGGCAAGCAAACGACTGCGATAAACACCGAGCGCATCAAATGCGCCCGCCTTGATCAGCGCTTCGATCTGGCGCCGGTTCAAGTCCGAGCCGACCAAACGCTCCAAGAAATCATCAAAGGAGGTATATTTTCCGCCTTGTGCGCGTTCGCGCACAGCATTTTCAAGGAAATTTCTGCCCACGTTCTTCAAAGCAAGCAATCCGAAGCGGATATGATCGCCGCTGACGTGGAAATCCGCATTGGAGGCGTTGATATCCGGCGGCAGCACACGCACGCCGTATTTCCCTGCATCTGCAATATATTCCGCGATCTTGGGCATATTTCCAAGCTCGGAGGTCAGCAGCGCGGCAAAATACGCCTTGGGATAGTGCGCTTTGAGATACGCGGTGCGATAAGAGATCACAGCGTATGCCGCAGCGTGGCTCTTGTTGAACGCATAATGCGCAAAATCAGCCATATCCGCAAAGATCGCCTCGGCATCCTCTGCGGCAATACCGTTTTTCGCGCAACCGGCAAGGAACGCTTCGCGTTCCGCCTCCATCACGCCCGCCTTTTTCTTGGACATGGCGCGACGCACCACATCGGCGTGGCCGAAGGTATAGCCCGCCAGCTCGCGGAAGATCTGCATCACCTGCTCCTGATACACCACACAGCCGTAGGTATTTTTCAAAATCGGCTCCATGGCAGGCGCGCGATAGGTGATCTTTTCCGGATTTTTTCTGTTTTCAATGAAGGTGGGAATGGAATCCATCGGGCCGGGACGGTAAAGCGCGATCGCCGCCACAATATCCTCAAAGGAGGAGGGCGCCAAATTCATCAGCATTTGCCGCATACCGCCGGATTCCAGCTGGAAAAGCCCCGTTGTGCCGCCTTTTGCGATCAATTTATAGGTCGCGGGATCGTCCAGCGGGATCTTTTCAATATCAAAGCTCGGCTCGCTTTCGCGGATCTGCTGCACCGCATCGTTGATGATGGTCAGATAGCGCAGACCAAGGAAATCAAATTTCAAAAGTCCCAGCTCCGCAATGGTATCCATATCGTATTGCGTCAGCGTTGCACCGTTACTGGTAGCAAGGGGCAGATACTCGGAAAGCGGACGCTCGGTGATCACCACGCCTGCGGCGTGAATGGAAAGATTGCGCGGCATTCCCTCCAAGGCCATTGCGAGGTCGATCAGGCGTTTATACTCGCTATTTCCCGTATAAAGTGCCTTCAAATCAGGCAATTGCAACGCATGTGCAATGGTAATGCCCAGCTCGCGCGGCACGGCCTTGGCCACCGCATCTACGTCGGAATACGGCATGCCCAGCACACGTCCCACGTCACGGATCGCCGCACGTGCCGCCAGCGTACCGAAGGTCACGATCTGGCACACGCGCTCTCTGCCGTACTTTTCGGTCACGTAAGCGATGACCTCCTCGCGGCGGTTGTAGCAGAAATCCATATCAATATCGGGCATACTGACGCGCTCGGGGTTCAAAAAGCGCTCGAACAGCAGATCGTGATACAGCGAATCCACGTCGGTAATGCCAAGGAAAAAGGCCACAATGCTCCCCGCACCGGAGCCACGGCCGGGTCCTACGGGGATCTTGCGCGAGCGGGCGTAGTTGACGTAATCCTGCACGATCAGGAAATAGTCTGCGTAGCCCATCTTCACGATCACGGAAAGCTCATATTCCATGCGGTCCAGATACTCCTGCTCGCTATGACGGTCAAAATGAAGCAGTCCCGCATTCTTTCTGGCCTCGTACCCTTGCGCGGCCAAGGCGCGCAAATGCGTTTCGGCGCTCTCACCCGCAGGGCACGGGAATTTTGGAAGATGCGTCTTGGAAAAGTCAAAATCAAAGTTACAGCGCGCGGCGATCCTGGCGGTATTTTCGATCGCGCCCGCGTATCTGCCGAACAGCATTTCCATTTCATTGCCGTCCTTATAGTAAAACTCATCGGTTTCAAATCCGATGGGGCGGCCGTTGTCCAGCTGGTTGTTCGTCTGGATGCAAAGCAGCACCGCTTGCATCTCGGCATCGCTTCTGCGCAGGTAGTGGCAATCGTTCGTTGCCACCAGCGGAAGGTCGCAATCCTCGGCCAGCTTCACAAGGTCGGGAAGGACCTGTTTTTGCTCTTCAAGGCCGTGGTTTTGCAATTCTATATAAAAATTGTCCTTTCCAAAGATAACAGACAACTCTTTTGCATAGTTGCACGCAGAGGTATAATCCCCACGCAAAAGCAGCTGCGGGATACGTCCGGCAAGACAACCGGACAGCGCGATCAATCCCTCGTGATGGTCGCGCAGCAATTCCAGATCCACGCGCGGCTTGCTGTAAAATCCCTCAGTGAAAGCGCGGGAAACAAGGTGTGTGAGATTGCGATATCCGACCTCGTTTTCGCAAAGCAGCACCAGATGATGGGGGTGCGCATCACCGCTCCCCTTTTCAAAGCGAGTGCGCGGAGCCACGTAGATCTCGCACCCGATGATCGGCTTGATCCCCTCGCGCTTGCAAGCGCGGTAGAACTCCACCGCCCCGTACATCACGCCATGATCGGTCAGGGCCACGGCGGTATGGCCGCACTCCTTGGCGCGCTTCGGGATCTCGCTCGTGCGGCAAGCGCCGTCCAACAAGCTGTATTCGCTATGCAAATGCAAATGGACAAAATCCGACATTTTCTTCCCTTTCCCCACCCTTAATCGGCGGATTTTTTCTGTTCTTGTGCTTCTTCCTTAGCCAGTGCCTCGGCACCTGCGGCCAGAATTTTTTGCAAACGGTGATTAAGCCCCGATTTGGTAATGGGGGGATTGTGTAAATAAGCCAGCTCTTTGAGCGAGGCGGAGGGATTTTCCACGCGCAGCGTGGCCGTTTCTTGCAGCTCCGCCGGCAATTCCGGCAACAGGTTCATACGCTTTAACACCTCAATCGCATCACGCACGCGGGCAGAGGCGTCCACAGCACGGGCAATATTGCTGGTTTCGCAGTTGGTAACGCGATTTTCCGCATTTTTGATCTCATGCTCGATCTTGGCATTGATCAATCCGAACAGGGATTGATTGGCCCCTAAGGTGCTCAGCATATCCTCGATCACATTACTATTCTTGATATAGATACCAAGGCCGCCGCCTTTTAACTTGCGGCACCCTGCATTCCATTCCTTTTTTTCCAGCAATTCCGCCAAAAAAGCCACCTTTTCGGGATTGGAAAGACGAAATTCCAAGTGATATCCCTTCGCAGGATCGGTGGCAGAGCCGCAGGAAACGAAAAGTCCGCGCAAAAAGTTAGCCGCGCAATGCTCACAGGCAAAAACGGGCGGATTTTGATATTCTGCGTAAAGCTCTGCGGAGGGAAAAAGCAATGCGGTACCGTTGAGCAGCGCTGTTCGGCGGTATTGCTCACGGAACGCTTGCGCACACTCACGGCGCGCCGCTGCACCCGAAAGCACCAGCACAAGACAGTTTTCACGCAGCTCGCGCACGTCATACAGCAGTCCCTGCGCATAGGCGCGACGGCAGCATTTGCCACGCGGTGCGCCGTCAATCAGTTCTTCCTTTAAAATAAGTGAATAATTCATGCTCAGTTTGAAATGATCCTGATCTCGCTTTCAAGGATCATTCCCCTTTCCTTTTCTGCTTTTTTCTGTATTTCCTGCATCAATTTTTTGACGTCTGCGGCGCTTGCATCGCCTCGGTTCAGGATAAATGCGGCGTGCTTTTGCGACACCTCAGCTCCGCCAATACGCAGTCCCTTGCACCCCAGCTCATCTAAAAATTTTCCAATGGAAATTTCCTCGCAGGGGCGCTTGAAAGCGCAGCCCGCGCTTGGCAAATTCAGGGGTTGTGCCTCTTTCCTGAGCGCCTTTAAGCGCTTTATTTCGGCAAGCAGATCGCACGGATCCGCATTGCCGTTCAATGTAAGCTCCGCGCTCAAAAACAAGGCGTTTTTGTATTGATTTCCGCAATTTCTATACAATGCGTTCTTTTGGAAATTAAAATCGGTTTTTATTTCACCCGTGGTTAAATACAAGAGCTTCACGCATTTCACAACGTTTGAAAGCTGTTTCCCATGCGCCCCCGCATTCATGGCAAGTGCCCCACCAAGTGTGGCCGGAATACCGCAAAGCTCTTGTATTCCCGAAAGGCCGTGACGGGCGGCGACGTTGCAGATCAGCGGCAAGGAGGCGCCGCAGCCGGCGCGGACCCCCTTTGTTAAGACGCGGATATTGTGAAGCGCTGCCGTGCGGATCACCGCAAGGTGAAGATAGCCGTCCTCAAACAGCACGTTGCTTCCGTTTCCCAGAATTTCAAAGGGATAATCCCCCCGCTTGCAAAGCGCGATCGCTTCGCACAATTCCCCCTCACAGCGCGGCTCGATCACAAGCGCCACCGTACCGCCGATGCGAAAGGTGCACAGTTCTCTTGCCGATACGTCTGCACGACACGGAATATCCCGTTCCTTTAACCTCTTTTCAAGCGCCCTCACTCGCCAAGCACCAGGGAGATCAGCTCCTCGGGTGCTGTGATCGTGTAGGTGATGGGAAGGTCTGCGGGTGCGGGCTTTCCGGCGGGATTGAACCAGCAGGTATCAATTCCCGCACCGATGCCGCCGCGTATATCGGAGGAAAGCGAATCCCCTACAACAAGCGCTTTTTCGCGCTCAAAGTGTGGAATACGCGCCGCAACGGTATCAAAATAGAGCAAGCTCGGCTTTTCTGCGCCGATCTCCTCGGAAATAAAGATCTCCTGCACGAGCTTTCGCAAGGGAGAGGGCTCAAAGCGTCCGCGCTGTACCGAGGCGATGCCGTTGGTGATGATATACAGCTTGCAATGCTTGGCAAGCTCACGACAAGCTTCCAGCGCTCCCGAAATCAGATATCCTTTCGTAGAAAGGGCGTCGGTATAACCGGTGGCAAGGCGCGGTACGTCGATCTCAAACCCATAATGACGGCAAAATTCCGCAAAGCGGGCCACGCGAAGCGCAGATTTTTCGATCTCTCCGCGTTCCAGCATCTTCCAGAAGCGGTCGTTGATGGTGCTGTAAGTGGCGACCATCTCCTCGTTCGGCTCAATTCCCGCCGCACGGAGCGCATCGCACAGTGCGTCATGCTCGCAGCGCGCAAAATCAAACAGCGTTTGGTCTGCGTCCAGCAGCAAAAACTCGTATTTTGCCATATTCTATCACCTGCCTTTTTCTCATTATAACGGATTTTGCCGAAAAATTCAATACAAATCGCCAAGTTTCTCATTTTTTGTATTGCAATATATTAAATTTTGTAGTATAATATACGATGTATATTTTTATTCAGGAGGTTGCTGATATGTCTAAGATGAAAAATGAGATCCGTGTTGGTCTTGTCGGCTACGGCTTCATGGGAAAAACGCATGCATGGGCGATCGCCAATCTCCCCTTTTTCTTTGAGGAGCTCCCCTTTACCGTAAAAATCACAGGAGTGGTCACGCGCTCGATGGAAAAATCCGAAGCCGTGGCAAAGGCACTTGGCGCAACTGCTTATGAGAGCGAGGACGCGCTGATCGCCTCTGACGTAGACGTGATCGATATCTGTACGCCCAATATCTGCCACGCCGATACCGCGCGCAAGGCCTTGCTTGCCGGAAAGCATCTTTATTGCGAAAAACCGCTGGCCGACACGCTTGCAAACGCCAAGGAAATGGCCGATCTTGCCGAAAAATCGGGTAAGATCTGCACGGCGGTCTTCAATAACCGCCATATGGCGGCCGTCTGCCGCGCCAAGGAGCTGATCGATGAGGGACGACTTGGCCGTATCCTCACCTACCAATTCGATTATCTGCACAATTCCTGTGCCGATCCCGAAAAAAAGGCCGGCTGGAAGCAGACCGCCGAGATCTGCGGCGAGGGCGGCGTGCTGTTCGACCTCGGATCTCATATTTTAGACCTTGCCGTATTCCTTTGCGGCACGATCAAAGCCGTCAACGGCAAAAGCCAGATCGCATTCCCCACCCGTACGGGCATGGACGGCAAGCCCTGGCAAACGGACGCCTCCGAGGCGTTTTATATGCGCACGGAATGTGAAAACGGTGCCTTTGGCACGCTGATCGCCAGCAAGCTTTCCACAGGCATGAACGACGATCTGCGCTTTATGATCCACGGCACGAAGGGCGCGCTTTCCTTCTCGCTGATGGATCCCAATTACCTCGGCTTTTACGATGCCACTGCTAAAAGCGGTGATTTCGGCGGCGAGTGCGGCTTTACCCGCATCGAATGTGTGGGCCGTTACCCCGCCCCTGCCGGAAAATTCCCCTCGCCCAAGGCCGCAAGCGGCTGGCTGCGCGGGCATCTGATGAGCATGTATCATTTCCTTAACGCCGTTTATACGGGCGAGCAGAATTCCCCCTCCTTTGCCGAAGCCGCTTATATCCAACGTGTGATGGATGCGGCACTCCGCTCCGATAAGTCGGGGCGTGACGAGCTCGTATGACCAAGATCATAGGCCTTACGGGCAGAAGCGGTGCCGGAAAGGGTGCGGTTTGCGAAATTTTCCAAAAGCACGGCGTCCCCGCCGTGGATACCGATGCCGTTTACCACGAAATTCTCGCGCAAAAGGGAGAATGTACCGCGGAGCTGGTTGCCGCCTTCGGTGACGAGATCCTCGGTGAAAACGGCCTTGTTGCGCGTAAAAAGCTGGCAGCACGCGTATTCGGCAAGGAAAATACGCCCGCTCTTTTGCATAGTTTGAACGCGATCACCCATAAATATATTATGGCAAAAGCCTGGAATTTGGTGCAGCTCCACCGCGAAAACGGTGTGCGCGCCGTGCTGATCGACGCGCCGCAGCTTTTTGAGGCGGGCGTGGATAAGGACTGCGATCTCACGCTTGGCGTGATCGCCCCCGATGCCCTTTGCGTAACGCGCATCATGGAGCGCGACGGCATTTCCCGCGAAAATGCAAAAAAACGCCTTGCCGCCCAGCACGACAACGACTATTTCCGCAAAAACTGCACCGCCGTGATCGAAAATGCGGGAACGCAGGAGGAGCTGGAAGCAAGGATTTGCCAATTTCTTGATGATTTTGGAGTGTGATGCGATTTGAAGCGGCAAGCAAAGATAAAATTTGTGGTTTGCACCCTTCTTCTACTTGCTTCCCTGTTTTTTCTCATTTTCAGCAGCGAGCGCGTGGCGCTTTCCCGCCGCAAGCAGGCCGTGATGCCGCTTGTCAAGGACGCCGCAAAGGAATTTGACATTCCCGCCGCCATGATCCTTGCCGTCATTCACACAGAAAGCGACTTTCGCCCGGACGCCGTATCCGACGCGGGCGCCAAAGGGCTGATGCAGCTGATGCCGGAAACCTTTTCGTGGCTATGCGACCGCCTGAACGAAGCGCATCCACCAAACGAAATTTTTGATCCTGCGACCAATATCCGCTACGGCACGTATTATCTGTCCTATCTATACGAAAAATTCGGCAGCTGGCGCGTGGCGCTGGCCGCCTATAATGCGGGCGAGGGGCGCGTTGGTGAATGGCTGGCCGATCCCACACTCACCTTGGACGGCACTTTGCGCCACATTCCGTACCCCGAAACCGCCGCTTACGTCAAAAGGGCGTTGGCATATTACACCGATTATCTGGAAGATCACCCATAAAGGAGAAAAATATGGCTGACAGCAAAAAATGGAGCGAAACGCTCACCTACAAGAAAAAAAGCTTTTACGAGCGCCGCGAGAGCGCGGATTTTGACAAGGCCATTGCTTACGCCAAGGGCTATGCCGCGTATCTTGACGCCTCCAAGACCGAGCGCGAGGCCGTGAAGGAAAGCATCCGCCTGGCCGAGGAAAAGGGCTTCCGCCCCTACAAATTCGGCGATAAAATGGAGCCCGGCGATAAATTTTATTATAACAACCGCGATAAGAACCTTTACCTGTTCACGATCGGCACGGAAAACATCGAAAACGGCGTGCGCATCTGCGCCGCGCATATCGACTCCCCCCGCCTTGACCTGAAACAGTGCCCCCTTTACGAGGAGGCCGGCATGAGCTTCTTCAAGACCCATTATTACGGCGGCATTCGCAAGTATCAATGGGTGGCAACTCCTCTTGCGCTGCACGGCGTCGTGGTAAAGACGGACGGCACGCGCGTGGACGTGTGCATCGGTGAGGACGACAGCGATCCCGTGTTCTATATCAACGATCTGCTTCCCCACCTCAGCCATCACATGGACGGCAAGCCGATCAACGAGGCGATCACCGGTGAGAAACTGAATATTCTGGTCGGCTCCCGCCCGTTTGACGGCGAGGAGAGCGATCCCATCAAGCTGCAAACGCTGTATCTCCTGCACGAAAAATACGGCATTACAGAGGAGGATTTCCTTTCCGCCGAGCTTTGTGCCGTTCCCGCCTTCAAGGCGCGTGATATCGGCTTTGATCGCTCGATGATGGGCGCTTACGGTCACGACGACCGCGTTTGCGCTTATCCCGCTCTTTGCGCCATTCTGGAAACCGCGGCCCCCAAGCACACGCTGATGTGCGTGCTTGCCGACAAGGAAGAAACGGGCAGCGACGGCAACACGGGTATGAAGAGCGATCTTCTGCTTGACCTCTTGAACGCCGTTTCCGTAGCGCGCGGTGCAGATCCTGCCGCCGTGCGTGCGCACTCCTATTGCCTTTCCGCTGACGTTGCGGCCGCCTTTGATCCCAATTTCGCGGACGTATTTGAAAAGCGCAACGCCGCCCTGCTTTCCGCAGGTGTGGTGCTTACCAAGTTCACCGGTGCGCGCGGAAAATCCTCTACCAACGATGCCAGCGCCGAGTATATCGGCTATCTGCGCCGTATTTTCGCCGCAGACGACGTGGTATGGCAAAGTGCCGAGCTTGGCCGCGTGGATTGCGGCGGTGGCGGCACCGTAGCCAAATATATCTCCGAGCACAATATTGAAACCGTGGATCTCGGCGTTCCCGTGATCTCGATGCACGCCCCCTTTGAGGTCATCTCCAAGGTCGACCTGTACGAGGCGTATCGCGCCTTCCTTGCCTTCTGCCGCAATGATTGATCCCTCCTTCGCACTGGTAGAAGCAAGATTTGCCGAATTAGAGGCCAAAAGTATGGATCCCGCGATCCATCAGGACCAAAAAGAGGCAACAATTTTGATGAAGGAATATCGCGCTCTTGCCCCCGCAGCGGAAAAGATCCGCACGCTGCTTGCGTTGGAGCGCGAGGCCGAGGAAGCGCGCCAAATGGCGCAAAACGAGCAGGATAGCGAGCTTGCAGCTATGGCAAGTACCGAATACCGCGCTCTTTGCGAACAGACGGAGGCGCTTACCAAGGAGATCCAGATCCTGCTGATAGAAAAGGATCCCAATGACGATAAAAACATCATCGTAGAGATCCGCGCGGGTGCGGGCGGCGAGGAGGCAGCGCTGTTCGCCGCCGTGCTTTACCGCATGTATACGATGTTTGCGGATACCGTGGGGCTTCGTACCGCACGCCTTTCCGCAAACGAAACAGAGCTTGGCGGCTTCCGCGAGATCAGCTTTTCCGTGGAGGGAGATTGCGCCTATTCCAAATTCAAGTTTGAATCCGGCGTACACCGCGTCCAGCGTGTCCCCGTGACCGAGTCGCAGGGGCGTATTCAGACCTCTACCGTTACGGTAGCGGTGCTACCCGAGGCGGACGAGGTAGAGATCGAGATCAACCCTGCCGACATCGTAATGGAATCCTGCAAAAGCTCGGGCGCGGGCGGTCAGCACGTCAATAAGACGGAATCTGCCGTGCGCCTCACGCACAAGCCCACGGGCATCGTGGTCGAATGTCAGGAGGAGCGCAGCCAATTCAAAAACCGCGACAAAGCGATGAAAATGCTGCGTGCCAAGCTGTATGATATCAAGGTACGCGAGCAAGATGAGCAGATCGCAGGCGCACGTCGCGCACAAGTGGGAACGGGCGACCGCAGTGAGCGCATCCGTACCTATAATTATCCGCAAAGCCGCGTGACCGATCATCGCATCGGATTTACGCTTTATAAGCTGGACAAGCTTTTGGACGGCGATATGAGCGAGCTTTTGGACGCTCTTGTGCAGGCCGAGCTTGCCGAAAAAATGAAAAAGGACACGTAAGGAGTTTGTTTTGAACACCGAACTGTATCAGATCACCCAAGTTGAGGGAAACGAGCAGCTGATCGCCCGCGCAGGCAAGCTTTTGCGTGAGGGCGAGCTGGTCGTATTCCCCACCGAAACCGTGTACGGTCTTGGCGGCATTGCCACAAGCGACGCCGCAGCCAAAGCCATCTACGAGGCCAAGGGACGCCCGTCGGACAATCCCCTGATCATTCACGTGGCCTCGCCCGAAGACGCTGAGGCATACGCCGTCACGAACGATACTTATTACCGCTTAGCACAAAAATTTATGCCGGGACCGCTCACCGTGATCCTACCGAAGAAGGACAGTATTCCCCTCTCGGTCACAGGCGGTCTTGACAGCGTTGCCGTCAGATGCCCCGCGCATCCCGTGGCACGCGCGCTGATCCGCGCAGCAGGCGTTCCCGTAGCGGCGCCCTCTGCCAATCGCTCGGGCCGTCCCTCCCCCACCTGCGCCGCGCACGTTGTGGAGGACCTGGACGGACGCGTAGCCGCCATTATAGACGGCGGCGAGTGCGAGGTGGGATTGGAGTCCACCATCATCAAATTAGAGGGCGATAAGGGCATTTTATTGCGTCCCGGCGCCATCACGCAGGACGCGCTTTCCTGCGTTTGCGAAACCGAGATCGCAAGCGCCGTGACCGCGGCACTTGCCGAGAACGAGCGTCCCCTCTCTCCCGGTATGAAATACCGCCATTATGCGCCGCAAGCTCCGCTTGTTCTTCTGGACGGCGAGAGGACGGCGGTCAGCGAATTTTTGAAAAAGCAAGCCCTTGACCCCACTGTCGGCATTCTTTGCTATGACGAGGAAAAGGAGCATCTTGCAGGACAAGCCATCCTTTTCCCCGTAGGAGCGTGCGAGGATCTGGCGGCACAGGCAAAGCACCTGTTTGCCGCGTTGCGCGAGGCGGACAAGTACCCGCATCTGCAAAAGCTTTACGCACATCTGCCCCCAAAAACGGGACTTGGACTTGCCCTTTATAACCGTTGCATACGTGCCGCAGCTCACACTGTGGAAAAGATAGACTAACTCGAAAGGATAGGAAAGATGGCAAAAAAGAAACCAACCCCTGTCACTGACCCCACGCAGATCGTACACGCACCGGCTACCCCGCAGCCGATCACGGAAACGATCGAGAAAAACTACATGCCCTACGTTATGAGCGTCATTATCTCCCGCGCCATTCCGGAGATCGACGGCTTAAAGCCCTCACACAGAAAGCTGCTTTATACGATGTATAAAATGGGCCTTTTGACGGGCGGCAAGACCAAAAGCGCCAATATCGTGGGCCAGACGATGAAACTCAACCCCCACGGCGATGCTGCCATCTACGAAACGATGGTGCGTCTGACGCGCTCGCACAACGCGCTGTTGCATCCGCTGATCGACTCTAAGGGTACCTTTGGTGATCACTACACAGGCGACAAGTACGCTGCCGCGCGTTATACCGAGGCAAAGCTGGACGCGATCTGTAACGAGCTGTTCTCCGGCATCGACAAGGACGCCGTGGATATGGTAGATAACTACGACAGCACGATGAAGGAGCCCGTATTGCTTCCCACCACCTTCCCCAACATTCTGGTCACCCCGAATATGGGTATCGCAGTCGGTATGGCGTCCAATATCTGCTCTTTCAACCTTGCCGAAATCTGTGACGGTACAATCGCGATCCTGCGCAATCCCAAAACCACCGTGGACAAGCTGCTGGATATCATCAAGGCGCCCGATTTCTCCGGCGGTGGCTATATCGTATACGACCGCGAGCAGATGCGCGCCATCTACGAAACCGGTCAGGGCTCGTTCCGCGTGCGCTCCCGTTATCGCTATGATAAAGCTGCAAACTGCATCGAGGTGCTTCAAATCCCCTACTCCACGACCATTCCGACCATTGAGAGCGCGCTGACGCCCCTTGTCAAGGACGGAAAGATCAAGGATATCGTGGATTTCCGCGACGAGTCGGACATCAACGGCTTGAAATTCACCATCGACCTGCGCCGCGGTGTGGATCCCGATGCACTGATGAACCGCCTTTACAAGCTGACCCCCTTGGAGGATAGCTTTAAGTGCAATTTCAACGTGCTGATCAATTCTGCGCCCCGCCAGCTTGGCGTGCTGGACATTTTGAAGGAATGGATCCTGTTCCGCACCGAGTGTGTGCGCCGTGAGCTGAATTTCGACCTGAAAAAGAAAAAGGACCGCCTGCATCTGATCACCGGTCTTTCCAAGGTACTGCTTAACATTGACGAGGCCGTGCGCATCATCCGCCGTGCCGAAACCGACGAGCAGGTCATTACCGACCTGATGAGCGCGTTCTCGCTGGACGAGATCCAGGCAGAGTATATCGCCAACATCAAGCTGCGTAACCTGAACAAGAAATATATCCTCAACAACGTGCAGGAGGCCACCGAGCTGCGCCAGACCATCTCGGATATCGAGGCAACCCTTGCCGACGAGTTGAAGATCCGTGCCAAGATCGCCGCACAGCTGCAAGAGATCAAAAAGAAGTACGGCAAAGCGCGTAATTCCCAGATCATCGACGCTTCCGAGATCCCGGAGGTCGGTGACGAGGAGCCCGTGGAAAATTACCCCGTACGCCTGGTACTCACCACAGAGGGCTATTTCAAGAAGATCACCTTCCAATCTCTGCAAGGCAGTGCCCGTATCGGCAAGGACGAGCAGAAGCTCAAAGAGGGCGACAGCATCAATCAGGAGCTGGACGCCGAAAACCGCGACAACCTGCTGATCTTTACCGACAAAGCACAGGTCTACCGCGTAGCCGTAGATGATTTCGATACCACCAAGGCCTCCGCTATGGGCGATTTCCTTTCCGCCAAGCTGAATATGGACAAGGACGAGCGCCCCATCTATATGCAGGTGCAAAACACCTACGAAGATGGCGAATTTATGATATTCATTTACGAGAACGCCAAGGGCGTTCGCATTCCCATCAAGGCCTATGAAACCAGCGGCAACCGCAAAAAGCTCAAAGGCGCTTACTCTCCCGCTTCCCCTGTGGTTGGTATCTTCTACGAAAAGGAAAAGGAGCCCTTCGAGATCATGCTGCAAAGCGACAATGACCGCGCCATCGTATTCAAAACCTCGCTCATTCCCATCATGTCCACGCGTACCTCCGGCGGTAACGTGCTGATGACCATGGGGCGGCGCGAGAAAAAGGTCGTTCTTGCCACCAAGGATTTCGCCGCGATCTGCGACGACGGCAAGGGCTACCGCAAGACAAAGCTCCCTGCCACGGGCGTTCCCCTTGGCGAAAAATTCGAGGACGGCGAGCAGCTTTCCTTACGCGATAAATTCTAATAAATAATAATCAGGAGATAAAAACATGAAAAACACGAACACCCGCAAAACCAAGCTTATTACGCGCATTCTTGTCATCGTTCTGGCAGCACTGATGGTGATCACCGGTGCAGTTACTGCCATCTACTACGCCATCAACGAGTGGTTCGCTGACGAGAAGCCCCAAACCTCCGACAAAAACAACAGCACCACACAAAGCGGTGACGACAAAAACCAGGACACCGACCACGAGCACGGTGACAAAACCTATTACTAAAACATAAAAGAAGCGGCCGCAAGGCCGCTTCTTTTTATCTTATTCAAAGCAAAACAGCGCGCTTTTCAGCGCGCTGTTTGTTGTAAAAGGCAAATCAGAATGCGATCTTGCCCTCGATATAGCTCTTCAACTCAGAGATCGGGATACGGACCTGCTCCATGGTGTCACGGTCACGTACGGTTACGCAGTTATCCGCGGGCTTTTCAGCGTCGCCAACGGTCTCAAAGTCGATGGTTACGCAAAGAGGAGTACCGATCTCGTCCTCGCGGCGGTAACGCTTACCGATAGAACCGGTTTCGTCGTAGTCCACGGGGAAATATTTAGCAAGCTCGTCACGCACTTCCAGCGCCTTCTCGGAAAGCTTCTTGGAAAGAGGAAGCACTGCCACCTTGTAGGGTGCAAGAGCGGGATGCAGGTGAAGGACAACGCGAACGTCGTTCTTCTCTGCGTCGATCACCTCTTCGTCGTAAGCGTCGATAAGGAATGCAAGAGCTACGCGGTCAGCACCAAGAGAGGGCTCGACAACGTAAGGCGTGTAGCGCTCGTTGGTTTCGGGATCGAAATAGGTCATATCCTTGCCGGAATGCTTGTCGTGCTGGCCAAGGTCGTAATCGGTACGGTCAGCAATGCCCCAAAGCTCGCCCCAGCCGAACGGGAACAGGAACTCGAAGTCGGTGGTTGCCTTGGAGTAGAAGGCAAGCTCTGCGGGATCGTGGTCGCGCAGACGCAGGTTCTCATCTCTCATGCCAAGGTCAAGCAGCCACTTGTGGCAGAAATCCTTCCAGTAAGCGAACCATTCCAGATCAGTACCGGGCTTGCAGAAGAATTCCAGCTCCATCTGCTCGAACTCACGGGTACGGAACACGAAGTTGCCGGGCGTGATCTCGTTACGGAAGGACTTACCGATCTGGCAAACGCCGAAGGGCAGCTTGCGACGGGTAGAGCGCTGGATCGCAGGGAAATTCACGAAGATACCCTGTGCGGTCTCGGGACGCAGGTACACGGTGTTGGTGTTGTCCTCGGTAACGCCGATGAAGGTCTTGAACATCAGGTTGAACTTCTTGATGGCGGTGAAGTCCTGCTTGCCGCAGGTGGGACAAACGATGCCCTTCTCCTGGATATATTCGGACATCTGCTCGAAGGTCCAGCCGGCAGGATTGTCGTCAAGACCGTTCTCAAAAGCATATTCCTCGATCAGCTTGTCTGCACGGTGACGTGCCTTGCAGGACTTGCAGTCCATCAAGGGATCAGAGAAGCCGCCCACGTGACCGGAAGCCACCCAAGCCTCGGGGTTCATGATGATCGCGCTGTCAAGACCGACGTTGTAACGGCTTTCCTGCACGAACTTCTTCCACCACGCCTTCTTTACATTGTTCTTGAACTCTACGCCGAGAGGGCCGTAGTCCCAAGAGTTAGCAAGGCCGCCGTAGATCTCAGAGCCGGGGAAAATAAAGCCGCGGTTCTTACAAAGGGCGACGATTTTGTCCATTGTCTTTTCGCTGTTGTTCATAATGGTGCTCCTATTTAATAAATAATGTTATTATTTTACTCTTTATTTTGCAAGTTGTCAAGCAATTTTTACATTTTTCTTATAAAAAAGCATTATTTTGCCACCAAAGGCACGCATTTGGCCTCTACAAAGGGCAAAAGATCCGAAACGGCAAGCAAAAGCTGCGCGCCGCGCACGCCGGCGCTGACCGTGATCCTTTCGTGAGAGAGCGCACTTTCGTGCACAAAGGTCGGAAATTTCTTTTTCATGCCGATGGGTGAGCAACCGCCGCGAATATACCCCGTCGTGGGCAAAAGCTCCTTCACGGCCAGCATTTCAATACGCTTGTTCCCTGTTTCCCTGGCGGCAAGCTTCAAATCGATCTCGTCATCTACGGGAATACAGAAAACCACAAAGCCGGTCTTATCCCCCTTGGCAACCAGGGTCTTGAACACGATCTCGTGCGGCAGTCCGATCTCGTCGGCAATATGCTTGCCCGACAGGTCGTTTTCATCCACCTCGTATTCCATCACCTCGTAGGCGATCTTGGCGGCGTCCAGGCGGCGCATCGCGTTGGTCTTGTTCTTCATCGGTACGCCTTCCCTTCCTCGATCATATCCTTGGCAGCAGCCATCTGCGCCTCGGTGATCTGCAAGCCGCCAAGAATACGGGCAACCTCACTTACGCGTGCCTCTTCATTCAAAAGATGAACAGAGCTTTCCGCCGCGCCGCTCTCCACGCGCTTTACGATCTTGTAATGCGTTCCGGCAAGCGAGGCGATCTGTGCCGAGTGGGTGACGCAAAGCACCTGCGTGTGCTTGCCGATCTCGGCCAGCTTGATACCGATCTTGCGCGAGGTCTTACCGGAAATACCGGTATCCACCTCGTCAAACACGGCGCTTCCCACGCCGTCACGGTCATTCAGCACGCTCTTGACGGCCAGCATCACGCGCGCAAGCTCACCGCCCGACGCAATACGGGAAAGCGGCAAAAGCGGCTCGCCGGGGTTGGTGGCGATCAAAAATTCCACGCTGTCCGCGCCGTTTTCGTCAAATTCGCCCTGATCCGTTACCGACACGGCAAAGCGTACCGAGGGCATATCCAAAAAGGCAAGCCCCACCAGCACGCGCGAGGAAAGCTCCTCTGCCGCGATTACGCGCGCCGTATGCAAGCGATCTGCGATCTCGCGCAGCTCCTTTGTTTGCACACGGAGCGTTTTTTCCAGCTCTTCTCTTGCGCCGTCCGCATTTTCCAAGGAAGCAAGTCGCCCTGCCGCCTCAGCGCGGAATGCAAGAATGGCTTTTTCGTCCTCGCCGTACTTGCGGCGCAGCTTGGTGATGGTGTCCAGGCGCCCCTCCACGCGGTTCAGCGCCTCGGTGGGATCCCCCTCCGTGCCTTCGGCAAGATCGCGCGCGGTGTTGGCGATGTCCTCGACCTCATAGCGCATTTCAAGCAGCTTTTGGGCGGCATCTCTTGCCTCGGGAACAGCGCCCGAGAGGGATTGCATCGCCTGTGCGGCGCGCTCTAAGATCAGCGAGGCACTGGCCTTTTCGCTGCCGTAAAGCACGCGATATACAAATTCGGATTGCTTGGAGATCTTTTCTGCGTTTTGCAGCTTCGCTCTTTTTTGCAAGAGCGCCTCCTCCTCGCCCGGTTTCAGCTTGGCGGCGTCGATCTCTGCGATCTGGAAGCGCAGAATATCCGCAAGGCGTGCGGCCTCTGCCCCGTCGCGCTGTAATGCTTTCAGCTCGGCAAGCGTTTTCTTCCGTTCCTGATAGCGCGTGCGATAGTCGGCAAGATCTGCCGAGAGCTCTGCGGTGCTATCCAGGATCTTGTGCTGCACCGCGGGCTTTAACAGCATCTGATTATCATTTTGCCCGTGAATACTGACCAGATATCCCGCCAGCTCACGTAAAATAGAAAGCGGCACGGCGCGGCCGTTGAGGCGGCATTTAGACTTGCCGTCAGCGGTAAGCGAGCGCTGCAAAAGCACCTCGTTATCCGCCTGCACACCAAGCTCGCCAAGCTTTGCTGCGACCTCGTCGCCGAGATCACAAAACAGCGCGCTGACCTCGCCCTGCGCGGCACCGTTGCGCAGCAGGTCGCGTGCGGCACGGCCACCAAGCAAAAAGCCGAGTGCATCCAGCATCACGGATTTACCAGCGCCCGTTTCGCCCGTGATCACGCAAAGGCCGTCCGCGAAATCCACGTCCAGCGCGCGAATGACCGCGATATTTTCAATATGGAGCGAGCTTAGCATATCAGCCCGCCTTCATCAGCACGTGGATACGCTCGCTGATGCTTTTGGCGGCACTTTCCGTACGGGTAGCGACCAGAATGGTATCGTCACCCGCCACGCAGCCAAGCACCTCGGGAAGTGCGAGGTTATCAATACCCGCAGCCACGGCCTGTGCAAGGCCGGGAAGCGTGTGCACGACTACCAAATTTTGCGCGTAATCCACACTGATGATCGAGTCGACCAATGCGGCATTGATCTTCATTCCTGCGGCAATTTCCTCTTTTTTGGGCGCCACATAGCGATAGTTGCCCTTGCCCGTCATCACCTTATTCAGTTGAAGCTCACGAATATCGCGGGAAACGGTGGCCTGCGTTACAGAGAAGCCCTCCGTCAACAGATACTCGATCAGATCGTCCTGCGTTTCCACGTGATAGCGGGAAATGATCTCCAAAATCTTCTTTTGTCTGTTACTTTTCATAGTCAACCTCCCGCTTAATAGCTTTTCATTTTTTCCTGCAAGATCGCATAAAAGCCTTGCTCGTGCATACGGATCAGACGCGTTTTGGTGGGCGAGCGCGTGATGCGCACGCTATCCCCGCGATAAAGCTCAAAGTTGATGCGGCCGTCCACGGACAGGTACAGCATCTTCTCGCGCTGGCAGACGTTTTTGATCTCTAACGTGCAATCGTCACGGAACAGCATCGGGCGTGCCGTGAGAGAATGCGAGCAGATCGGCGTCACACAAAAGCAATTCAGACGCGGATCGGCGATCGGGCCGCCCGCGGCCATCGAATACGCGGTAGAGCCCGTGGGCGTGGCGATGATCAATCCGTCTGCACGGAAGCCGGAAACAAGTCCCCCGCCCTCGTACAGCTCCAAGTCCACGATACGCGCCACCGATCCGTTGGAGATCACAGCGTCGTTGAGGGCAAAGGAGCTTGCCTTGCGTCCTCCGTTCTGATTATAGATCTCAACAGAAAGCATCGAGCGCTCGTCGATATGAAAATCATCGTTCACCAAGCGGGAAAGCAAGGAAAGATCTCCCCCCTCCATCTCGGTCATATAGCCAAGATGTCCCATATTGATGCCGAAGATCGGTCGCTCGTGCGGCGAAGCGCGACGGGCGGCGTCCAGAATAGAGCCGTCTCCGCCCAGCACCACGATACACTCTGCCACGCGATAGATATCCTCAGGCGAAACGTATTCAAATTCCTTACGGCTTTTGTGCATGCGGAAGATCTTGTCCTTATTTACGGACGGGATCAATACGCGCGCGCCAAGCTCGATAAGCTTATCCGCCACGGCAAGTGCGGCGTTTGCCTTATCGTGTATGTTAAAATTGGTGATCAAAGCGAAGCTTTGCATGCTGTCACCTTCCTTCCAAAACAATTCTGTCAATAACGCCGTTCCCCACGAGATCCTCTCCCGCAAGGGCGAAAAGCGCCAGATATTCAATATTACCGTCACCGCCCGTAATGGGTGAGCGGATCAGTCCTCGCGGGACAAGTCCCGCCTCGCGTGCCGATTGCAGCACACGGCGTACCGCCAGCAAGCGATCGCGCGGATCCTTCACAATTCCCTTTTTATTCAGGGCAGCGCGTCCCGCCTCAAACTGCGGCTTGATCAGCGTGATAGCCACGCCCTCAGGCAGCAGCACCGCAGGCAAGCGCGGCAGGATATAGGTCTGCGAGATAAAGGAAACGTCCATTACCGCAAGTTCAAATGCCCCCATGTCCTCAAAGGAAAGCTCGCGGGCATTGTATTTTTCCACGTTTTTGACACGTGCGTCAGCTACCAGCGAGGGGTGAAGCTGCCCGCAGCCTGCGTCAAGCGCGGTCACGTGTGCAGCGCCGTGCAAGAGCAGACAATGCGTGAAGCCGCCCGTGGAAGCGCCGATATCGATCGCTCGCATTCCTGCGGGATCGATCGAAAAGGCACGAAGCGCCCCTTCCAGCTTTTCCCCGCCGCGCCCGACAAAGCTTTCCTGCTCTACGGTGATCTCTCCGCTCTCCAAATCAAATGCGGGCTTGGTGATCACGGTGCCGTTGACGCGCACGCTGCCGCCAAGGATCATTCTCTTGGCGCGCTCGCGGCTGTCGGTATAGCCGTTTTCCGTTAAGTAAACGTCCAATCTCATATCAAAACATGTAGAAGAACAAAAATCTTTGGCAGAAGTACGCCATACCGATGCCGAGCAAGGCGCCGAACAGCACCTGCAAGGGGGTATGCCCCAAAAGCTCGGGCAAGGAAACGTCCAAAAACCGCTTCTTCTTTTTGCCGATCTCCTCGGCGATCTGGTTGATGACCTCTGCCTGCTTACCCGCTTCGCGGCGCACGCCGACGGCGTCCTTCATCACGACCATGGCAAACACGGCGGCCAGCGCAAAGATCGGGGAGTCATAGCCGTACACGATCCCGCAGGAAAATGCCGTTGCGCACACCACGGAGGAATGCGAGCTGGGCATGCCGCCCGTGCCGAAAAGCGTGTGCATCACCGAAAAGTCCTTCTTATAACAGGGGGTGGTGATCAGCTTGATCAGCTGCGCAGCAAACCAAGCAAACACGGCGCAAAGCAGCACCGGGTTGGTGAAAAAATCAGCCGCATTACTTTTAAATTCGATAAAATCAAAACGCATCAGTGATCTCTGCTTACAAGATAATCCGCAAGATCAAGCAAAAACTTGTTTCTCGGGAACCCTGCAAGCGCCTCCTTCGCATCTTCTGTTACGGCGCGGGCGTGTTCTAACGCCTCTGCCGGTGTAAAATAAGTCAAAAACGTGGTCTTTTCATTCTCGGCGTCAGATCCGATCGGCTTACCGAGCTTTGCCGCGTCCGCCGTAACGTCCAGCACGTCGTCCACGATCTGAAAAGCAAGTCCAATGCCGCGCGCGTAGGCCCTTGCGGCCTTGGTGCGCGGATCTTCCAGATCAAGTCCCGCTGCAAGGCAGCCAAGCACGGCGCTGGCCTCGATCATGGCACCGGTTTTCAGGGCGTGCAGCTTTTTCAGCGTTTCCAGGGGGAGCTTCTGATGCTCGCCCGCAAGATCCATCACCTGCCCGCCGATCATTCCCTCAGCGCCCGCAGCGCCGGAAAGCACGTAGACCGCACGGCGTACGGCGTCAGCCGACACCGCCATATTCCCCGCGATCACGGCAAAAGCGTTCGTCAGCAACGCATCTCCCGCCAAAAGCGCAGTGGCCTCGCCGTACACCTTATGACAGGTGGGGCGTCCGCGGCGCATGTCGTCATCGTCCATGCAGGGCAGATCGTCGTGGATCAAGGAATAGGTGTGCACCATCTCCACGGCGCAGGCAAACGGGAGCGCTGCCCCGTCCTTACCGCCGAACAAACGGCAAAATTCCAGCACAAGCGTGGGGCGAATGCGCTTGGCGCGCGCCAAAAGCGCATAGCGCTGGGCATCGTACACCTCTTCAAAATCCGCATCGTGCTTATCAAGATAAAATGCAAGTCCCGCTTCTACCCAAGCGGCGTTTTCACGGAGCTTGGCGGCGATCATTTGCCCACCTCGGCACCAAAGGGCTCTGTCGTTGCGCCGTTTTCCCCGACGCGAACGGCACTGACGCGCTGTTGCGCCAGATCCAATCTCTCGTTACAGATCTTTACAAGCGCCACACCGCGCTCGTAAAGCGCAAGGGCGTCCTCCAAGGCCACCTTTCCTGCTTCCAGACGCTCTACAACGCCTTGCAGCTCGGCAATGGCCTGCTCAAAGCTGATTTCCTTTTTATTTTCCATTGCTTACTCACTTTCCCGCACACCGTTTACGGTGGCGTCAACAGTACTGTCGGAAAAACGGATCGACACGCGATCCCCTTTGCTCAAATTCTTACCTGCGGTGATCGGCCTTCCCTCGCCGTCAAAAACAGCGGTATATCCGCGCGAGAGCACGCGCAAGGGGGAAAGCGCCTCCATCTTGGCGCAAAGCGCGGCAAAAGCGCTCTTTGCCTCGGTCGTTTTCTGTGAAAATGCGCTTTGTGCGCGGTTTTCCAGGTATGCCACACTCATACGGCGCTCATCCAGATAGGACTGCGGCGAACGCAGCAGCGGTGCCCCTGCCAATCCCGCGAGATCGGCGCGAAGACGCACCAAAAGCGTGTTCATACGCTCGTCCATCGCACGTGCCGTGCCGTAAAGCACGTCACGGATCTCCCCCTGATCGGGGACGGCCAGCTCTGCCGCAGCAGAGGGCGTGGGAGCGCGAAGATCGGCCACAAAATCGCTGATGGTAAAGTCGGTTTCGTGTCCGACGGCGGAGATCACGGGGATCTGCGAGGAAAAGATCGCACGGGCAAGCCCCTCGTGATTGAAGGCAAACAGGTCCTCGGCAGAACCGCCGCCTCGCCCCAGAATGATCACGTCAACGGGCATTTTTTGATTGAAGCAATCCAGACCCGCAATCAGCGTTTCGGGTGCGCCTGCGCCCTGTACGAGCGCGGGATACAGGATCACCTCGCTAAGCGGCCAGCGCCGCCCTAAAATATTCATGATATCGCGCACGGCAGCCCCTGTCGGCGCGGTGATCACACCGATCTTGCGCGGAAAACGCGGGATCGGACGCTTGCGCGCGGGGTCAAAGAGGCCTTCGGCCTCTAATTTCTGTCGTAATTGCTCGAAGGCAAGGTAAAGTGCGCCCACGCCGTCGGGCTGCATATCGTCCACGTAGATCTGATACTGTCCGTCGCGCGGAAATACCGAAACACGGCCGTGCAGGATCACCTTCATGCCGTTTTCAGGCAGAAAGCGCAGCTTTTGCGCGTTCCCTCGGAACATTACGGCGCGCACCAGCGCTCCCTCGTCCTTCAAGGAAAAATAGAAATGCCCCGTTTTATAGTGGTTGGTGAAATTTGAGATCTCGCCGCGCACGAAAACGCTGCCAAGCAAGGGATCGCTGTCCAGGAGCATCCGCATATATTCGTTCAATTCGCTTACGCTCAGCAAATGCTGTGCCATAGATGCTCCCCTCCTCTTTTTTACTGATATTTTGCGCGGCAAAGCAGCGCAACGCCCGCCGCATTATCGGCGGAAAATGCGGGCTTGGAGAAATAGACCTCGGCAAAGCGGGTGGAAATATTCTCCGCGATCAGACGGTTGCTCATCACACCGCCCGCAAAAAGCACGGGGATCTCCCCGTGTACCTCACGCCCCCACGCCGTCATTTTTGCCAGCGTTTCGGCGATAAATTCCAGCACAAACGCCGCAACAAGCGATTTGTCACCCGTATCCGCCAGTAATTTCAGCGCCATATTTTCAAGCCCGGAGAGATTACACGCACCCTCCTTCACGCAAACGCGCGGCTTGGGCACTTTTTTGGTGTTTTCCTTTGCCAGAAGCTCCAATGCAGGGCCGCACGGAAAGGAAAGCCCCAGCTTGACGCCGATGCGGTCGACCACCTGCCCGGCGTTAAGGTCGGCGGTACCGCCGATCAGCTCGATTTCAAAATCCTTCTCACGCGGGTGTACGAAAAGCATCTCGGTGGTGCCGCCAGACACGTGGAAAGCCAAAAAATCCTTGCCGATCAGATGCAAAGCATCTGCACCGTACAAGGCCGCCATCACGTGTCCGTTCTGGTGCGAAAACTCCGCCACAGGCAGATCAAGCCCCGCCGCAAACGCCTCTGCCGCCACACGCCCCGACAAAAAGCAAGGCATATACGACGCCTCGGCATCACGCGGACGCACGGAAACGCCCACGGCGCACACGCGCTTTTCTTGCAGGTGCGCACGAAGCTCCTGCATCAAGCCAGGCAGATTTTTCACGTGTGCAAACACGGCGTCACTTTGGCGCAATCCTCTCTCCCCCGCTTTTACGGGCAAGGGGGCTTTCAGGTTGGCAAGGATCTCGCCTTCTGCCGAAGCCAGCGCCACAGAGGTCGTGTAATTGCTGGTATCAATGCCGATATAGCAATCAGCCATTTTGCTTGCCTTCGATCTCGTCCTTGATGGCGTTCAGCACGCCATTGACAAAGCCCTTGGCCTTCTCCTCGTCGAACTGCTTGCAAAGCTCGATGCCCTCGTTGATCGAAACACTGACAGGAATGTCCGCCAGATACAGCATTTCGTAGGTAGCCAGGCGCAAAATCGAGCGGGACACCTTGGAGATACGGTTGGTCTTCCAGCCGTGTGCGTGACGGCCGATCAGCTCGTCCAGCTCGGCAACGTGCTCGCACACGCCGAAATAGGTGGTGCGGACGTATTCGTTTTCCTCCACCTCGCGATTGTCGGTGGAAAGCTCGAAGATCGCCTCCTTGGCCTCGTCAAGCTTGAATTCGGTTTCAAAAAGCAGTTCAAAAACGGCAACGCGCGCCTCACGTCTGTTCAGTGCCATCGTTATAGCCCCTTCCTGCCCGCGCGCAGCGGGCGATAAAATTTATATTAAATATAATTATACTGACATCGCGTACGAAAGTCAAGAGATATTTTGAATATTTGCATAACAAGATGTATAAAAAGAAGCCGCCGCGGTGCCGCGACGGCTTCTTTGCTTAGTCATCTTCTGTTTCCAGCTGTTCAAACTCGTCAGGCGAGGCGCCGCAAAGCGGGCATGCAAAATCCTCGGGAAGGTCTTCAAATTCGGTTCCCTCGGGAATTCCGCATTCCGGCAAGCCGGTTTCCATGTCATACTCATAGCCGCATAAGGTGCAAATATGGCGAATCATAAACAAACCTCCTTCAAAAAGCTTGTACTATTAGCATACACGCAACAAAAGCGTTTGTCAAGAGTTTTTTATTCTACCCCGTACAATTTCATAAAGGTGCGTACCGCCTGCGCCAAAAGCTGTGCGGTTCCCTCAATACCAAGCACCGAGCTATCCACAGCAAGATGATAATTTTCATGCTTGCCCCATTTCTTGCCCGTGTAGAAATTGTAGTAATTTACGCGGCTTTTATCGGTTTTGGCGATCAGATCCTCCGCTTCTTTGCGCGGACAGTCGTTTTCCTTCATCACGCGTGCCACGCGCGCCTCATAATCCGAGTAAATGAAAAAGCTGATGCGTGCGGGGTGGTGACGCAGAATATAGTCAGCACAGCGTCCCACAAAAATGGCGGACTCCTGATCAGCAAGCTCCTTGATCACTTCGGTCTGTGCCATAAAAAGCTTATCGTTGATCGGCATTTCCACGCCGGTGTGGCCTGCACGGTGCATCGAAACGCCCATCGCCAGCGTATAAAGCAAACTATTGTTTGCTTTTTCGTCAACGCGGCGCAGATAATCGGGGTGGATCCCCTTTTTGTCGGCCGCCATTTTCAAAAGCTCCTTGTCATAGGACTTGATGCCAAGCAGCTCGCCAAGGCGTTCGCCGATCTCGCGTCCTCCGCTACCAAACTGTCTTCCGATGGTGATTGCAAAATTCTTTGCCATGAACTGCACTCCTTTCCGCGTTACGTGGGGTTTTGCTTATTCTATGCCCCTTCTGGTGCCATTATAACATATTTTTCCTTTTTTGTAAAGGGGGTGTGCTAACTTATTGCTTGCGTGAATAAATTTATAGAAATTCGCAGATCTGAGGTGAAAACATGAAAAGCAAACGAAATTTTCTGCTCAGCGGCTTTTTGCTGACACTGGCGGCGCTATTGATGCGCACAATATCTGTCAGCTTCAACGTTTACGTTTCGGGGCTGGTGGGGGCGGAGGCAATGGGCCTACTTGCACTGATCGCGGGCGTTTACGGCTTTGCGGTAACACTGGCGACCTCAGGCATTCACTTGGCTACGGTGCGCACGATCTCCGCGCGCCTTGTGCAAACGGGCGGAGCGGAAAACGGCATCGCTTTGCGCGCCTGCCTACGTTACGCCGCTTTTTTTGGAACATTTGCATCGCTCCTGCTCTTTCTGTTTGCCCGCCCGCTCAGCACCCTCGTGTTAAAGGACGAACGCACGATGCGGGCGTTATATCTGCTCTCTCTCACCTTGCTTCCCATCGCGCTAACCTCGGTGCTGAACGGATATTTCGTGGCGGTCAGACGGGCGTGGAAGAACGCACTGACAGGTGTTAGCGAGCAAAGCATCAAGATCCTGCTGACGTGCTATTTTCTGGTGTTTCTTGCCCCCAAAACGACCGAGGGCTGCGTGCTGGCGATCCTTGCCGGCGGTGCTGTTGCGGAGAGCTTTTCGCTGATTTTTAACCTGATCTTATATCTGCTTGACAAGCATCATTTTCGCGGCATTCAGCCCTTAAAAAGCGGGAAATCACCGCGTGTAGCAGATATCGCGCTCCCCGTAGCCATCAGCGCTTATGCGCGGTCTGGTTTGCTTGCAATAGAACATATTTTAATCCCTCGCGGACTTTTAAGCTTTGGAGCAGGTAGTGCAGAGGCACTTTCCGCCTATGGAGCGCTACAATCCATGGCGCTTCCCGTGGTGCTTTATCCTGCCGCTGTCACCACCGCTTTTGCGGGACTTCTAATCCCCGAGGTGACCGAGCAGCAAAGCGCAGACAACCGCGTACAGATCCGCTATATCGCACAGCGGGTTTATCAGCTCACGCTGCTTTTCGCCATCGGTACATCTGCCGTGATGCTATGCTTTTCTGCCCCGCTTGGTGAGGCGCTTTACCACAACCGCGAGGTGGGAAATTTCCTGCGCTTGCTGGCACCGTTGATCCCCGTAATGTATCTGGACACGGCAACCGACGCACTGCTCAAAGGATTGGGTGAACAGGTCTATTCCATGCGTGTAAACATTCTGGACGCACTGGTTTCCGTGATCTGCGTGGCGCTGCTCGTGCCACGTATGGGTATTACGGGCTACTTGGTCACGATCTATATCACAGAGATCCTGAACGCCGCGCTCAGCATCTCTCGGCTTTTGCGAAAAAGCGGCTTTTCCCCTTCCGTTTGGGGGCTTGTGGTGCGTCCGCTTGTCTGCGCGCTCGGCGCCACGCATCTGACCCGCCTCCTTTCACGTATGTCGGCAATTTCTCCCCCACTTGCCGTTTTGATCCTGCTCGGCGTCCTTTTTTACCTGCTGCTGCTCTTTTTCACGGGGAGCTTCGGCAAAAAAGACCGACAGTGGCTGCTTGGTTTTTTGAAGCCGGATCGCGCCGCCCTCACCTGCAAGGAAAAATGAATTTTTGACGCCAAATTTATGCGAAATAGATTTTCTTTACCCTTTCACTTCACTCTTTTGCTGCAAAAACACTTACAAAAATATATTTACGCGCGCACATAGCGAAAATTGTGAATAAAATGTAACCTTTGAATTTTTCTGTTGCAAAACTTGCAAAAATAGTGTAAAATGTAGGGTGGAATATGATCGTGGCATCTCACGATCCCAAATACTTTGAGGAGAATGAAAACTATGACCAACAACAAGTACGTTTTGGACTGGATCAAGGAAATGGCCGAGATGACCCAGCCCGACAAGATCGTCTGGATCGATGGCTCCGAGGCACAGGCCGAGGCTCTGCGTGCAGAGGCTTGCGCTACCGGCGAGATCATCAAGCTGAACGAGGAGAAGCTCCCCAACTGCTACCTGCACCGCACCGCAGTCAACGACGTAGCTCGCGTTGAGGACAGAACCTTCATCTGCACCACTAAGAAGGAAGATGCAGGCAACATCAACAACTGGATGGCTCCCGCAGAGATGAAGGAAAAGCTCTTCAAGCTCTACAAGAACTCCATGAAGGG
>JAZQWF010000057.1:0-57816 GCA_045632185.1 Eubacteriales bacterium
AAGAGAAGCCCACTCGGGACGGTCGAAGAACTCCTTGGTAAGGCCAACGCCCAGGCCCTCGGTGGTGAGGGTGGCAAGGGGAAGCTTGCCAAGAATGGTGCGGATCTTGGCCTTGGCCTCGTCAGCCGCATTGTCGGCTGCATCGGTCAGCAGATCTGCTACCTTTGCTACAAGTGCCTCGCCCTTTGCGGTGTTGGCGCGAAGAGCATAACCGCCCTCGACCTCCCAAACGGTTACGTCACCCTTGGGGTCTGCTGCGTCGATGCCGAAGGTGGCACAGAAGCAGGTGTCGGTGGGTCTGCCGCATGCCATCGTCACAACGACGCCGTGCTCGCGGCGGTTCTTGTAGTAGGAGTCAACGGGATCAACGAGGTAAACGCGATCCAGAATGTCAAAGGATGCGGCGTCACAAGCGCGTACGCCGAACAGTACGAAGTCCTCGCACTCCTCGCGGGTGTCGATGACCTCGATCTTCTTGCCCTCCATCTTGAACTCCATCAGGTTCTCGGTCTGGGGGAAGAAGAAGTCCTTGGCGGAACGGGTGGTGTTCAGCTTCTTGGAAAGCTCAACGCCCTCATTCCACTTCTTGAACTCGGAGCCGGCGGCCGTATCAACGGGAAGGTACACAGCGGCGTCCTTGGAAAGGGCGGCAAAGAATGCCTGCAATTTGTCAGCAGAAAGCATCTTCATCAGTGGGCACCTCCTTGTCCGGCCTCACGGTCATTTTTGGTGTAAGTACCAAGCGGGGGCTTGGCACCCGGATCCTCGCCTGCCTGATAGGTGCCGTAGAACTCGTTGATGTCCTTGATGAACTTGCGGTTCAGAAGGTGCAACGGAATGTTCTGGGGGCACACACGGGAGCATTCGCCGCAGTCAGTGCAGCGGCCTGCCACGTGGAAGGCGCGGATGATGTGGAACATATTCTCCTCAAAGGAGGTAGCGGCTGCCTTCTGGGACACGCCGGAATTGGGATTGTCGAACACGCACTGCTCGCAGGTGCAAGCGGGGCAGACATTACGGCACGCGTTGCAGCGTACGCAACGGGAAAGCTCGCCACGCCAGAACGCAAAGCGCTCGTCGGGGGTCATGGCCTCCAATTTTTCTACCATATCAAAGCGTCCGCAATCCTCAATGACCTCGCCGTCCTCGCCGATCAGCTCGTCGTAAGCGACGTGCTTCTTGCTCTTGCAGGAGAGGCAACGCTCGGCGGTCGCGTCAGCGGCCTTTACGGTCTCGGTGCCGTAAACGGTTTCCACCACGTACTCGCCGTCAACCTTGCGGATACCGGTGATGCCGGAGATGCCCATTGCACGCAGCTTCTCTACGTCGGCCTTGCCGTAGCACTCGATACCGATCACGTAAACGTTCTCACGAATGATGCGGTGCTCAGCCACCAGCTGGTTGAAGCTGTAAGTGTCGCAGGGTTTGAGGAACACGAGGATCTTGCCCTCCTTGCGGCTCTCCTTTACCAAATACTTGGAAAGGTTAGCGGCGCAGAAGTCGTTGTAAAGGAAGCCGTTTTGCAGCTCCTCTGCCGTTTCGAATACGGCGGGGGTAACGTCATAGACGAATTCGCCTGCGGTCCAGCCCAGCACGCGGTTTACGGTGCCGTCAGCCAGCAGTTCAAGCGCTCTTTTTTCCATTACTGCTTGCATCTCAGATCCTCCAATCTCTTGTTTTCACCGAGAGCGGCCACAGCGGCGGTGAACTCGGTCATGGTCTTGGAGAATTTCGCGCCCTCAGCGGCGGAGATCCATTCCAGACGGATGCGCTCCTTCTCAATGCCGAGGTATTCCAGCATAGAGAAGAGCAACGCCATACGGCGGCGGGTGAAGTAGTTACCGCTGGTGTAGTGGCAGTCGCCGGGATGGCAGCCTGCGATGATGACACCGTCGGCACCGCGCTGGAATGCGCGGAGAATGAACATGGGGTTTACGCGGCAGGAGCAGGGAACGCGAATGACCTTTACGTCAGCGGGATATGCAAGACGGGCAGAACCTGCACCGTCAGCGCCTGCGTAAGAGCACCAGTTGCAGCAGAAGGCAACGATTTTCGGCTTGTATTCATTTACTTGCATATTGCGTCAACCTCCGCCATGATTTGTTTGTTAGTGAAGCCCTTCAAGTCCATAGCACCGGAGGGGCAAGCCACGGTACAAGCGCCGCAACCCTGGCAAACTGCGGGATTTACGGAAGCTACGCGGCGGATAAGCGTGGTGCGGTTCGGGCCGCGGTACTCCTTGTCGCTGTAACTGATCGCGCCGTAGGGGCAGACCTTCTCACAGGAGGAGCAGCCGTTACAAAGCATCTCGTCGGAATGTGCCACGCAGGGATTGCACAGCAGCTTATCCTTAGCCAGCACGCCAATGACCTTGGCGGCGCATGCGGATGCCTGAGAAACGGTTTCGGGAATATCCTTGGGACCCTGGCAAACGCCCGAGAGGAAGATGCCCGCGGTGGGGGACTCTACGGGACGAAGCTTGGGATGTGCCTCGGTGAAGAAATCGTTGGTGTCCATGCTGGCGGTCAGCATCGTAGCGATGGAGCGTGCGCTCTTATCGGGCTCGATCGCGGTAGCCAGTACGACGAGGTCTGCATCGATGTGCATCTGCTCGCCTGCCAGCAGGTCGCTGGCCTGCACGCGCAGCTGCTTGCCGTTCTGCGTGACCTTGCCAACCATACCTTTAATATAATGTACGCCGTATTGCTCAACTGCGCGACGGTAGAACTCGTCAAAGTTCTTGCCGGGGGTACGTACGTCGATGTAGAATACGTAAACCTCGGTATCCGGATACTTCTCGCGGATCAGCATCGCGTGCTTTGCGGTGTACATGCAGCAGATCTTAGAGCAGTACTGCTTGCCGCGCTCCTCCTCGCAACGGGAGCCCACGCACTGAACGAAGACGATCTTGTGGGGGTGCTCGTTATCGGAGGGACGAAGCAGAGTGCCGTTGGTGGGGCCTGCCGCGTTCATCAATCTTTCCAATTCCAGGGAGGTGACAACGTCGGGGTAGGTTGCGTAGCCGTACTCGTTGTATGCCTTGGCGTCAATGGGATTGAAGCCGGTAGCGGCAACGATGGCACCGTACTCTCTCTCGATGATCTCGTCCTTCTGGGTGTAGTCGATCGCGCCTGCGCCACAGATCTTGGAGCAAACACCGCACTTGCCGGTTTTGAGCATGGTGCAGTAGTTGGGATCGATGGTGGCTACCTTCGGCACGGCCTGTGCGAAGGGAATGTAGATGGCGCGACGGGTGTCAAGACCCATATTGAACTCGTTGGGAACCTTCTTCTGGGGGCACTTCTCGGTGCAAAGGCCACAGCCCGTGCACTTGTTCTCGTCAACGAAGCGTGCCTTGCGGCGGATCTTCGCGCGGAAGTTACCTACGTAACCCAGAACGGCCTCGACCTCGCTGAACGCGTAGATGTTGATCTTCTCGTTCTGTGCGGCGTCTACCATCTTGGGGGTCAGGATACAAGCGGCACAGTCCAGCGTGGGGAAGGTCTTATCCAGCTGAGCCATCTTACCGCCGATGGTGGGGGATTTCTCTACGATATCAACCTCAAAGCCTGCCTCTGCGATATCAAGTGCAGTCTGAATGCCTGCGATACCGCCGCCGATGACCAGCGCACGCTTGGTAACGGGGGACTCACCTGCCTGCAAGGGCTGGTTGAGGTGTACCTTTGCGATAGCGGCACGGCCGAGAATGATGGCCTTTTCGGTGGCTTCCTTCACGTCCTTGTGGATCCAGGAAACGTGCTCGCGGATGTTGGCGATCTCCACCATGTAGGGGTTCACGCCTTCCAGCTCTGCGGCCTTGCGGAAGGTTGCCTCGTGCATACGGGGCGAGCAGGAGCAGACGACAACGCCGGTGAGCTTCTTCTCACGGATGGCGGTGCGCATCAGCTGCTGACCGGACTCGGAGCACATGTACTGATATTCGGTGGAAAACACCACGCCTGCTTCACGGCCAAGGGCTTCTGCCACGGCCTTTACGTCAACGGTGCCGGCAATGTTGGTACCGCAATGACAGACAAATACGCCAATTCTTTGCATTGTGCTTTCCCTCCTTACTTGCTGTATTTTCTGAATGCGCTGGTGAAGAGCTGCTGCGGCATATCCTCTTCCAGCATAGCGGGGATCTGTTCGGGCTTGAAGTGGTTCTGACCCTGCTTGCGAACAACGGCCACGCGAACGGCCTCGATCACCTTTGCGGGCTCAACGCCGCGGGGGCAACGGTCTACGCAAGCAAAGCAGGAAAGGCACTTGAAGATCGAGGGGCTGGCAGCCAGCTTTTCGACCTCACCCTTTTCTACCATGTAAACGAACTGATGGGGGTGATACTCCATCTCGTCAAAGGCGGGGCAGGTTGCGGTGCATTTGCCGCAACGCATGCATTTCAGCACGTTGACGCCCGCAGAGCGGATGACCTGCTCGGTCATATTATTTCCATGACTCATCACACGCCTCCTTTCACTTCACGCCAAGCGCTTCTGCAAGCAGCTCGGTGAAGTATACGACGGGCAGATCGGTGCCGCCGTTCTTTGCAAGGTTGTAAAGGCAAAGGGGGCAAGCGGTGATCACGGTGTCGGCGCCGTTATTTGCGGCGTCCTCCATCACGATGTTGCTGCGCTTCTTTGCCTGTGCGCGATCCTCGGCTGCCACGTAACCGCCGCAGCACTCGTTGCGCATGCCCCAGATCACGGGCTCGGCGCCGATGGCGCGGATAAAGTCCTCCAAGATCGTGGGGTTTTCAGGATCGTCAAATTGCATCACCTTGCCGGGACGCAGCAGAAGGCAGCCGTAGTAAGCGGCGATCTTGCGGCCGGTCAGGGGATTTTTGACAGCTGCTTTGAGATTGTCGAAGCCCACGCGATCGCGGAGGACTTCAAGGAAGTGGAGCACGTTGGTCTCGCCTGCATAGGGCGTTTCCAGCGCCATGTAGTTGTTGACGCGAAGGGCGATGTTCTCATCGGTCTTCATGTCGTGGTTGACCTGCTTGATGACGTTGTGGCAAGCGGAGCAGAGGGTCACCAGATCCTCGCCGTTTTCGCGTGCACTTACAAGCGCGCGTACGGATGAAAGCTTGGTTGCGATCTCGTCCTTTGCCATCGGATATACGGCACCGCAGCATTGCCAGTCTGCCAGCTCACAAAGCTCAAAGCCAAGTGCCTCGGCGCTTTTGCGCGCGTAAATATCGAGGTCCTTGCCCTTGGTTTTCAGCGTACAGCCGGGGAAATAACTGAACTTCATTGTTTTCTCCTTTTGGCTTATTTTTTTGTTTCTGTCAAAAGGGCATACGTGTGCCCTAAACATTACTTATAATTATATCATCTTTGTTTTTGCGTGTCAATACACACGTGCGCGCCAAGCGCACGTAAAGGGGGACAATTTTTGCTGATTTTTATGATATCTTTTTGTCAATGTTGTATATTTTTGTAGAAAGAGGGCGGAAATACATGCTCCCCACTTGAATTTTTCACGGGAATGTGCTATACTAACACTGATTTATTTCCAAGTATAAGCAAGGAGTTTTCAACATGCTGGAATTGCAACATGTCGGGTTTGTCGTGCCTGCGGAAAACGGCGGCAAATCCGTGATTTTAGAGGACGTTAACTTGAAGGTGTCCGAGCGCTTCGTGGCGATCACCGGCCCCAACGGCAGCGGTAAGTCCACCGTGGCCAAGATCATTGCGGGCATCGAAAAGCCCACCTCCGGCCGCGTGCTGTTCGACGGTGTGGATATCACCGATCTGTCGATCACCGAGCGCGCCAAAATGGGCATCAGCTTCGCCTTCCAACAGCCCGTGCGCTTCAAGGGCATTACCGTTAAGGATCTGATCTCGCTGGCGGCGGGCTCCAAGATCTCGGTCGCCACCGCGTGCGAGTATCTGTCTGAGGTCGGCCTTTGCGCCAAGGAGTATATCAACCGCGAGGTGAACGCCTCTCTTTCCGGCGGCGAATTGAAGCGCATTGAGATCGCTATGATCAACGCGCGCGGCACAAAGCTTTCCGTGTTTGACGAGCCGGAGGCCGGCATCGACCTTTGGAGCTTCAACAGCTTGATCCGCGTGTTTGAAAAGATGCACGAGCGCACCAACGGCTCGATCCTGATCATTTCCCACCAGGAGCGCATTCTGGATATCGCGGACAAGATCGTGGTGATTGCAAACGGCCACGTAGCGGCTGAGGGCGCAAAGGCAGATATCCTGCCCGAGCTTCTGAACGCCAGAAGCGCTTGCCGCGTGATCGAGGAGGTGACGAAGTAATGGCACTGGACAGCATTCAAAAGACGCTTTTAGAGCAGGTCGCAGACCTGCATGAGATCCCCGAGGGCGCGTATTCCTTGCGCGTGGACGGTGAGACCTTTGCCAAGAACTCTACCGAGGATATCGAGATCGTCAAAAAGACGGACAAAGAGGGCATTGACATCTATATCAAGCCCGGTACGAAAAAGCAGAGCCTGCACATTCCCGTCCTGCTTGCCAAGAGCGGCCTTAAAGAATTGGTGTATAACGATTTCCATATCGGTGCGGATTGCGACATTACCATCGTTGCGGGCTGCGGCATTCACAACGGCGGCGCCAAGGACAGCGAGCATAGCGGCATTCACAGCTTTTTCGTGGGTGAGAATGCGCGTGTCAAATATGTGGAAAAGCATTACGGTGCAGGAGATGGCAACGGCAAGAACCTGATGAACCCCACCACCGAGATCGTGATGGAGAAGAACAGCTATATGGAGATGGAAACCGCACAGATAGGGGGCGTGGACTCCACCAAGCGCATCACGCGTGCCAAGCTGGCCGAGGGCGCCACGCTGATCACGCACGAAAAGATCATGACGCACGGCGAGCAGTATGCGGAAACCTATTTCGAGATCGACCTTAACGGCGAGAACTGCGGTGCGCACATCGTATCCCGCTCGGTTGCCAAAGACAAGTCCCGCCAGCATTTCGTGTCCCACGTGAACGGCAACAACCTTTGCTCGGGTCACACCGAGTGTGACGCCATTATCATGGACGAGGCCTCCGTCAGCGCGGTGCCCGAGATCATGGCAAATCACCCTTCCGCATCCCTTATCCACGAGGCGGCGATCGGCAAGATTGCGGGCGAGCAGCTGATCAAGCTGATGACCCTCGGCCTTACGGAGAAAGAGGCAGAGGAGCAGATCATCAACGGCTTCTTAAAGTAAGACCGACATCTTTGGCGCAGGGCACGCGCTCTCGGGGAAACTCGACGTAGGTTACTACGCCTTCGCCCCGAGATCACGCACCCTGCATCCAAACCTGGCGGTCTTTTGTTATTTTTGCGGAGTCGCCCCGCGTTTTGGCACTCTGCATCCAAACCTGGCGGTCTTTTGTTATTTTGCGGAATTGCCCTGCGTTTTTGCACTCTGCATCCTAAATCTCCGCAGCGAAAAATGTATTTGTGAAAGGAGTAGTTTTATGGACGAAAACAAAAAATTGATATTGCCCGATATGAAGTTGCTCCTTTCGTGGTATGAGGCAAACAAGCGCGATCTGCCTTGGCGCCACACGCGCGATCCGTATCGCATCTGGGTGTCGGAGATCATGCTGCAACAGACCCGCGTGGAGGCGGTGATCCCGTATTACGAGCGCTTTCTTTCCCGCCTGCCCACGGTGCGCTCACTTGCCGCGTGTCCCGAGGACGAGCTGATGAAGCTTTGGGAGGGGCTCGGCTATTACAGCCGCGTGCGCAATATGCAAAAGGCAGCACGCAGCATCATGGAGCTGCACGGCGGCATTTTCCCCGCCACGTATGCGGAAATTCGCGCACTTTGCGGCATTGGCGACTACACGGCGGGGGCGATCGCTTCCTTTGCGTTTGATCTCCCCGCGCCTGCGGTAGACGGCAACGTGCTGCGCGTGGTCGCGCGTCTTTGTGCTTATGGAGAGGACGTTTTGTCCCCCGTGGCCAAGCGTACCATTACCGCAGCAGTCGCGGCGGCAATGCCGCAAGACCGCGCGGCGGATTTCAATCAGGCGCTCATTGAGTTGGGTGCTATCGTGTGCCTGCCGAACGGCGTGCCGAAGTGCGGTGAGTGCCCCTTGCAGGACGTATGCGCTGCCCGTGCCGAGGGACTGGAAACACAGCTGCCCGTGCGCAAAAAAGCGGCTCCGCGCAAAATTACCCCCAAAACGGTGTTGATTTTGCGTGACGGTGAGCGCGTGGCGCTCTGCCGCCGCCCCGACACGGGGCTGCTTGCGGGGCTATACGAGCCGCCCTCGCTGGCGGGACATTGGTGCGAGGGGGATCTGCGCGCGATGCTGCTTGATAACGGCATCGATCCGCTCTACCTGACCCCCTTGGAAAATGCCAAGCACATTTTCACGCATCTGGAATGGCACATGGTGGGGTTTGAGATCGTTCTGCGCGAGGAGGACGCCGTAAAAATCGGCAATATCCCCCTTGACGGTGTGAAAAACGAGGTGTTTTTCGCACCGCGCGAGGAAATCGACAAAAACTACGCGATCCCCGGTGCGTACCGCGCGTACAGACCTTATATGTAACAAAAAACGGCTTGCCGAGCGGCAAGCCGTTTTTTTTGTTATCTTTCTTCAAGCGGTACGTACTGCTTGGTGGGGGTGATGCACTTGTAAGCGGGACGAATGATCTTCTTTGCGGTGGTGTATTCCTCCATGCGGTGTGCGCACCAGCCGGCAACACGGGCGATGGCAAACAGGGGGGTATACATCGAAACGGGAATACGGAGCATACGGTAGATCAGACCCGAATAAAGGTCGACGTTTGCGCAGATCGTACGGTCCACGCCTTTGAGCTGACGGAATGCCTCGGGCGTCAGACGCTCGATCGCTTCCAGCAGTGCGAAATCGTCACCGTAGCCCTTCTGCATCGCCAGGTCGCGTGCATAGCGTTTGAGCATGACTGCACGGGGGTCGCTCTTGGTGTAGATGGCGTGTCCCATACCGTAGATCAGGCCGCTGTGGTCGAATGCCTCGCCGCGCAGGATCTTGGAAAGGAAGGAAAGCACCTCATCATCGTCATGTACGTCGTGGATGTTCTCCTTGATGCAGTCGAACATCTCCTGTGCCTTGATGTTGGCACCGCCGTGACGGGGACCCTTCAAGGAGCCGATGGCTGCACCGATGGCGGAGTAGGTGTCGGTACCCGAGGAGGAAAGCACGCGGCAGGCGAAGGCGGAGTTGTTACCGCCGCCGTGCTCGGCGTGGATGACGAGTGCAAGGTCAAGCAGCTTTGCCTCCTCGTCGGTGTAGGATTTATCCGAGCGGAGCATGCGCAGGAAGTTTTCTGCGGTGGAAAGCTCGGGCTTGGGATTGTTGATATGCAAGCTGTGGCCGCCGAAGATGTTGCGGGACACGGCATAGGAGTGTGCCGCGATCACGGGGACGCGCGCGATCAGCTGCATGCACTGACGCAGCATGTTGGAAAGCGTGGTTTCGTCGGGGTTTTCATCGTAGGCGTAAAGCGCCATCACCGCGGTCGACATCTTGTTCATGATCGAGGGGGTGGGGGCCTTCATCAGAATATCCTCGTCAAAGCGGGGAGGGAGCTTTTCAAAACGGCTCATCAGATGGCAGAAGCGCTCCAACTGGGGCTTGGTGGGCAGATGGCCGAAGAACAGCAGGTAGCAGGTTTCTGCAAAGCCGAAGCGATCCTCAGAGGCGAAGTTGTTGACCAGGTCGCTCATGCGGTAGCCGCGGTAGTAAAGCTCGCCGTCGATGGGGAAGCGCTCGCCCTCATTCAACACGTAGCCGTGCGCGTTACCGATGCGGGTAACACCGGCCATAACGCCCGTGCCGTCCGGTTCGCGCAGACCGCGCTTCACGCGGTAGTTCTCAAACGCAGCGCCGGGGATCTGGTATTCCGTTTGCGACTCGGCAACCAGCTCATCCAAAAGCTCAGAGCATTCTGCGTCAAACAGATCGTTCTTGTCAAAATAATTCACGTTGTGGGACCTCGCTTTCGTGAAAATAAGATAAATTTAATATATTATATCATTAAAAAATAAAAAATGCAATAGTTTTCTGCTCTTTTGCAAGATTTTGATGAGAAAAATGCAAAATGTGCGCCGTTTTTCACCAAAATCCGACAAAAGTGGTGCGCAAATGGCGCTTTGGGTAAGAAAAAATGCAAGCACGTGTGCGTTCTTTTGTAAAAGCAGTGTTATTTTTTGCCTTTTGTGCATATACTCTTTTATATGCCGAAAAGGGAGGAATGTCTATGCAGGAGCTGCCGCTGTATCTGTTTCACGAGGGGACAAATTACCGCGCGTGGGAGTATCTCGGCGTGCATCGCACGGCGACGGGGTTTGTGGCACGCGTGTGGGCGCCGAATGCAAGTGCCGTTTTTTTGGCAGGTGATTTCAACGCCTGGCAGGAAACGCACCCTATGGCGCGCGTGAGCGAAAAGGGCGTTTTCGAGTGTGTGTTTGAGAGCGAGGCATTCGGCGAGGGATCGCTTTACAAATTCAAGATCTACCACCGAAACGGGGTGAGTTATAAGGCAGATCCGTATGCGCGCGGAGCG
Source organism: Eubacteriales bacterium (assembly GCA_045632185.1). Lineage (GTDB taxonomy): Bacteria > Bacillota > Clostridia > Oscillospirales > CAG-272 > Firm-07. Next base: position 10,531 of record JAZQWF010000057.1, read on the forward strand.
GGAGAATTCCCCGAAACCGCCTCCGTATACCGCGAGGTGGAGGGCTTTGATTGGACAGATGCAGGGTGGCTTGCTTACCGCGAAAGGCAGAGAAAAAAAGGAGCGTACGCGCAACCGATCAATATTTACGAAATGCACGCCGGCTCCTGGAAAAGGGGCTCTGACGGGGGATCTCTGCGCTTTTCGGAGCTTGCCGAGGAGCTGGCACCTTACCTCAAACAGATGGGCTACACGCACGTGGAGCTGATGCCTGTGATGGCGCACCCCTTCGATGGCTCGTGGGGATATCAGGTGACGGGGTATTACGCGCCCTGTGCGCGCTATGGCACGCCGCGGGAGCTGATGGATTTCGTGGACAAGATGCACGGCGCGGGGATCGGTGTGATCCTTGACTGGGTGCCTGCGCATTTCCCGAAGGACGCGCACGGGCTTTATGAGTTTGACGGCGCGCCGCTTTACGAATATCAGGGGGCGGATCGCATCGAGCATCGTGAGTGGGGCACGCGCTTTTTTGACGTGGGGCGTGAGGAGGTACAAAGCTTTCTTATTTCCAATGCGCTCTACTGGGCAGAGGTTTATCACGCGGACGGCTTGCGCGTGGACGCGGTGGCGTCGATGCTGTATCTGGACTACGACCGCTTACCCCACGAATGGGTGCCGAACGTGCACGGGGATAATCGTAATTTGGAGGCGATCGCTTTCTTTCAAAAGCTGAACGCGGCGATGCGCACGCACGCGCCGCAGCTGCTGATGATCGCAGAGGAGTCCACCGCGTGGGGGAATTTGACAGGCACGGAAAACGGTGGGCTTGGATTTTCCCTGAAATGGAATATGGGGTGGATGAACGATACGCTGTTTTACGCCGCGCTGGACCCCGTTTATCGCAAATATCACCACACGTGTGTGAATTTTTCGCTGACCTATGCCTTTGGTGAGCGGTACGTACTGCCGATCTCTCACGACGAGGTGGTGCATGGGAAAAGGTCCTTGATCGAGCGTATGCCGGGGGACTACGCGCAGAAATTTGCAGGGGTACGCACCTTCCTTGCCTATATGATGACGCATCCGGGCAAGAAGCTGCTTTTTATGGGCTGCGAGATCGGGCAATTTCGCGAATGGGATCACGCGGGCGAGATAGAGTGGTTCTTGCTTGGATATGAAAAACACGCAAAGCTGCAACGCTATGTGGCGGCGCTCAATCATTTTTATTTGCAAAATCCGCCGCTTTACGAGTGTGATCACGATTGGAACGGATTTCAATGGATCGATGCCGACAACGCAAGCGAGGGCGTGGTTGCCTACCGCCGCATTGACGCGCGTGGGAAAGAGGTGGTGGTGATCCTCAATTTCACGCCCGTCAAGCGGGAGAATTTCCGCGTTGGCGTCCCCATACACGGCGTGTGGCGAGAGGTGTTTAATTCAGATGCAGCCGAGTACGGCGGAGAGGGAGTTTGTAACGGGGGAGTACTTTGCAGCGAGGAACTCTCGTGCAACGGCATGCCGCAATCCTTGCTCCTGACGCTGCCGCCTATGGGGGCAATATTCTTAAAAGTGGGCAAACGGTATAAAAAAACGCAGAAAATACAACAAAACAACAACAAGGAGGAGCAGAAATGAAGAAAATTTTGTTTTTGGGTGCAGAGGCCGTTCCCTTTGCCAGCACGGGCGGACTTGGTGACGTCATGTCCTCGCTCCCCACAGCGCTTTGCCGTTCGGGGGAGGACGCCCGCGTGGTGCTTCCGCTTTACCGTGCCGTAGACGCGCGCTGGCGCGAGCAGATGCAAAAGATCGCGGAATTTGAGGTAACACTTGCTTGGCGGCGCCAGTATTGCGGCGTGCATATGCTGCAACGGGAGGGCGTGACCTACTATTTCATTGACAACGAATACTATTTCGGTCGCAACGGACTTTACGGGCATTTTGATGATGGCGAGCGTTATGCCTTTTTCTGCATGGCGGCGCTTTCGATGCTGCCGCAGATCGGATTTTATCCGGACGTGCTGCACGCACACGACTGGCAGGGGGCACTTGGGGTGATCTATCTGCGCACGCTTTTTTCGCAAAATGAGGCTTACCGTGGCATACGCAGCGTGTTTACTATCCATAATATCGAGTATCAGGGGCGTTTTTCTGCGGATATTCTGGGGGACGTGTTCGCGCTTGGCGAGGATACGCGCGGCGTGCTTGATTTTAGCGGAGGACTGAATTTGATGAAGGGGGCGATCCTTCTTTGCGATCGCGTTACCACCGTCAGCCCCCGCTATGCCGAGGAGATCTGCACCCCTGCCTTCGGGTGGGGGCTGGACGCGATTTTGCGGGAGAGCGCCTACAAGTTAGAGGGGATCGTCAACGGCATTGACTACAAGCACTACGACCCCGCCAAGGACCGCGAGATCGCAAGGCAGTTTACCGCGCGCTCGATCTCTCGCAAGGCGGAAAACAAGATGTCCCTGCAACGCGAGCTGGGCTTGCCCGTGCGCGGGGACGTGCCGATGCTTGCCGTGATCTCGCGCCTTGCCGCACACAAGGGGCTGGATCTGGTGGCGGGGGCGGCGCAAGCGCTTTTGCAGCAGGACGTGCAGCTGGTGGTGCTTGGGTGCGGTGACCCGCGCTTGGAGGATTTCTTTTGCACATTGGAAAGGGAAAATCCGGAACGGGTGCGCGCGTGCATCGGGTATGACCGTGCGCTGGCCTCCCGCATCTATGCGGCGTGCGATATCTTTTTGATGCCCTCTGCAAGCGAGCCGTGCGGGCTTTCACAGATGATCGCCTCGCGCTACGGCGCACTGCCCGTAGTGCATACCGTTGGGGGGCTTTTTGACACCATCAAGCCGTATGAAATGACAGAGGACGGCATCACGGGCAACGGCTTTTGCTTCGCGGATTACAGCGCGGGTGCGTTGCTTGATTGCGTGAACAAGGCGCTTTCTGTATGGCGGGATAGTGCGCAGCGTGAGCGGCTGGTGGCGCGTGTGATGCGCACTGATTTTTCCTGGACGCGCTCGGCAGCGGTCTATCATCGGCTTTACGCGCTTTTGTAACGGGAAGTTTAATTTTGCAATACGGGGGAGGAGTTTTATGGCAAAAAAGTGGGACGCACGCGCAGTGCGCGCGGCGCTGGAAAACAAGCTGGCGCGCCAGTTTGGGTGTGGCGCGAAGGAGGCAAGCGAGGAGCAGATCTATAAGGCGAGCGCGCTTTGCGTGAAGGATATTCTGGCCGAGCGACGCGCCGCCTTCAAGAAAAAGGTAAACAGGGCGGGGGCGAAGCAGGTGTACTATCTGTGCATGGAATTTTTGCTTGGCCGCTCCTTGCGCAACAACCTTTGCAATCTGGGCTTGGAGGGCGAGTATCGTGCCGCGTTGGAGGGACTTGGCTTTTCGGCAGATCGTATCTATGAATGCGAGCCGGACGCAGGGCTTGGCAACGGGGGACTTGGGCGTCTTGCCGCCTGCTTTATGGACGCCCTTGCCGGCGGGGGATATCCCGCCATGGGTTTTTCCATTTGCTATGATTACGGCCTTTTCCGCCAGATGATCGTGGACGGAATGCAGGTGGAGCTGCCCGACGTATGGCTGCCCGGCGGGGAGGTGTGGTTGCAGCCCCGCACCGACCGCATTCAGCGCGTGCATCTGGGCGGCCATATCCGTGAGGAATGGCGCGACGGGCATCTTGCCATCATGTATGAGGGCGGCGAGGAGATCGAGGCCGTGCCCTATGATATGATGGTCTCGGGCGCGGGGAACGAGGCGGTCTGCGCGCTGCGGCTTTGGCGCGCGCGGAATATCCGCAATTTCAACATGGGGCTTTTCTCGCAGGGCGAGTATATGAAGGCACTGGAAAAAAGCAACAGCGCAGAGATCCTTTCCAAGGTCCTTTACCCCTCCGACAATCATGCGGAGGGGAAGCTGCTGCGCCTATCGCAGCAATATTTTTTGGTGTCGGCCTCCTGTCAAAGTATCCTTGCCGATCATCTGCGTGCGTACGGAATGCTGGAAAATCTGCCTGACAAGGTGGCGATCCATGTCAACGATACGCACCCTGCGCTGGTGATCCCCGAGCTGATGCGCATCTTCTTGGACGAGTATCATTTTTCTTGGGAGAAGGCGTGGGATCTTGTCGTGCGCACGGTGTCCTACACCAATCACACCGTCATGCCGGAGGCGCTGGAATGTTGGAGCGAGGATATTTTTGCGCTCCGTCTGCCGCGTATCCACACGATCGTGCGGGAGATCAACGAGCGCTTTTGCCGCGAGGCGTGGGCGCGCTTCCCGGGCGAGTGGGACAGAATTTCGCGCATGAGTGTGATCGCCGCGGGGCAGGTGCGTATGGCAAATCTGTGCGTGATCGGCTCGCACGCAGTGAACGGCGTGTCGGCGCTTCATTCCGAGATCCTCAAAAAAAGCGTATTTTCCGACTTTTACAAAATGTATCCGACGCGCTTTTGCAACGTGACAAACGGTGTGGCGCACCGTCGGTTTTTGAATTACGCCAATCCGTCGCTGGGGGCGTTGCTTGACGAGTGTATCGGCGCGGATTACCGCAAAAACCCCGCACGTCTGTCGGATTTTGCGAAATTTGCGGGGGACGGCGCGGTGCTTGCCCGCCTTGGCGAGATCAAGCGCGCGAATAAGGAGAGCTTTGCTGCATGGCTGCACGAGCGCAGCGGAAAGCTGATCGATCCCGCCGCCATGTTTGACGTGCAGATCAAAAGATTGCACGAGTACAAGCGCCAGCTTCTGAACTGTCTGCATATCATCGGGCTGTATCTGGATCTGAAAGAAAATCCCCATCTTGATATGCAGCCGCGCGTGTTTTTGTTCGGCGCCAAGGCAGCGCCGGGGTACGAGATGGCCAAGCGTATCATCAAGCTGATCTGCATGCTGGAAAAGCAGATCGACGCAGACCCTGCGGCGCGTGAGAGGTTGCGCGTGGTGTTTTTGGAGGACTATAACGTGTCAATGGCGGAGCGACTGATCCCAGCAACGGAGCTGAGCGAGCAGATCTCGATGGCGGGCAAGGAGGCCAGCGGCACGGGGTGTATGAAGCTGATGATGAACGGTGCGCTCACCATCGGGACGGCGGACGGCGCGAACGTGGAGATTGCCGAGGCGGTGGGCGAGGAAAATATTTTCCTGTTCGGTCATAGTGCCGCCGAGGTGGAGGAGATCTGGGCGCGCGGGTATCAGGCGGCAAGCTTTTACACGGGGAACGAGCGACTTGCGCGTATTGTGAACGCGCTGGGGCCAGGGATCGGGGGCGAGAGCTTTTCGGATATTGCCACCTATCTTTTGGCAGGGCAGGGCGTGGCGGATCCTTATTTATGTCTGGCGGATTTTGAGGCGTACCGCCGCGCACAGCTGGCGGCCGCGATGGCTTACGGCGATCGGGACAGATGGAACGAAATGTCCCTTCGCAACATTGCTGCCTCGGGCTATTTTTCCGCCGATCGCAGTATTGCGGAGTATGCCGCGCACATCTGGGGTATCAAGCCCGTGGGGGAAAACAAATGCTGATCGCATGGCCGACGCAAGCCCCTGCACCCATTTTGAAAAAACGGGTGCAGGGCAGGGACGAAAGCGATAAGAACGCGTTTTCCCGCGCGGCTGCGGTGAGCTTTACCTTGCGTATCCCGCGCGCGCTTGGCGCGCGGGGTGCGGTGCTGCGCTTGCACGCAGACGGCGCGGGATACCGCGATCTCTCCTTTGGCTTTGCGCAGACACGCGGCGGGTGGGACGAGTACGCGCTGACGCTCCCGCTTTTTGAAATAACCCCCGAAACGGGTGGGTTTTTCGAGTACGAGCTGCTTTTTTTGCGCGGCGCGGATACGTTGTTTTCACACACAGAGGACCAAGTGCATATGACGCTTTCGCCCGTTTCAAACGGGCGTTTTTTTCTCACAGTGTATGATGAGAGGCTTGAAACGCCGCGCCCCTTGTGGGGGAGGACGATGTACCACGTGTTCGTGGATCGTTTTGCGCGCGGCGGCGGCGCGAAGCGCCGTGACGCCGTGTACCATCGGCGCTGGGACGAGGAGATCGTGCAGTATCCCGCTTCCCCGGGTGCGCACGTAGAGAACAACGAGCTTTTTGGCGGCACGCTTTGGGGCGTGCGGGAAAAGCTTTCGTATTTGAAGGCCTTGGGCGTGGGTGTGCTGTATCTTTCCCCCGTTTTTCGCGCTTATTCCAATCACAAATACGATACCGCCGATTACGCAGAGGTGGATCTTGGCTTCGGCGGGGAAAGTGCTTTGCGCGCCCTGCTTGACGAATGTAAAAAATATGATATAATAGTAGTATTGGACGGCGTGTTCAACCACACGGGGGATCACAGCCGTTATTTTGAGCGCCGCGGAGATTACGGTGGGCAAGGGGCGTATCGCTCTCAGGCCTCGCCCTATGCCGACTGGTATACCTTCACGGATTTCCCCGATGGCTATGAGGCGTGGTGGGGGATCCCCATTCTGCCCCGCTTGCGCTTGGAAGATCCCGCCGTGCGGGCGTATTTTCTCGGTGAGAAGGGCATCGTAGCGCACTATATGCGTCTGGGCGTCGGCGGTTGGCGTTTGGACGTTGCCGACGAGCTGCCCGATCTGTTTTTGGAGGAGCTTCGCTTGCGTGTGAAAAGCCAAACGGGCGGCAACGGGGTGATTTTCGGCGAGGTTTGGGAGAACGCCGCCGCAAAGATCGCCTACGGCAAGCGCCGTCGTTATCTGCTTGGCGCACAACTGGACGGCGTGATGAATTATCCCTTGCGCGAGGGGCTTATTGCCTTTGCGCGCGACGGAGATGCGCCGACACTTTGCCGCGTGCTGCGGGAGCTGTGGGCAAGCTATCCCACCCCCGTTTGCCACACCTTGATGAACCTGCTTTCCACGCACGATACCGCGCGGATCTTGACCGAGCTTGGCGGCGTGCGTGCCGAGGGGTATACGATGGCAGAGCTGCGCGATCTGCGCCTTTCCAACGCGGAAAAAGCGCTTGCTAAGAAGCGACTTTTGATCGCCGCTGCGCTGCAATACACGGTTTTCGGTATTCCGTCGCTGTTTTACGGGGACGAGGCGGGCGTGCAAGGGTATGGAGATCCCTTCTGCCGCCGCACCTTCCCGTGGGGGGGCGAGGACAAGGAAATTCAGGTGTTTTATCGCAAATTAGGCGCCATACGGTGTGAAAATTCCGCGTTTGGCGACGGAGATTTCAGCGTTTTGTGCGTGCGCGCGCATGCGCTTGCCTTTTCCCGTCAAAACGCAAAAAATCATATCATCGTGGCGGCTAATCGCGGCAAGGAGCCGTTCGCGCTGCGCTTGCCCGCTGATGTGGTGGAGCTGCTTTCGGGAAAGCGCGAGAAAAAAGGAAAAATCACTGTTCCTTGCGACAGTGTGAGGATTTGGAGGATCGACAATGTTCAAAAAGCTGTGGGAGAAATGGACGAAAAGCAACAACCCCGAAAGTAAGCGTTACCGTTATGATATGGCGAATCGCATCTGCGGGCATCACGTGAAATACGTGACCGAGCGCATCGACAACGTGGACGAGGTCATCGGCCGCTCGGGAAGCTTGAATATGCGCAACGACGAGCTTTTGGTCTATGCCTCCTTTGACGTGCTGATGCGCTGCAAGATCGAGCAGATGCAGGCCAGCGAGCTACTCTCCAAGGACGGCGTGGTGATCACCGCCCCCGATTTGGAGCATGGTGGAAAAGAGCGCACCATCATCGTGTATTACGTGTATTACAGATAAAAAAGAGCCGCCCGCGGGCGGCTCTTTTTTACAGCGCGACTTCTTCAAATTTCTTGCCGTTGAAGATGAATTTGGAGGTGTATCCCGCCTCGCGCAAGAACTCGGCGGCCAGATCGTAGCCAAAATCAACGTACTGCTTGTCGTGGCAGTCAGAGGAGATCGTCGCACCAAATCCACTTTCCCGCAAAAGCTTCAAAATGTCCATCGCGGGGTAGGGGGACGTGCGATATCCGCGCGCGATCGCGCCGGTGTTCAGCTCGAAAAAGGGGATCTTGCCCCTCAGCGCGCTTACGGCATCGGCCACGAAGGAGCGGTAGCGGGCAGTATCCGTGTCAATGAAATGATGCAATTCGTTGTTCTTTGTGACAAGGTCAAAATGCCCGATGATATCAAATTTGCCGTAGTCGGCGGCGGTAGAGAGCGCCTCGTAATACGCCTTTGCAAATTTCATGCCGTCGCCCTCAAAATACTTTTCCACGTAGGCAAGCGTTTTTTCAAGCCCTGTGTCAAAGGACACAAGCCCCTCGTGCGTGTGCAGGTAATGCACCGAGGCGATCGTATAATCATACCCGTCCCACGGGGAATCGGCATAAATGTCAAATTCCACGCCGCGATAAACGGGGAAGATATCCTTGTATTTTGCTTTCAGACGTTCGATCTCGGCATTGTATGCTGCCTGCTTTTCAAGGGAGAGAAATCCGCTTTTAGAGCAGCTCATATACGAGTGAATGGAAAAGCCGAGCGAGTCAAGACCTGCGGCCATTGCCGCCGCGATCATTTCCTCGGGCGTGTCCTTGCCGTCACAGTAAACGGAGTGTACGTGCAGGTTTTGCGTGTGCTTTTTTAACATACGTGTCACCACTTTTCACAAGTATTTTGAAGGGGGAAAGCTTTTGCCAAAGCTTTCCCCTTGGATCTTTTACGCGTTCTGCAATACGCGCAGATAAAATTCTACGGTCTTTTCGATCGTTTCCACGGGGATGCGCTCGTCGTTGCCGTGAATGCTGGCGCGCTCGGCCTTGGAAAGCGCCATGGCAGAGAAACGGTAGACCTTGTCGCTGATGCGGCCGTAGTGACGCGAGTCAGAGCAGGCAAGCATCAGATAAGGAGATACGATCGTACCCTGCCAGGTGTCGGCGATTGCGTTTTTGAGGTTTTCCCAGCCCTCTCCCTCGGTCACGGAGATGCGCGAGGGGTTCATGCCGTAAATGGGCGTGAGGGTGATCTTATCATTGTCGATCGTCTTGCGGATGCGCTCTACGGCGCTGTCCACGGTATCCCCCTCCATCAATCGCAGGTTAGCAAGCATCGATGCCTCGGGCGGGATCACGTTCATGCCCTTGCTGCCCTGCATCTGTGTGAAGGCAACGGTGGTGCGCACCAGGGCGTTGAGCTCGCCGCCGGATTTCTTGCAGATCATATTCAGCACGGGGCGGAAGAACCACAGGTTCGCAAAGATCAAGCGATAAACAAAAGAGGAGTGTCTGCCCAGCGTGTCGAACATTTCAAGCGCGGGCTTGGACAGGCGGAAGGGGAAGGGATCATTCTCCACCTTGACGCAGGCGGCGGAAAGCACGCCCACGGGGGTGTGCGGCGGGGGAGAGGAGGCGTGTCCGCCGTTTGTCTGCACGGAAAATTGCAAATTGAGCATGCCCTTTTCTGCAATGCCGATGAGGGCGCAGGGCGCCTTCACGCCGGGGAATACGTTTTCCACAACGGCGCCGCCCTCGTCAATGACAAGGCCGGGCTCGATGTCGTTTTTCTCTAAGTAATCTACGATGGCGGGCGCGCCCTTGCCATTGACCTCCTCGCTACCGGAAAAGGCGAAATATACGTCCCGTTTTGGGGTATATCCCTTTTCCAACAGCGTCTCGGCGGCTTGCAGCACACCGTTGAGCGTGCCCTTGGTGTCAAGGGTGCCGCGTCCCCAGAGGACGCCGTCCTCCAAAAGTCCTTCAAAGGCGGGACGCGCCCAGTTTTCCTCCACGACGGATACCACGTCGTAGTGGGACATCAGAATGAGGGGGGCTTCGCTGCTCTTGCCGCGAAGGCGCAGGAAGATGGCGCGCTGGCCAACGTCGATCTGCTCGCACGCGGCGTATACGCGGGGGAAAAGAGTGGGCAAGAGCGCGTGGAACTTTTCAAATTCCGCCGCGTCCTCCTTTTGGGGATCGTGATCGGATACCGTTTTGCAGCGGATCATTTGTGCAAGGTCGTTTACCGCCTTTTCGCGGTCAAAGTCTACGGGGGCTACGGTGCGTGCCTCCTGCGCGCGGGGCTTGAAGCACAGCGCACGCAGAATAAGAATGGCAAGAAGGAGCGCTACGGCGCCGCCGATACCGATGCCGATATATGCGCCGATCATGCTTCGTCCTCCGCATGTGCCATGGCGCTGCCGCGCTCGCCAAGCATACCCTTGTTATACATAACGCGGGATACGGCAAGGGCGAAAAGCACGCCGACGGGTACCATGATGCCGACAAGGCCTGCGTTGAGGTAGGGAACAAAGAAGAACAGCACCAGCATCAGGCAGATGGGGGCTACGGCGATCTTCCAGTTCTTCGAGATATAAACTACGCCAAGCGCGCCGAAAAGGGCGGGCAGGACGCTGTCAAAGGCGGGAGTAAGGGTGGGATTTTCCAGCACGGGGGTAAGCGGTACGATCAAGAGCACGCCAAGCGCAATGATCAGCGTGGTGACGATAGAGGAGGTTGCGATGGCGATGGTGGAGATGATCTCGCCCTCCTCGCTGGTGGGGCTGACGTTTGCCTTGTCCATGGCGTTCAGCGCGCAGGGAACCTTTAAGTTGGTCAGGTTGCCCGTAACGAAGCTCAGGTAAGCGCCGCCTGCACCGAGCATGGGGATATAGGTAAACACCTCGATAATGCCGACGGTCCAGAAAAGCGGAGCCACGCCAAGCAGACCTTTGAGAAGTCCTGTGGGATCAGGCAGGGCGCGGAACAAGATCGCAACGATCACGGGGAAAAGCAGGATCGCAAAGGCGGCGGCAAGTCCCCAAAGGCGGCCGTAGAAGTGGACGCTTTCGATATAAGTTCTTTCTTTTTTCATATCTGTCACACTCCTTTCAGGCAAGCCAAGCCGTGATCGGTATGGCTGCCAGCATGCCGCAAAGCATACTGATGGGCAGGGCGTAGTCGTTCATCCAGGCCCATTTCAGCTTCTTCATCAAAAGGCCGCAAACCACCATCACGATGGCAGAGGCGAACATGACAAGCAGCGGAATGAAATCCTTGGAGGCGTAATTGAAGATCACGCCATCGTCGGTCTGGATAAATCCGAGGTTGCAGATGATCAGCCCGAGGAATGCGCTGATCATGCCCATGAACAGGGCAGTCATAAAGATCTCGCCCCATTTGGTGTCCTTCTGACGGATCTTCATCACGCCGCCGGATACCTTTTTACCAAGCAAGGGGGCAAGGAACAGGCTGGCGGCAATGCCGATGGTCATGACCGCGGCAATGGTAACGAATTGTGATGCCGTGAAGGGCGTTGCCGAGTCCGAGAGGGAGTTACCCGCGCCGGAGGCGGCCAGCTCAGCGGCGGAAAGCTCGTAGGTGAGCGAGCCGATGACGGAAAGGCGCAGCCAGGGCAGGGCGATACCCAGCTTTTTGGAAAGCGTGATCACGCCGATGAAGATGCCGATCGCGGGGGCAACGGTGAAAAGAGCCGCACCCTTGATGACGCCGTTCAGCGTTTTGCGCTGCATGCCGATGGCAAGCCCGCGGCGGTAGGCGCGCACCAGGAAGAACGCCGATTGCGCTACCACGAAGGCGATGATGGCTCCCACGATGATAAACAACGCGGGGTGGTTAACGGGGAAGTTCATACAAAGACCTCGTTTCTTTTAAAGTACATTTCATTATAACATAATACACGCGCAAGCGCAAGGAAATTTTCGACTTTATTCTTTTTTTGGCGAAAAGTCTTGACACAACGGCACAGTTGTGCTATACTTTTCCTACAAACCGTTGATGCGGAGATAAAGGCGGCACGCGCTGCACAGAGAGCCCGGGGTGGTGAGAGCCGGGTGAGAAGGCAACCGTCAAATGGACCGCGGAGGGCGCAGTCAAAGGCATTTTGCCAAGTATTCTGCGACGCATGACAAGCGTCATTTGTCGGGGGTATATTCGTACCCGTGAGAGCGCATTTTTGCGAACCAAGGTGGCACCGCGGAGCTTTTCCGTCCTTGGTAGAGAGGAATTCTCTGCCCGGGGACGGTTTTTTCTTTCCCACGGGGGAATGGAGGCAAATATGTTCATTCTGTCCGCGCGATGGCGATCGCACACCTGAACCCACGCAAGAATACATCAAAAGGAGAATATAAAATGAAATTCAACAACGTCGATTTTGACACCTACTTCCAACAGTATCCCGACGAAAACGGCTTCTTCGGCCCTTACGGCGGTGCTTATATCGCAGACGAGCTCAAGGACGCGATGCGTGAGATCACGGACGCGTACTTCTCCATTTGCCAGTCTCGCAAGTTTATCAACGAGCTGCGCCGCGTGCGCAAGGAATTCCAGGGACGTCCCACGCCCATTTCGCATTTGGAGCGCCTTTCCAACGCGCTCGGCAACGTACAGCTTTACGTCAAGCGCGAGGATCTGAACCACTCCGGCGCACACAAGCTTAACCATTGCATGGGTGAGGCGCTGCTTGCCAAGTATATGGGCAAGAAGAAGGTGATCGCAGAAACCGGTGCCGGCCAGCACGGCGTGGCGCTTGCCACCGCCGCCGCTTACTTCGGCTTGGAGTGCGACATCTACATGGGCAGCGTGGATATCAAGAAGCAGGCGCCCAACGTGGCAAGAATGAAGATCCTCGGTGCGAACGTGGTCGAGGTCAAGCACGGCCTTGCAACCTTGAAGGAGGCGGTTGACGCCGCATTTGAGGCATACGCAAGAGAATATAAGGATTGCATCTACTGCATCGGCTCGGTGCTGGGCCCGCACCCCTTCCCGATGATGGTGCGCGACTTCCAGCAGGTCGTGGGTATCGAGGCAAGAGAGCAGTTCCTGGATATGACGGGTCACCTGCCCACCGCTATCACTGCGTGTGTGGGCGGCGGATCGAACGCCGCAGGATTTTTCTCCGGCTTCCTCAACGACCCTGTGGATATTTATGGCATTGAGCCCCTTGGCCGCGGCGCCAAGCTCGGCGATCACGCCGCCAGCTTGCAGTACGGCAGCGAGGGTATCATGCACGGCTTTAACAGTATCATGCTCAAGGACGAGAACGGCGAGCCCGCGCCCGTTTACTCGGTGGCAAGCGGTCTGGATTATCCTTCCAGCGGCCCCGAGCACGCCTTCTGGCACAAGCTTGGTCGCGTCAAGTACGACGTGATCGACGACGAGGAGGCCGTGGACGCCTTCTTCACTCTGGCGCGCATGGAGGGTATCATTCCCGCCATCGAGAGCAGCCATGCCGTGGCACACGGCATCAAGCTTGCAAAGCAGATGAAGCACGGCTCGGTGCTGATCAACCTCTCCGGCCGTGGCGACAAGGATATGGACTACGTCATTGAGAACTTCGGCGAGAAGTACGGCTTGAAATAATTGAAGCATAAAAGAATGGCGCACCGATCATCGGTGCGCCATTCTTTTTATTTGACTGTGTCGATCTCCTCAATGCCGTAGGCCTTGAAAAGTGCGATATGCTCGCGCGTGATGCGCTCGCCGCTCACCGCGATCGGGATCGCAGGGGGGCAGGATACGCAGGGGGAGGCACAGATCTTCCCTTCGGCTTTTCCTGCGGGAATGCGCTCGCGTGCCGAGAGCATTGCCTCACGGATCGAGAGCGCTTTTTCGGCGTTACGTGGCATAACGGTATGAGTTTTCGACAGCTCTGCGCGCTGCGGCAACGAGCAAAGCGCCAGCGCCACGCGGGAAAGCTCCTCGTCCGTGTTCTGCGGTGTGCACATCAGCACCACGCAGTCGCGGTCAACAAATTCCGGCTCAACACCGCCCTCTCGCAGGGCGCTTGCCAGCGCCTCGCCCGAGTAGCCGCGCGCGCGGCCGTCTACGGTCAGCTTCAAGGGCTCGTTGCCGAGCAGCTCGTAGCCCACGGAGGTGAGCAGCTCCTTCAATCCCGCCACGCGCGCCGTGCAATCGGCAAGCTGCGCGGGGAATTCATTTGCAAGATATGCGTTGCAAAGGTCAAGTGACTGCAAAAGCAGATAGGAGGGGCTGCTGCTGGCAAACATGGCCAGCGCTTGTCTTGCACCCTCAAAAAATGCCTTGGGCGCGTCCTTGGCAATATGCAGATACGCCGTGCCGGTGAGCGCAGGCAGCGTTTTGTGCGCAGAGTCCGCACACATGGTGGCGCCAAGTGCCATTGGGTGGCAAACGGGGTGAGAAAACGCCGTATAAGCACCATGCGCATTGTCCACCAAAAGCGGCACGGCGTGGCGCGTGCAGACCCCCACAAGTGCGGCAATATCCAGCACGTTGCCCAGATAATCGGGCGATGTTACAAACACCGCGCAATAGGGGGCTTCGGCTCCCGAAAGTGCGCTTTCCAACTCCGCGGCATCTACGCGACATTCGCAAAGATGCGTGTTCTCGCCGTAGAGCCAATCTACGTCAATGTCTAAAAGTCCGCACCCGTAAAGGAAGGACTTGTGCGCGTTTCTTGTTGCTAAAATGCGCGGACGGGTGCCGTTTTTTGGCGCGTTTTGCACCGCAAGCGCCAGCATCGCCTTGATGGGGAGCGTGGCCCCCTCCGTGGAATAGAAGGTCGCACCCGCGCCGAACAGCGCGGCGGCGTTTTGCTCGCTTTCGGCGATCACGCCCTCGGCATGGAACAGATCGTCCGCGCCCGCGATCTCGGTGATATCCAGCTGCTCGCAGCCAAGGAGCTTAACGCCCTTGTGCCCCGGCATATGCAATCGTGCCGTGCCGCTTTCCAGATAGGCACGCACGAAATCTACGATGGGGGTGTTCATTGCTCCTCGTGCTCTGCGACCTGCATCATCACGGCACATTCGATGCGCTTTTTGAACAGCTCGCAGCCGTATTCATATACGCCGCTGATCGAGCCCGTGGCGTGGTAGGCGTTGGCCGCACAACCGCCCGAGCAGAACATTCTTGCCCAGCAATCACGGCACGCGGGACGTGCGTAGGCGTTGCAGGCGCGGAACTCGTCCTGCACGGGGGTGTTCTTCACACCCTCCCACACGTTACCAAGCAGATACTTTTCGTCGCCCACGAACTGGTGGCAGGGATACAGATCGCCCCACGGTGTCACCGCCATATACTCGGTGCCCGAGCCACAGCCGGTGATGCGCTTATAGATACAGGGGCCGTTTTTGAGGTCGATCATATAGTGATAGAAGGTAAAGGGCTTGCCGTGCTTTTTGCGCTTGATCATTTCCTTGGCGAGGATCTCGTACTGCTCAAAGAGCTTCGGCATATCCTCGGCGGTCAGAGCGTAGGGATCGCCGGGAGGGCAGACCACGGGCTCCATCGAAAGCTCGGTAAAGCCGAGATCCGCCATATGGAACAGATCGTTCGTGAAATCCACGTTGTTATTGGTGAACGTGCCGCGTACGTAATAATTTTTGCCGCCGCGCTTTTCCACCAGGCGCTGGAAGTGGGGGACGATGGTATCGTAGCTGCCCTTGCCCGTGTAGTCCTTGCGGAAGTGATCGTTCACTTCCTTGCGGCCGTCAAGCGAGAGCACCACGTTGCTCATCTCCTTGTTCAACCAGTCGATCAGCTCGTCGTCCATGATCATACCGTTGGTGGTGAAGGTGAAGCGGAAGTTCTTGTTGTAGTCCTTCTCAATGCTGCGGGCATACTCGACAAGCTGTTTAACAACGTCCAGATTGAGCGTTGGCTCGCCGCCGAAGAAGTCCACTTCAAGGTTGCGGCGCGTGCCGGAATTCTTGATCAGAAAGTCAAATGCCTGCTTGCCCACCTCAAAGGACATCAGGGCGCGCTCGCCGTGATACTTGCCCTGGCTTGCGAAGCAGTAAGAGCAGTTGAGGTTGCAGGTGTGTGCCACGTGCAGGCAAAGCGCCTTGACGACCTTGGAGTTGTTCTTGTAGTCGATGGCCAGGTTCTCGTACACGTCGGCAGAGTAAAGCTTGCCCGCCTTTTCAAGGGCCTTCACGTCCTCGATACATTCCAGCAGCTCCTCGCGCGTCACGTCGGGCTTGTCCGCGTGCTTGGCAAGCAGCGCCTCCACGATCTCGTCAGCGGTGTGGGTCTTATACATCTCGATGACGTCGTAAGCGACCTCGTCCACCGTATGCACCGAGCCCGAGCAGGTGTCCAGTACGATGTTGTATCCGTTCAGTTTATATTGATGTACCATAAATTACCTCACAAAGAAAAACGCCGCTTTCGTCGGAAAGCGGCGTTTTATCCAAATTACTTGTTGCTTTCGCAGCTCTGGTTGATAACGCCGCAAGAGGTCTTGCAAGCGGACTGGCAGGAGGTCTGGCACTCGCCGCAACCGCCGGTCTTTACGGTCTTCTGGATATCCTTGGTTTCGATGGTCTTGATTCTGCTCATGGGTAGAACCCTCCTTCTTTAAATTACTGATAATATTTTAGCACAAGTGTGCGCACTTGTCAAGCAAGAATTGCAATTTTTCGCACTTATTTTCGCACGGCACCCTCGCCCCACACGCGATATTTCACCGTGGTGAGTGCGTCAAGCCCCATCGGGCCTCTGGCGTGGAGCTTCTGGGTAGAGATGCCGATCTCCGCGCCGAAGCCGAACACCTCGCCGTCCGTGAAGCGGGTAGAGGCGTTGTGATAGACGGCGGCGGCGTCCACCAGATCGCAGAATTTGCCTGCGGCGATCTCGTCCTCGGTGATGATGGCCTCGCTGTGGCGGGTGCCGTATTTTTCAATGTGATCGATGGCTTCCTCGACCCCGTCTACCACCTTAACGGTCAGAACGTAGTCGTTGTATTCGGTGGCGAAGTCCTCCTCGGTCGCGGGAATTGCCTCGGGGAGAATGGCGCAGGTGTCGGCATCTCCGCGGAATTCCAGCTTCCATTCACGGGTGGCTGCAAAAAGGGCGGGGAGAAGCTCTGCCGCTACGTCGCGGTGCACCAGCAGCGTTTCCGCCGCGTTGCACACGGACGGGCGTTGGCACTTGGCGTTCACCGTGACGGTGAGTGCTTTTTCAAGGTCTGCGTCCTTGTCTACATACACGTGGCAGTTGCCTGCGCCCGTTTCAATGACGGGGACGCGGGAATTGTTCACGCAATTCTGGATCAAGCTCTTGCCGCCGCGGGGGATCAGCACGTCCACAAGGCCGCGCATCTGCATCAGCGCATTGGCGCTTTCACGGTCGGTGATCTCCACAAGTCCCACCACGTCGGGGGAGATATCAACACGGGTGAGCGCCTTTTGAATGGCGGCGACGACGGCGCGGTTGGTTTCAATGGCCTCCTTGCCGCCACGCAGGATCACGGCGTTACCCGACTTGATGCAAAGTGCTGCCGCATCGGCGGTGACGTTGGGGCGCGCCTCGTAAATGATGGCAACAAGCCCGAGCGGCACCTTGGCGCGGGTGATGGTGAGCCCCGCGGGGCGCGTCCAGGTGTCGCTGCCCTCCAAGGGGTCGGGGAGTGCGGTCAGATTTTTCACGGCCGCGGCAATGGCGTCAAGACGCGCCTCGGTCAGGGTAAGGCGATCCAGCATAACGCGCGGTACGCCGTTCTCAGCGGCGTTTGCAAGGTCGCGTTCATTGGCGGCGAGGATGCTCTGCTTTTCGGCAAGCAGCTGCTCGCTGATGGCGACAAGCGCCTTGTTGCGTGCGGCGTTTGAGGCAAGCGAGAGGGAGGGAAGTCCCTTTTTGGCGCGCTCGCAAAGCGATCTGACGGCAAGCGCGATCTCTTCCTTTGTGATCATGGTCTATCCTTTCTTTTGCGCGGGGCGCAAAATGCAAATTCCGTTTCAGCCCTTGGGGAGACGTGGAAGTAGTATAACACAATCTGCGGGAAAATGCAAGTATTTTTCCTCGCGCGCGTGTGTATATTAAAAAATGAGGGGGAAGTGTGTGTGCAGACGTGCGAAAACGGCTTGACTTTTTGCGCTTTTCGTGATAAACTGAAATTATCAAGAAAAAAGGAGAGAGGATATGACCTACACCATTTCCAACGACCAACTTTGCGTCAAGATCTCGGATCACGGCGCGGAGCTGCAATCCGTTGTTGATCTTGCCGATGGCTGCGAGTACATCTGGCAGGGCGACGCCAAATACTGGGAGGATCGCGCCCCCACGCTGTTCCCGATCTGCGGCAGATTTCTGGACGGCAAATACACCTATCGCGGTAAGACCTACGAGATGGGCATGCACGGCTTTGCCGCCTCACAGGATTACGAGGTAAGCAACGTTGCCGCCGACCGCGTTACGATGACGCTTCGCGCCAACGATCAAACGCGCGCGCAGTACCCCTTCGAGTTTTCCTTTGCGCTGACCTTTTCGCTTTCCGGCAGACGCCTTGCGATCGCAGCAGAGATCACGAACGAGGGTGAGGAGATCCTGCCCGCCACCTTCGGTGCGCATCCCGGCTTTAACGTGCCCTTTACCGCGGGCCACGATTTCAGTGAGTACACGCTGACCTTCGGCGAGGTCTGTACCCCCAACCAGATGGGCATCACGCCCGAGGGGTATTACACCGGCCAATGCCGCGCACTGCCCCTTGCCAACGGCACGACGCTGGCGCTTGACCACGAGAAGTTCGCCGTGGACGGCATTTTTATGAGCCGCATGTCACGCAAGGTCACCTTGGGCGCTGCGGGTGATGCACACGGTGTTACGATGGAATTTGCCGATTTCCCCTACCTCGGCGTATGGCAGGAATACGGCAAGGATACGCCTTTTCTGTGCTTGGAGCCCTGGTGCGGTCTGCCCTCCTACCCGAATGTGACAGATGATATCGCAGAGAAGAACGATATGTTCCATATCGCCAAGAATGCGAGCAAAAAGCTGCAATATACGATGGAATTCCACTGATTTTTAGCTTTTTTTAATCAAAAAAACGCGGTGCCAAATGTAAACAAAGTATAAAATGGCACAAAAAATCATTTCAACCCGTTGACAAAATTGGCGGTGTGTGGTAGAATTTTAAAGACCGAAGGGGAAAGTACCCCTAAAATCAAGAAAATAAGGAGGATGTTTTCGCATTCGCGGAAACGAACGCAACATGAAACTGTTTGTCAGACTGATTGCTCTGTTGCTGGCGTGCCTTACGCTTACCGTTCTGATCGTTGCTTGTAAAGACGACGACAGCGGCAAGAAGAAGAACGACGGCCGACTGGACGCAACTAAGGACGAGAACGGCCGTGAGCTGGACGATCTTGATCAGTACAACCTGAATTACAGCGGCGAGGAAATCACTCTTCTTTACTGGAAAGAGGTAGAGCGCCCTGAGTTCGAGCAGAAGGAGCTTGCCAACGACAACGTTCTTGACGCTATCTACGACCGTAACATCAACGTAGAGGACCGTCTGGGTGTTGACCTGGTATTCGTTCCTATGTACGCTGCATACGGCGAGGGTGTCGCTGATGAGTTCCTTCGTAAGATCGACGCTGTTCGTCTGGCAAAGACTCACGACTACGATATCATCGCAACCTACGCCCGTACCGAGGCTTCTCTTGCAGTACGTGGCCACTTGCAGAACTTCTCTAAGATCGAGGAGTCCTACATCAACCTTGAAAAGCCCTGGTGGCCCGGTGAGCTGGTAGAGACCGTTTCCTTCGGTAACGACTCTTACTACTTCATCTCCGGCGATATGTCCACCAACGTGCTTTGGATGATGCACTGTATCTTCATCAACAAGGACATGTTCACCAACTTGAAGATGGACATTCCTTACGAAATGGTTCGCTCCGGCAACTGGACCATCGACGAGATGATCCGTATGACCGAGAACCTCTGGATCGATAAGGACAACAACAACAAGCCCTCTATCAACGACCAGATCGGTTTCTGCGCACTGAACTACGTGTGCGACTCCTTCTATCCCGGTGCTAACATGAGATATATCGAGGAAGATGACACCATGATGCTCAAAATCTCCCCCGACTATACCTCCGCTAAGGCCGTTAAGCTGATCAACAAGCTTGGCGACTGGGCATCCAGCAATGCTATTTGGGTAACCAACGGTAACAGCGATCCCGAGATGGCAAACAACACCAGAACCATCTTCACCAAGGGTAACACCCTGATGTGGTTGGAGCACGCTCTGTACGCAGAGTCCTCCCTTGCACTTGGTAAGGTTAAGTTCAGCTACGGTATGATCCCCACTCCCAAGTACGACACCAACCAGAAGAACTACTACACCGGTATGGGTAACCCCTGGTCCCTGTACGGCATCTACATTGACTTCGACACTCGTGGAGACAGACAGGAGACTCTGTCTATGTTCACCGCTGTGCTTGAATGCTACGCATCCGAGGCATACCGTCTGACCACCCCCGAGATCTTCGAGGTTAACATGTCCTTGAAGTACGCAGAGTCTAAGGACGAGACCGACATGTTCGAGTACGTTCGTTCCGGTATCGTATTCGACCTTGGTAAGATCTTCTCCGCAACGATGTCTGATAACCTGCCTGAGGCAGCTTCCAACGCAATCGTAGACCACACCTCTTGGTCCTCCAAGTACAAGACCTTCCTGTCCAGAGCAGAAGAGTCGCTGGCTAAGATCTGCGCAGACTTCCGTCAGGAGCAGGCATCCAAGTAATCTTTACACTGTCTGCCAAAAGGCCATTCCGAGTAATTCGGAATGGCCTTTTCTAAAAAATGCTGATACACAAAAAGCCCCTCGCCCGCAAAGGGGCAAGGGGCTTTGATTATTCTGCTGCGATCTCGGCTTCCTCAACGACTTCCTCGATGATTTCCTCGGGAAAGTCCTCGTCGTCAAGTTCTTCCAGCTCGGCCAGGTCAAATTCCTCTTCTTCGGGCAACTGGTAGGTGTTGCAGAATTCGATCAGGTTGCGGAACAAGCGGTAGATGACGAAGGCGATGGCACAGGCGCTGGTTACGATGGAAAGCGTGATGGCAATGATCTTGCCGTAATTGGTGGTGTTTTTCATTATAGTTATCCTCCCTTCCGGATTTCTCAATTTTATTTTATCACAAAAAAAGAGATTTGTACAGTAGTTTATGAAAAATAATTTGAAAGGGTGATATCCTTGACACAACAGCAAATCAAAGAGCAGCTGCTGGCGGCGGGTATAGAGAATGCCGCGCAGGAGGCGCGCTTATTATGTGAGAGCTTCTCAAAACAGGCGCTGGCTGACGCCGTAAAGCGGCGCTGCACGCATTATCCCTTGCAATATATTTTGGGGGAATGGTGCTTTTGGAAGGAAAGCTACGAGGTAAGCGAGCATTGTCTGGTGCCGCGCCCCGACACCGAGCATCTTGTAGAGCAGGCGATCAAGCGCTTGCCGCAAAACGGTAATTTCCTGGATCTTTGCACGGGAAGCGGCTGCGTGGCGATCTCTACGCTTTGCTCTCGCCCTGATACGTGTGCTACGGCGGTGGATCTTTTCCCCGAAACGCTGGCCTTGGCCGAGCGCAACGCTGTGAAAAATGGCGTGCGCGAGCGATTTACCCCCCGACTGTGTGACGTTTTGCAGGGTTGTGCGTGGGAGGAGCGATATGATGCGATCCTTTCCAATCCTCCCTATATTCGCGCGGCAGCGATGGACGGCTTGTCGTGCGAGGTAAAGCATGAGCCCGCCGCCGCGTTGCTTGGTGGCGAGGACGGCATGGATTTTTACCGCGCCATTTTGAGCAAGTGGAAGGGGCTTTTGAAAGAGGACGGCTTTTTTCTGTTTGAGATCGGCTATGATCAGGCCGAGGAGATCAAGGCGTTGGCGACGGAGCACGGTCTTTGCGCTACCATCTTCCGCGACTATGGCGGTAACGACCGCGTTGCATTATTGAAATAACACATTTTAAGCTCTCCCGCATACCCTGCCAAGGGGAAGGGAGGGCTTTTTCTATGCAGATTTTGGTGGTGTATGGCGGTGTGAGTGAGGAGCGTGAGGTTTCGCTATGCTCGGGCGCGCGTGTATGCGAGGCGCTGCGCAGAGCGGGACACGAGGTGGTGGAAGCACAGGTGGATACGGAGCTGCCGAGCGAGGCGCTTTTGGCGCTTG
Organism: Eubacteriales bacterium; assembly: GCA_045632185.1. Classification (GTDB taxonomy): domain Bacteria; phylum Bacillota; class Clostridia; order Oscillospirales; family CAG-272; genus Firm-07. Next base: position 32,417 of record JAZQWF010000057.1, read on the forward strand.
CGAGAGAGGCGGATAGCGTTTTTCTTTGCCTGCACGGCGGGGCAGGGGAGAACGGGGGCTGGCAGCGGGCGCTGGAAGAGGCCGGGATCAGGCATTATACGGGGAGCGGTCCTGCGGCCTCTGCGCTGGCGATGGATAAGCCGCGTGCCAAAAGCGTGGTAGAGCGTCTGGCGGTGCCGACGGCGGCGGGGTGCGTTTGGCGTGCGGGCGAGGCAGCACCCTCCCTTGCATATCCGTTTATTGTGAAGCCCTGCAACGGGGGATCCAGCGTGGGCTTTTGCGTGGTAGAAGGGGCAGATGAGCTGCAAAAAATCACCCCGTCCGGGGACTTATTGTGCGAAACGTATCTGCCGGGGCGGGAATATTCCGTTGCCGTATGGAACGGACGCGCGCTGCCACCCGTTGAGATCCGCCCGCGGGGTGGGGTATACGATTATGCACACAAATACGAGGCGGGAGCAAGCGAGGAGATCTGCCCCGCGCCCCTGCCGCTCGCACAGCTCGCGCGCTTGCAGGATCTGGCGTTGCTTTGCTTTTCTGCATTGGGGCTGCGGGATTTCGCGCGGATAGATTTCAAGGAAAACGCGCAGGGAGAGCCCTGCTTTCTGGAAGCAAATACGTTGCCCGGAATGACCGCTACCAGTCTGTTCCCGCTGGCCGCGCGTACGGTGGGGATCTCAATGGAGGGTCTTTGCGAGGGGATCGCACAAAAAAGCTCGGAAAGAAAAATAAAAAAATAACAAATTAGGCGGTTGACAGAAAATTCCATAAATGTTATAATAAATTAAGTCTACCCAAAATGTGACGTAAAAAGGAGTGTTGATTTGTGTTTGATCCGAAACTGATTATTCTGATCGCCGTAATCGCTATTCTGGGCTTTGGTGTTTTCTGGGGCTTTTTGAGAAAGCTGAGAAGGACCCTGCTTCGCTTGGTGACGTTGCTGCTTTCCTTTGGCGCAGCGATCGTGCTGGTTAAGCTGATAGGAAGAAGTCTTGGAAAGTATGTTATTTCGCTTTTGCAGCCCCTGCTTGGCGAGAGCGTGGGTGAGCTGCTTGCACAGCCCGAGATGGGAATGGTGATCGACGCCCTGTGCGAAATGGTGTCTGCGCCGATCCTGTTCCTGCTTTCCTATATCGTATTAAAGCTTGTTAGCTGGATCATTTATAAGATCTTTGCTATGATCCTTGGCGTGAAGGGGCCGAAGTTTGGCGGCCGTTTGCTGGGCGCCTTTGCGGGCGTGCTGTGCGGCATGGTCGGTCTTGTGGTATTTGTTACCCCCGTGTTCGGTTATATGACGCTTGCAAATGACGTATGGCATCAGATCGCCGCGCAAACGCAGGAAGAAGAGACGCAGGAGCCCAACGTGCTGGAACAAATGCTGGAAGCTCCTCTGGCCAAGGAGGCCTATCAGCTGGTTGGCAAGCATGTCTTTTCCTTGCTGACGACGGTTGATTTTGAGGAGGATACGATCTGCTTGGCCGATGAAACCGGCGCGATCGTCAATATCTGGAAGGATTTTTCCGTGCTGTCCGGCTCCTCTGCTGAGCAGTACGGTACGCAGGAAAGCCAGGCCATGAAGCAGATGGTAGAGGATGTAGGCAGCTCCAAGATCGTATCTTGCGTAGTCGCTTATTTCCTGTCGGACGCCTCCGAGGCATGGTTGAACGGCGAGCAGGTGCTGGGTATGGCCAAGCCGAACCTGGGCGAGGACGTGCAGGGTATTGCGGACGCTTTCCTTGCGGTATTTGCCACCACGAACACTGAAACGCTTGTGCAGGACCTTGGCACGTTTGCCGATGCGTTCGGTGTGCTGGTAGAGGAAGAGGTCTTTACGATGGGTAATGATAACGCCGATTTCGTGAACAAGCTGGTTTCCGGCGGTGTTGTGGAGAAGCTTTACACTGTATTGGACGCCAACCCGCGCATGGAGCCTGTCAAAACGGCGATCCGTGATACGGGTGTACGCGTGATGATGAGCTATCTCGGCGTGCCAGAGGATATCCGCGAAACGCATGGCGAGATGTTGGAGGATATGGCGGGTACGTTGCAGAGCGCCACACAGCCCGACGGCACCATCGATCAGGCGGCTCTCAGCACGGGTATTTGCGAGGTTATGAACAACTATGATATTGCTGTCAGCCCGGAGGCAAGCCAGCTGATCGCCGAGGCGATCGTGGAAAATCTGACGCCGGAGGAGATCCTTTCGATGACGCCTGAGCAGATCGCAGACAAAATGGCCGAAAGATTTCTTTCGGGAGAGGGTATTCAAGTCCCCGCTGCATAAAGAAAAAAGAAGCCGTGTCACACACGGCTTCTTTTTTTCATATACTGCGGTGGGGGTGATGAGATGCTGTGGATAGGGGCGTATGAGCGCGAACGGGCGCTGGCTTATGCAAGGAGATGGGCGCTTGCGCGCAACCCGCTTTTTTATAATTTCACGGGCGTGGGCGGGGATTGTACGAATTTTGTGTCACAATGCGTGCTGGCAGGGAGCTGTGTGATGAACGGCACGGTGGATTTCGGCTGGTATTATCAAAGCGAAACGGAGCGTGCGCCCGCATGGACGGGGGTGGAGTTTTTCTGGGATTTCTTTACGGGCGCACCGAGCTTTCGCGCAGAAAACGGCGGCGTAGGGCCCTTTGGCAGCGAGGTGCCAAAGGAACGGGTAGAGCGCGCAGACGTGGTGCAGCTGGGACGGGAAAACGGCGATTTTTACCATACGCTGCTGGTGTTGGAGCGCGTGGGTGGCGAGGTGTACGTGGCTGCACATTCCAATGACGTGTATGACCGTCCGCTTTCCTCTTATAACGCACCACGTGTGCGATTTTTGCACATTGAGGGGGTAAGGATCGCACTGCCTTCTGCGCCTTGCTTTGAAGATCTGATAGAGGGGATATCCCTTCCCGCGCCCTTTTGAAAACTCGACGTGATTAGCAAGAATTTCCGTTTGTGACGGCGTTATTTTTTGCTATAATAATAGTGATCAAGAAAAAAGGAGCGGAATATGAAGATCACAAATGATATTCGTTACATCGGCGTCAACGATCGAGATATTGATCTGTTTGAGAGCCAGTACGCCGTACCCGAGGGAATGGCGTATAATTCTTACGTGATCATGGACGAAAAAATCGCCGTAATGGACAGCGTAGATGCGCGCTTTGGCGAGGAGTGGCTGGCAAATTTGCAGGGCGTGGTGGGGGATAAGTCCCCCGATTACCTGATCGTGCAGCACATGGAGCCGGATCATTCTGCGGGGGTGATGCTGTTTGCACAGTGCTATCCTGCGGCAAGGATCGTGGCATCTGCCAAGGCGTTTGCCATGATGAGAAGCTTTTTTGGAACGGATTTTGCAAACAGACGGATCGTGGTAGAGGAGGGCTGCGAGCTTTCGCTCGGTCGGCACCACCTGACCTTTCTTGCCGCGCCTATGGTGCATTGGCCGGAGGTGATCGTGAGTTACGAGCGCACGGATAAGGTGCTTTTCTCGGCGGACGCGTTCGGTAAATTCGGCGCGCTGGGTGCAAAACAGGATTGGGCTTGCGAGGCAAGAAGATATTACTTTGGCATCGTGGGCAAGTATGGCGCGCAGGTGCGCTTGCTGCTTTCTAAGGTGGGGAAGCTGGACCTTCGCATCATTTGCCCCCTACACGGCCCCGTTCTTTCAGAAAATCTTTCCTATTATTTGGACCTTTACAACATCTGGTCAAGCTATGGTACGGAGAGCGAGGGCGTGGTGATCGCGTATACCTCGGTATATGGGAATACACGAAGGGCGGTAGAGGAGCTGGCTGCGCTGTTGGAAAAGCAGGGCTGCGCTAAGGTCGTGGTGAATGATCTTGCCCGTTGTGATATGGCAGAAGCCGTTGAGGACGCCTTCCGCTACGGCAAGCTGGTGCTGGCAACGACCACCTACAATGCGGATATCTTCCCCCCTATGCGCGCCTTTATCGAGCATCTGATCGCGCGTAATTTTCAAAACAAGACGGTCGCCTTCATCGAAAACGGCAGCTGGGCCCCGATGGCGACCAAGGTGATGCGCGGAATGCTGGCAGGGTGTCAAAACCTCACTTACGTGGGGGACGGGGTAAGGATATTCTCTGCGTTGAGCGAGGAAAGCCGTGCGCAGCTTGCCTCCCTTGCCGAGGCGCTAAAATAAATCACCCCCACACGGGGGTGGGAAATAGGAGAGTTGAGATGAAAAAATACGTTTGCAGTGTGTGCGGGTGGAGCTATGACGAGGCGTTGGGTAATCCCGATATGGGGATTGCCCGCGGCACGAAATTTGAGGATCTTGGTGAGAATTTTATCTGCCCCATTTGCGGTGTGGATAAAGATCAGTTTGAGCCGGAAGAATAAAAGGAATGAATAAAAAAACGCCCTGCGTCCCCGTGGATACAGGGCGTTTTTTTGCTTTTCTTTGCAAAACTCGGTGCTTCCTATTACATACGCGTACGCACGCGCGAGGAAAACGAGGGGGGACGTGGTGGATTTTGGCGAAAAAAAAGGATAACTTTACACTTTGTAAAAAAGCGCCATAAATGTGTTCAAAAATGCAAATTAGGGCGTTTTATTTTTGTGCAAGTAACCAAAATAACGCGCATACCATTGCGTACGTGCGCGATTTGTGTTATAATTTACAAATTTTGGAAATAAGTGCCGAAACGGCTTGATTTTGGTGCATTTTTGTGCTATAACATAAAGAATTTCAAGCAAAAGGGAGGTGGGCTCATGACGATCGGATACGGAATTACGCTGGCGCTGGCCGTGGGCCTGCTGATCGGCTATCTGACGATGGTCAAAAAGAAGGAATTCTGGCTGACGATGCTGTATGTCTGCGTCAGCGTGGTCAATTTGGGATATTTGTTGCTTTCCGTGTCGAAAAGCGTGGAATTTGCCATTTTTGCCAACGACGTGGCGTATCTGGGCAGCGTATTCCTTTGCATGTGTATGCTGCTGACCATTGTGCGCCTTTGCGGATTTGAGATCAAAAAAGCGAACGTGATCGCATGCGTTTCGCTGGCCGCCTTGATGTTTGCCATGATCGCCACGGCAGGATTTTTGCCTTGGTATTACAAGAGCGTGACGCTGGTGCAGATCAGCGGCGGCGCGAAGCTGGTCAAGGATTACGGCCCGCTTCACCCCGTGTATATGGTTTATCTGCTGGGCTATTTTGCCGCGATGATCGTGACGATCGTCCATTCGGTTACCGCCAAAAAGATCGGCAAGCCGAAGATCGCCAGCTTTATTGCGGGCGTGGTGGCAGGCAACATTCTGGTGTGGCTGTTTGAAAAGTTTATCTCCTGGGAATTTGAGTTTTTGGCCGTGACCTATATCCTTTCCGAAACGTTGCTGCTTCTTCTTTATTGGATGATGCAGGATTACGTACATAAGCGCGACGTGCCGGAGGCGGCTCCCGCAGTGGACTGTGAGAAAGAGCAGAGCGAGAAATTGCTGGCACTTTCTGCGGACAAGGGGCTGACGCAAAAGGAGCGCGAGGTGCTGGAATTGATGATGGCGGGGCAGAGCCGCAAGGAAATGGCAGCGCAGCTGCACGTTTCCGAAAACACGGTAAAGACCCACGTGAAGCATATTTACGAAAAATTGGAGGTTGGCACAAGAGAGGAGATCTCTGCGCTGCTGCAAGGATAAAAAAGGGAACGCATTGGCGTTCCCTTTTTGCGTAAATTCGCCCCGTTTGGGGGCTTTTTCTTTTTTATCACCCGAAAATCACCCCGTGAAGGCGCAAATATCACCCCGCGCGGGTGATGTATGCGCGCACGCAAAGAAGTACAATGAAATCAAGGGAGGCGCCCGGGGCGCCGCTCAATCTCAATGCAAAGGAGAAAAAACAATGAAAGCATTTTTCACAAAAGCATGGGCTTGGATCCTTGCTCACAAGGTCATTTCCATCGCCGTTGCAGCGGTTGTCGTCATAGGCGCTACCTTGGGTATCGTGCTGCCGAGCGCCCTGCACGACCATGATTTTGCCACCGAGTGGTCAAGCGATGCCGAGAGCCATTGGCACGCCGCCACCTGCAAGCACGAGGAGGAGGTTGCCGACAAGGCGGCGCATACATACGCTGACGCCTGCGACACCACCTGCGACGTTTGCGGATATACCAGAACGGTGGGGGCGCACGTTTACGATAATGCGTGCGACGCCGCTTGTAATGTCTGCGGAGCGACCCGCACCCCTGCGGCGCACGCTTACGATAACGCGTGCGATACCGCTTGTAACGTTTGCGGCGCGCCCCGTGCCATCACCCACGCACACGGCACCACGCTGACCGCGGGTGAGACCACCCACTATTATGCTTGCTCCGTTTGCGGTGACAAGAAGGACGAGGCGGCTCACGCCTTTACGCAGACCGCTGCCACTACCGCTTATTTGAAGGCAGCTGCAACCCCCACCACCAAGGCGCAGTACTGGAAGTCCTGTGCGTGCGGCGCCGCTTCTACTACCGAATACTTTGAAACCGACAAGCGCCCTGTCAATCTTGCTGTGGCAGACGCTTCCAAGACCTACGACGGTCAGCCGATCGTTGAGCCCGAGCTCACCTTTGTAGACGAGGCAGGCGTTGGCGGCGAGTTCTTTGCTTACTATCAGGGTACCACCCTGCTTCCCGGCCGCCCCACCAATGCGGGTACTTATAAGGTGGTTGTTACCATCGAAGAGAGCGAAACCCACGTGGGCGAAACGGTAGAGAGAGAGTTTACCATTGCAAAGAAGACCTTGAATTATCTCAACCTGACCAAGGTTTATGATGGCAAGGCAGGTTATAATGACAGCGTATTCTTCCTTGATACCACGCACGGCTTGGTAGCAGGCGACGTGGTTTCCATTGAAACCAACGACGATGTCGATTACAACGTAGGCACTTATACGCTTACCGACACCAGCGGCAGTTGGGATCTTGACGACGGCATTTATTTGGAAGGCGCAGATGCAGCCAACTACGCGTTTGACTATCAGGCCAACGGTGCTGTAGCTACCATTACCGTTACCCCCAAGCCCTTGAAGTTGCTGGATATTGAGGTCACTTACGACGGCGGCAATATTCCCGGCCGCTTTGATCTGACCGCTGCGGACGGCGTGATCGCAGGCGATGACGTTTACCTTTTAGGCGACGCTTGGCAAAGCTATGACGTGGCGTACGACGAATATACTCTGACCGATGATTTTGGCTCCGACGATTATGACGAGGGCGTGGCGCGGCGGGAACGTTGTGTCACGCAAAAATTTTGTCCAAAGTGCGAAGAAACGCGCCTGCGCATCTTGATTTATATATAATTTTATGTTATAATACAAGATGCGAACGTGTGCGCGCCCATTGCACGCGTGCGGACAAGCATTTGCACGGCGTGGGCCGTTTATGGATGAGAAAAAATTAAAGGAGATAAAGCTATGGCAGCACAACACGATTTCAGCGCAGTGAGCGAGATCCTGAAAAAGCACGATTACAAGCAGGTGGATATCATTTCCATTCTGCAAGAGATCCAGGAGGTCTATCACTATCTTCCCCGCGAGGTCTTTACCATTCTTGCAAAGGAATTGAAGATGGGTGAGGCCCAGATTTACAGCATCGCCACCTTCTATGAGAACTTTTCCTTGGAGCCTAAGGGCAAGTACGTGATCAAGGTCTGCGACGGCACCGCCTGCCACGTCAGAAGATCCATTCCGATCTTGGAGAAGCTGCGTAGCGAGCTTGGCCTTTCCGAAGCCAAGAAAACCACCGATGACCTGAACTTCACCGTAGAAACGGTTTCCTGCCTTGGCGCTTGCGGATTGGCTCCCGTTATCACCGTTAACGACGTGGTGCATCCCGAAATGAACCCCGACAAGGTCGTGGCACTTCTCAATAAGTTGAAGGAGGAGATTGCAAATGCTGAATAACAGAGCAGAGCTGATCGCTTACCGCGCGCAGGCCGAAAAGGACTACGCCGCACAGAAAAAGAAGATCATCGTTTGCGCGGGTACCGGCTGCGTGGCAGGCGGCTCGCTGAACATTTTTGACACCCTGAAAGCACTGATCGAGGAGAAGGGCCTTCCCGTTGAGATCGGTCTTATGGAGGATCCTCACTCCCCCGGCATCGGTCTGAAAAAGAGCGGCTGCCACGGCTTTTGCGAGATGGGTCCCTTGGTTCGCATCGAGCCCCAGGGCTGGCTTTACACCAAGGTAAAGGTAGAGGATTGCGCCGAGATCGTGGAGCAAACGATCGAGAAGGGCGAGTGCGTTGACCGCCTTGTTTACAAGCGCGACGGCGAGATCTACCGCGAGCAGTCCGAGATCCCCTTCTACCGTCAGCAGACGCGTATGGTATTGGAGCACTGCGGCAAGATCGACGCAGACTCTATCCGCGAGTACATTGCCATTGGCGGCTACGCCGCACTGGAAAAGGCGCTGTTTGATATGACTGCCGACCAGATCGTGGCAGAGGTCTCCGAGTCCGGTCTTCGCGGCCGTGGCGGCGGCGGCTTCCCCGCTGGCAGAAAGTGGGAGCAGGTCAAGCGTCAGAAGGCAGACCAGAAGTACGTGGTCTGTAACGGTGACGAGGGTGACCCCGGTGCGTTCATGGACCGCTCCATCATGGAGGGCGACCCCCACAGAATGTTGGAGGGTATGATCATTGCAGGTATTGCCTGCGGTGCGACCGAGGGTTATATCTACGTACGCGCTGAATACCCTCTCGCAGTAAGACGCCTTAGAACCGCCATCGCACAGGCAGAGGAGCTGGGTATTCTCGGCGATCACGTGCTTGGCACTGATTTCGCATTCCACCTGCACATCAACTGCGGCGCAGGTGCATTCGTGTGCGGTGAGGGCTCTGCGCTCACGGCATCTATCGAGGGCAAGCGCGGCTTCCCGCGCGTTAAGCCCCCCCGTACGGTAGAGCAGGGACTTTTCGACAAGCCCACCTGCCTTAACAACGTAGAAACCTACGCCAACGTGGCTTCTATCATCACAAACGGTGCTGCTTGGTTCCGCGGCTACGGCTCCGAGAAGAGCCCCGGCACCAAGGCGTTCGCCCTGACCGGTAACATCAGAAACACCGGCCTTATCGAGGTCCCCATGGGTACCACCCTGCGCAAGATCATCTTCGACATTGGCGGCGGTATGCGCGGTGACGGCGAGTTTAAGGCCGTGCAGATCGGCGGTCCCTCCGGTGCGTGCCTGACCAAGGAGCATCTGGACCTTCCCCTTGACTTTGATACCTTGAAGAAGGTTGGCGCGATGATCGGCTCCGGCGGTCTGGTTGTTATGGACTCCAAGAGCTGTATGGTCGAGGTTGCCCGCTTCTTCATGAACTTTACGCAGAACGAGTCCTGCGGTAAGTGCGTTCCCTGCCGAGAGGGCACGAAGCGCATGCTGGAAATCCTGGAACGCATCGTTGCAGGTGAAGGACAGGACGGCGATATCGAGCTGCTTCTGGAACTGGCAGAAACGATCTCCGCGACCGCTCTTTGCGGTCTTGGCAAGTCTGCCTCCTCTCCCGTTGTCAGCACGATCAAGAATTTCCGCAACGAGTACGAGGCACACATCTACGAGAAGCGTTGCCCCGCAGGCGCTTGCCAGAAATTGAAGCAGATCTTTATCGAGCGCGACGAGTGCATTGGCTGCGGTGCTTGCTCCAAGAAGTGTCCCGTAGGTGCGATCGAGCGTACCGACTATATCGCTCCCGGCAAGAAGCTGGCTGCGTTTGCGATCGATCCCGCCAAGTGCGTGAAGTGTGGCGCTTGTGTGGCTACCTGCCGCTTCAAGGCCATCAAGGAGGGTTAAGACAATGAGTGAAAAGAAATATATGACGATCGACGGTATTCCCGTTCAGATCGAAGGTGAAAGAAATATTTTGGAGCTGTGCCGTAAGATCGGCATCAAAATGCCCACCTTCTGCTACCATTCCGAGCTTTCCGTGTACGGTGCTTGCCGTATGTGTATGGTAGAGAACGAGTGGGGCGGCCTTGACGCCGCTTGCTCCACGCCCCCCAAGGCGGGTGCGTCCGTCAAGACGAACACCGAGAGATTGCGCCGCTACCGCAAGAACATTCTGGAACTGCTGCTGGCCAACCATTGCCGCGATTGCACCGTGTGCGAGAACAACAATAAGTGCAAGTTGCAGGATCTGGCAATGCGCTTTAACATCGAGGGCGTTCGCTTCCCGAACCGCGCCAAGTCCACCAAGGGCGAGGACGAGTCCTCCGTGTGCATCACCCGCGACGCGGGCAAGTGCATTCTTTGCGGCGACTGCGTGCGCGTTTGTAACGAGATCCAGAAGGTCGGCGCGATCGATTTCGCACACCGTGGCTCGAATATGACGATCAGCACCGCATTCAATATGCCCCTGGCAGAATCCCCCTGTGTTGGCTGCGGTCAGTGTGCCGCTGTCTGCCCCACGGGCGCTATCGTGGTCAAGAACCACATCAAAAAGGTTTGGGCGGCTTTGGATAATCCCGAGCTTAAGACCTCTGTGCAGATCGCTCCCGCCGTGCGCGTAGCCATCGGCAAGGAGCTCAAGTGCAACGAGGGCGAGAATGTGATGGGCAAGATCGTTGCCGCGCTTCGCCGTATGGGCTTTGACGAGGTGTACGACACCACGCTTGGCGCAGATATCACCGTTATGGAAGAAACTGCTGAATTCATCGACAGACTGGAGAATGGCGGCAAGCTGCCCCTTATCACCTCCTGCTGCCCCGGTTGGATCCAGTTTGCAGAAAAGAAGCACCCCGAGTTCCTGGAAAACATCTCTACCTGCCGCTCTCCCATGCAGATGACCGGCTCCTTGATGAAGGACCAGAACAAAACCGAGGAAAAGAAGCTGTTCCATGTGGCAGTAATGCCTTGTACCGCCAAGAAGTTCGAGGCGGATCGCCCCGAGTTCGAGAAGGATGGCATCAAGGACGTGGACGCCGTGATCACCACGCAGGAGCTGATCCTGATGATCAAGGAATCCGGCCTTGCCTTTGACGAGCTGGAGCCCGAGGCAGTGGATATGCCCTTCGGCACCGTTTCCGGTGCAGGCGTGATCTTCGGTGTCACCGGCGGTGTGACCGAGGCCGTGCTTCGTCGCGTGTCCGAGAATAAGTCCCGTGCGGCACTTCTTGAGGTGGCAAACGCAGGCCAGCGAGGCCTTGACGGCGTGAAGGAGCTTTACCTCAACTACGGTGAGCGCAAGCTGCACATCGCTGTGGTCAGCGGTCTTGGCAATGCCGAGGCTGTGCTGGATCGCGTCAGCGCTGGCGAGCATTTTGACTTTATCGAGATCATGGCTTGCCCCGGCGGCTGTATCAACGGTGGCGGTCAGCCCTATGCAGGCGATGCAAAGGCTGCCAGAAGCCAGGGCCTTTATGACTCTGACAGAATGCTCAGCATTCGCCGCGCAGAGGAAAATCCCATTGTAAATTCCGTGTACAAGAAGATCATCAAGGATCGCGCACACGAGCTGCTTCACGTGCATTACAAGAAACACTAATTTGAATAAGGACGCGGCGGATAAAAGGTTTTTATCCGCCGTTTCCTGCGAGATAAAACGGAGGAAGTTATGCGTAAGTTTGATACCAAGGTGCAGCACCTGAAATATAAGGTCTTGCGCGAGGTTGCCCGCCTTGCGTGGAAAGATCAGCTTTTGGACAATGTGCTGGACATCCCGAAAACGCTGGTGCCGGGTAACGAGCCCACGATGCGCTGCTGCGTATATAAGGAGCGCGCGATCCTTGCCGAGCGCGTGAAATGTGCGATGGGCGGTGATAAGGAAAACCCCAATGTTATCGAGGTGCTGGAGATCGCTTGTGACGAATGTCCCGCCGCAGGCTACGAGGTCACGAACGCCTGCCGCGGCTGTCTTGCACACCGTTGCGAGGATGTGTGCCGCTTTGGTGCGCTTACCTTTGATAAGGATCATGTAGCGCACATTGATAAATCCAAGTGCAAGGAGTGCGGTGCGTGCGCCAAGGTCTGCCCCTATACCGCTATCGTCAACCGCAAGCGCCCCTGCCAGAATGCCTGCAAGGTCAAGGCGATCTCTGCCAACGGACAGAAGGCGGCAACTATTGATAACAATAAGTGCATCAGCTGCGGTGCGTGCGTGTATCAGTGTCCCTTCGGCGCGATTACAGATAAGTCCTTTATCACCGATGCCATTTCGATTTTGAAGAACCGCGTGGCGGCCGACGGCAATAAGGCGTATCCCGTATATGCGATCGTAGCCCCTGCCATTGCCAGTCAGTTCTCCTACGCTAAACTGGGGCAGATCATCACGGGCTTGAAGCAGCTGGGCTTTGACGAGGTCGTGGAGGCGGCGCTTGGCGCGGATATGGTGGCACTTGCCGAGTCGCGCGAGCTTGCAGAGAAGGGCTTTTTGACCAGCTCCTGTTGCCCTGCGTTTGTGCGCTATGTGAACAAGGCGTACCCCGAACTTGCAGAATACGTGTCGCACAATCCCTCTCCTATGGTGGCGCTTGCCGAGTACATCAAGAAGGTGGATCCCGCCGCAAAGGTCATTTTTGTGGGCCCCTGCACGGCGAAAAAGGCGGAGGCGCGGCTGGATAGCGCCAAGGCCTTCGTAGACGTTGTGCTGACCTTTGAGGAGCTGCAAGCGCTGTTTGACAGTCGCAATATCGAGATTTCCGAGCTGGAGGAAGGTTCGCTGAACGACGCCTCTGCCTTCGGGCGCATTTTCGCGCGCTCCGGAGGGCTTTGTGAGGCGGTGGCTCAGGCGATGAAGGAGCAGGATATCTCCTTTGACTTGAAGCCGGTTGTTTGCGACGGTATCGAGGCGTGCCGCACGGCGCTGCTCAAAAAGAGCAAGAACGTGCTGGACGGCAACTTTATCGAGGGTATGGCCTGCATCGGCGGGTGTATCGGCGGTGCCGGATGCCTGACGCATGGTGAAAAGAATAGAGCAGAGGTCGACAAATACGGCCATGAAGCCGAGGAAAAGACCATCAGCGACGCCGTGTCGCAGATGAAATAACAAAGTCCCCACCATATGGTATCATTATAAAAAGCCCGCCCTGAGAAAACTCTCAGAGCGGGCTTTTTGAGCGTTGGGAATAAATTCAGATGAAATCAGAGAAATATATCAAAACCGGATTTTGCGCTATTTTGCGCTTGAAAAGAAGATGATATCCGCTTCTTTTTAGCACTAATGATTTTTCTGATCGTATCCTGTCCATTGTGTTTCCTTTGCTCCGGGGAAATAGAGAAAGGGAGCAAATGCCACCGTTCGCTCCCAAACAAATTGGGAGCAATAAACAAAGAAAAAAGGGATTCCGGGAAAAAGAACGAGAATCCCTTTTTTGGTATATAAAGATGAACCACAATGTCACAGCAATCTGAATTTGCGGAGATGTAAAAAAATCAACGATCGTGCAATTTGTTTTAGGAAATCAATTGCTTTTTGTCGAGAATAGTGATATAATGGTAATTGTATAAAAATACTTATTTTTATGAGGTGGAAAATGGCTGCTAGCTATAAGAAACTATTCAAAATGTTGATTGATCGTGAGATGAAAAGCAAAGACCTTGCCGCAAAAGCAGGTGTCAGCCCGGCAACACTCGCAAAGATGAAAAAAGATGGTGCAACCGTATCGAGTGATGTGCTTGTAAAGATCTGCACGGCTTTGAATTGCACTGTAGATGACATCTTGGAAATTATTCCTGATACAAAGTGAGAGGAGACAGATATGGCTATTAGTAAAAAACTTGAAATTATATATCACAACGGTCAGCCCGATGGCATTCGTTCTATTCGTAGGCACCTCTCCACAATGACTACCTATGTTATTCCGCGCCCTCTGCTATCGGAAGCTAAGAAGCTTTCGGGCATCAATCGCCCCGGCATATATTATTTGATCAGCGAGAACGACGATAACAAGATTGCTCAGATCTATATCGGTCAGACAAGAAACGGAGTTGTTCGCCTTGATGATCACAATCGCTCAAAGAATTTTTGGAACAAGGCAATTATGTTCTTGGCAGATAATAAAACCTTCTCCCTTGATATGATAAGCGGTCTTGAAGCCTATGCTATCAGCAAGGCGCAAGACTCCAAACGCTACAAAGTAGAAAACTCGGTTAATCCCAAATATGAGATTGATGAATACGACCTTCCATTAATCGAGGAAGTTTACGAAGAAATTCAATTCATCATGGCAACACAGGGTTATAAGATGGATAATTCCAAAGTGACCTTGAACGAAGCTAATACGTTACATACTACGCGCAATGGCATTATTGCTTTTGGCGTTTACGATGGGGAAAACTTCGAGGTTTTGGAAGGTTCGGAAATCGACATAAACCGCAAATGCCATTCTGCGACGATAGAAAAGCAACGACAAACAGCTCTTGCAAACGGCAATATTGTTTGCATTGATGGCAAATACAAGCTGACTGTATCCGTATCCTTCACCTCCCCAAGCTCCGCTGGACAATTTGTTTTGGGAGGTAGTATTAATGGTTGGGCAGAATGGAAGGATAAGGATGGAAAGACATTGGACGAGATATACAGGAAATAATTCAAAAGAATATTATTATAAATATATCCTGTTTGAAAAAGCATGACGAAAAATATGATAGAAGTAGTAGCTGCTCTTATATGGAACGCAAATAAATTTATGATCTGCCAACGTCCGGCGCACAAGGCAAGAGGTCTCCTGTGGGAGTTTGTTGGTGGCAAAGTCGAGCCGAGCGAAACAAAAGAGCAAGCACTTATTCGCGAGTGCAGGGAAGAATTGAATGTTCTTCTTTCTGTCGGTGACATATTTATGGAGGTTACTCATGAGTATCCCGATATAACAGTGCATTTGACTTTGTTCAATGCAGCCATTGCTGAGGGCAAACCGCAGAAGTTAGAGCACAACGATATCAAATGGATCACACCAAGCGAGATCGCGAAGTATGAGTTCTGCCCGGCAGACGAAGAAATACTTGCAAGAATTTGCGAGGTATACAAGTGAAAAGTTACGAAACTGAAGCTCGTGAACGCTATGGTAATACTGTAGCTTATAGGGAACATGAGCAGAAAACAAAGAATTACAAAAAAGAGAAGTGGGCAGAGGCAAACGACGGCTTGATGGCAATCTTTGCTGAGTTTTCCGCGTGCAAGGATAGCGGCGTGAGTGCCGATTCTGCCGAGGCACAGGCACTTGTTGCAAAGCTTCAGGCGCACATCACCGCCAACTACTACACCTGCACAGACGAGATTCTCGCAGGGCTTGGCAAGATGTACGTTGCCGACGAGCGATTCAAGAAGAATATCGACAAGTATGGCGTGGGAACTGCGGAGTTTGCGGCAGAAGGGATAAGGATATATGTTGAAAATAAATAAACGTTTTTTGATTGCTCTTCTAACTTTTGCGTTGCCATTTGGATGCGTTGGATGCTCGAATGGCGGTTCTGCGACCTATGAGCAGATCAGCGGAGCAGAAGCCAAGGCATTGATGGACAGCGAGAGCGGATATATCATCCTTGACGCAAGAGAACAGGATGAATACGACGAGGGGCACATCCCCGGAGCGCTTCTCATTCCTTATGGCGAAATTGCCGACCGCGCTGAAAAGGAGCTTCCCGATAAGGATCAGTTGATTCTCGTCTATTGCCGAAGCGGCAGACGAAGCAAAATCGCAGCCGAGGAGCTTGTCAAGCTCGGTTATACCAATGTAAAAGAATTCGGTGGCATTATCGATTGGGAATATGATATTGTGAAATAAGGAAGGTGCGATAATGAATTCATGGCATGTAGGCGTTGCAGCTGAAGCAATGGTGGCTGCTCAATTTGCGCGATATGGATATGATGTCTCTGTTCAGTATGGTGCGGATCAGCCCGAATACGATCTTATTGCAAGCCGTGGTGATGAGATACTCAAGGTATCTGTTAAGGGAAGCAAAGATGGTAGCTGGGGCTTAACTCAGAAATTCAAAAAAGGACGTACATACCACGAGGCAATCGAGATGTGGTTAAGTGGTCACCACAAGAAAACCATTTTCTGCTTGGTGCAGTTTGAGGATGTTGATGACTGTCAAATGCCGAGAATGTATCTGGCTTCTCCAGAGGAAATTGCATATGTGATGCGCAAGGAAGCTGCAGGACGTGGTGATACCATTTTGTATGAATATCATGAATGGAGTCCTACCGCACAGGCATACGGAACGACCGATAAAATCCCCGAAGAATGGCGCTTCACTAGAGAGCGTGCAGATGAAATATTTACGAAGTACGCAAGGTGATTTAAAAGGTAATCTGACATGATTAAAGAACTTATGCACGATCCCATCTTCCTTGCAGGGAAGTCGGAGGTCGCAACAAAAGAGGATTTGCAGGTGGCTAAGGATCTGCTTGATACGCTGATGGCACATAGAGAAAGCTGTGTCGGTATGG
The DNA here is from genome assembly GCA_045632185.1 of Eubacteriales bacterium. Lineage (GTDB taxonomy): Bacteria > Bacillota > Clostridia > Oscillospirales > CAG-272 > Firm-07. Next base: position 48,791 of record JAZQWF010000057.1, read on the forward strand.
CGGCGAATATGATTGGTGTTCGTAAGCGCATTATCGCCTTTCTTGATGAAAGTGGACGAGCTCCTACATACACCGTGATGCTCAATCCAGAAATCATCAAAAAGGACAGCGCATACGACACCGAGGAGGGCTGTCTGTCGCTTCTCGGCGGCCCCCGTAAGTGCAAGCGCTATAAGACCATCAAGGTGCAGTATCAGACCTTGGATATGCAAACGCGCACGAAAAACTTCACCGGCTGGACGGCGCAGATCATTCAGCATGAGGTGGATCATTGTAATGGGATATTGATTTGACGCACAGATCTGCGTAGCAAACTGCGTAACAGAACAAACGAAAAAAGCCTTGGAAACAAAGTGTTCCAAGGCTTTTTTATGGTCGAGGTGACAAGGTATTCGCGCGGTGCGCGAAAATTCACGCGCCCTGCGCCTGGCGTGCAAGCCCGCCGATCTTCGGGCGGTGAAACCGAACTTGCGTTGTTGCAAAGCAACAACCAAGCTCGCAAATGCCACGCACAAGCACAAAGAAAGCACCGCCAAAAGGGCGGTGCTTTCTTTATGGTCGAACTGAATTGGTCTAATACGAACCACCTGGTTCTTGTTTTTTATATTACATAGTAATATAAGTTTCCAAAATCACCACTATCAAAGGCAAGTTTTTGTCACCGAACAAACAGGCAAGCAAAGAAAATCCCCGTTTTTGTCTGCCCGGAGTATGGCGCTATTATAGCGCAATGCTCCTTTTGTCAATGAGGAGGGGACGAAGAAAAGACTCACCCAAATAGTATAACAGATATTGCAGGCGCTTTTGTTGCGCGATTTCGAAAAATTTCTCAAAAAAGTTTTGCAATGTTGAAATCTTGATAAACTTTTATCATTCACATTCACAACGACAACGAAGTAAGCACTATTGAATGCCAAGTTGACGGCGATTGACGGTATCTTTGCAATCGGGCTTTTGAAGAAAAAACTCTTGTTTGTGTAGCTGCGGCAGATTTCGATGCAGAAGAAGACTTTGGAAAAGAGGATACGGCCGATCAAAGCAAGGGGTGTGCCGAGCCGGCGTGTAAACTCGCTCGGAAAACGGCGCTGTTAGGGGGGAGTTGGTGATTTTTTTGCTTTTTTCTCCGTGGACGGAGTTGATTTCAAAGCCTCTATACATAGTATAGAGGCTTTGCACTGCAAATGTTTTATGAAAAGAGAGAAAATTCCGGACGATTCGACAATTACGCGCGTGCGCGTATGTATGAAATTTTAGTCATATTGTTGATTTTTTTTGCACAAATATACATAAAAGTGGGCGCTTCAAAGCGCCGTTTTTTCTTTTTGGTGACAGCACCGCGTCCCGGTCTCTTGCAAAATCGAACGCGTTGTGTTACAATATGTGCGAATTTGTTGATTTCAAAAAGCATTTTTATTGCAACACCAGCATCACATTCCTGGTAAAATCCGTTCCTGTTACTCGTAATCCGGCGCTTTGCCGTTCTCCGTTTTGCACGCGCGTCCGGGGGACAAGCAAATCCTTATTTCGTTTGTTTAGGAGTTATTATGCTATATTTTGCGCTTACTTTGGTGCTGGCCGCAGCCTTTGTTGTCGGCTTTCTATTGTTTACTAAAATAGCACCTCAAAAACAAAACACCTTGCTTAAAGCAGCGGCCATACTTTTGTGCACCATTGGCTTCTTCCGCTTGATGCTCTCGGACTCATTCATGTTCGTCATTAACGGTGGATACTACGGCGAAACCTTCTATGAGGTTACCGATCCCTTGCAGACTGTCCTGCGTTGGGGTTACTACCTCAATTATGCCGTACTGCCAATAGCTATCTTTTTTGACAGCCGTCTTTTCCGCAACATTGCCTGCTATTTCTGCTTACCCTTTTCGCTGCTTAGTGCCTTCTTTTTTATGGATTTTATGCCCTATTTCCTGGCAGCCGAAGGGAATGGACTACACCTTGTGCCCTGGTTCCGCTATGCCTACTTTGTATTGGAGCTGGCTGTTGCCATTGCCATTCCGGTTCTCATTCAGATCTGCTATCGCCACGTGCTGAACGTAAAGGACCGCAAGGAGCTTTTGCGCCTGGGCGTTACGCTTCCCGTTATCGTTGCACTGATGATCCCGGTTTATGCTCCGCAATCGCTTTTCGGTTATTCTCAAACGATCGCAAAGCAGGGCTCAAATTTCCACCTTGTATGGATTGTGCTGCTGGTGGCTTCCACTCTGGCGCTTTATTACCTTTTCCGCTTCAAGCCCTACCGTGAGCGTTATATGCTTTGCGTGTTTCTCACCATTGTGCTTTTCTTCCATTACGATTCGCTTTATCTGATGGGCTTCAGTATCCCGCGCCTGCCGATCCAGCTGTGTAACATTGCTTCCTATCTTTACATGATTGCCATTCTGTTTAAGGCGACGCGCTTGTTTCAGTTTTGCTTCATTGCCAATATTACGGGTACGGTCCTTGCCATTCTGTTGCCTGACTTTACGCCCGGCGCCTTTGGCTTCTGGAATATGCATTTTGTATTAGAGCACTCGCTGGTGCTGATGATCCCCGCGCTTGCGATGGGACTGCGTATCTTCCCGCGCATCACCAAAAAATCCCTGAAATACACCTTCATCGGCTTTTCTATCTATTTTGTGTTCTGTCTGACGTCCGGTATGATCCTGAACGGCTATTCTGACGTTACCGGATTCGAGGTCAATTACTTCTTCCTTTTCGATCTTGAAAAAGCCTTCGCACAATTCCCGTTCTTTACCTTTACCGAGCGCGTACACTGGCAATTCGGACGCTTTGAGGTCTATCCAGTTTTCGTTTTTTGCATCTATGTGATTTTTCAGCTGCTTTGTGTTTGCTTTTATCACGCGGTGTGTTACTTTTACAAGCTGGAGGACGACCATCTTGCATTGCGTCGCTCGGCCATCGAGATGCGCGAAAGACGAACCGGCAAGCCGTCCCGTGCACCCAAGGAATTCGTTGACTGATACCGATAAGGAGCTTATATTATGGTAGAAATCAAAAATTTGACAAAAAGCTACGGCAACTCTGCCGCGAATGCCGTAGAGAATCTTTCCATCTCTTTGCAGCCCGGCGAGATCTATGGCTTTCTGGGATCCAACGGTGCCGGCAAAAGCACCACCATCAAGTGCCTTGTCGGTATTTATCCCTTCCAGCACGGCGATATCCTCGTCAACGGCATCTCGATCAAGACCAATCCGCTTGAGGCGAAAAAGCAGATCGGCTACGTTTCCGATAACCACGCCGTATTTGAACGCCTGACCGGACGCGAATACGTCAACCACATCGCCAACCTTTACCGCGTTAATATTGCCGATATGGAGCAGCGGTGCGCACGCCTTTTGAAGATCTTTAAGCTGGAGGAGGCGTTTGACCGTCCCATCAAAAGTTATTCGCACGGTATGAAGCAGAAGATCACCGTGATTGCGGCGCTGGTACACAACCCCAAGCTCTGGGTGCTGGACGAGCCGCTTACAGGCCTTGATCCGCAAAGCGCTTACCAATTAAAAAAGGTTATGAAGCAGCACGCGCGAGAGGGGAATACGGTATTCTTCAGCTCGCACATTCTTGACGTGGTGGAAAATCTGTGCCAGCGCTGCTGCATCATTGAAAAAGGACACCTGCAGGGTGTTTACGACCTCAAGCAGCTGAAGGCTGAGGGCCGCTCGCTGGAGCGTATTTTTATGCGCGTGACGGGCGAGGTCGGCGAAGACGAGGATCTGTAATATGACAACGATTCTGGACTTGCTTCGCTTGCAGATCGACAATAAAACGGATCTGTTCAAAGCGGCATCACCGCAAAAGATGGCGTGGGCTGCTTTTAAGATCCTGCTTGCAATGGGTGTTGGCATTGTGGGCGTGGCAGTGCTTTTGCTGCGCATCTTTTCGCTTGGCATTCACATCAATGCGGAATTGCTTGGTATCCTTCTGGTGATCGTGCAGGGTATTTCGGTTTGCTTTGCCATCGGCCATATCATCACCACCCTGTATCTGTGCCGCGATAACGAAATGCTGATCTGCCTGCCCGTAACGCCCAATCAGCTCTTCATTTCCAAGATGCTGCTGCTTTATTGCAAGGAGCTGGGGGTAAACACGATCATCTCCTTGCCGCTGCTGCTCTCGCTTGGCTTTTTCGGCGGTCTTGGCCCTGCCTTCTATTTTTCCATTCCGCTGATCCTTTTGATCCTGCCCGTGTTTTCGATCGCCTTTGCGGCGCTGCTCAGCTTGCCGATCATGGCGGTTATCCGCTTCCTTAAGCCGCGCCCCTTCCTTTCCGTTGTCACCATTTTGCTTTTGGTGGGCGGATGCCTTTTCGGCTATATCAGCCTGATCGGCAGTGTAGCGGAAAGCTTCAATATCGCGGCAAAGCAGCTGGAAACGGTGCGCGCCATCAATGCCAAGGTGCTTGATATCGGCGGCAAGATCCCGTTCTACTATCAGGTGGCAAGCGCCATGTTTGACTTCAAAAGATGGTATTTCTTCGCCCTTTACCTTGCCATTTCCGTTGCGGTGTTCGTGGTGACCATCCTCTTTGTCCGCCCCCTGTATTTCAGGATCGCTATGACAAGCCTGGAAAACACGGTAAAGACCAAGCGCCGCATCAAGCATTATGTAAACCGCTCGCCCTTCGTCAGCCTGATCGAGCGCGAGATCCGCTGCATCTTCCGCTCTCCCACCGACATTTTCGATTATTTCCTTTTCACCTTGCTGATGCCCTTTATCGTGTTCACTTATGACAAGCTGCTGATGACGATCACCGTTAATCAGGCGGGTATCAATATGATCGCGGGCTCGCACATGATGATCGTGGCGATTATGGCAATGCTTTCCAACATCGTTTCGGCCTCGGCCATCTCGCGTGACGGAAACAACTTCCATACCTCCAAGACCATTCCCATCAACTATTTTGAGCAGGTCTTTGCGAAGGTCGCCTTCAATGCCATCTTCACGGTTGGCGCACTGTTGCTCACCATGGTGGTGTCCTTCTTCATTTACCCTGCCTGGCAGGTCATTCTCGGTACCGTTGCCGTCATCTTTGCTGCCATCGGGCATATTGCGTTCAGCGCAGATATGGATATCAAATCCCCCACCATCAATATGCAGGGCAACGAGGCAGCCTCTACCACCAGCAAAAGCACGCCGAAAAGCCTGATCTCCGGCCTTATCATCGGCTTTATCATGGGCTTGCTTGTTATTATGTATTCGGGCGGCGGCAATCCCCTCACTGCATACCTGTTGCTGATCGTGGCGTCGGTCATCTTTGCCGTGTACCGCATCCGAATGCTGGTTTTGCGCATCAATCTCACTTACGATAAAATAGAAATGTGAGCTTATTATGAAGAAAACCGTTATTTTGATTCTTGCTCTGCTGCCGATCGTGCTGGTTATCACGATCGCCTTTGCAGGGAAGATCCTATCCATTTATCATCATATCGCCGTGGAAAAGGTGGACTTTGTGAATGAGCTTGGCGTGCCGCTTGACGACGAGTTTATTCTTTACGTGAACGCGGGCGAAAGCAAGCCCACCACCGTGCGAGTCCTGCCGGAGATGGCCTCTAACCCCAAGGTTTCCTACGTTTCGCAGGACGAAACGATCTGCACTGTTGATGCGGAAGGGAACGTGACCGGCGTGGCTGTCGGCGGCACAACGGTCCTGGTCAAATCGCTTGAGGGCGGAAAGACCGATATGCTTAACGTGGTAGTCACGGCGGACGCCGTCACAGGAGTTACGCTTCCGCAGAGCGCGCTGACGATGACCGTGGGAGAAACGCAGCTGCTGACCCCCACCGTACAGCCCTACACGGCGCTGAACAAGGCGGTAACCTTTACCACTGACAATCCCGACGTGATCGCCGTTTCGGCAATGGGACACATTGCAGCCCGCGCGATCGGCACGGCAACCGTTACCGTTACCACAGCAGACGGTAATTATACCGCCACCTGTACAGTCACGGTAGAGGACGGGACCCCGCCGCTTTCCTTTGATGCTTCCGCCGGTGTGGACATCGTTGCGCTGGGCGAGGGCTATTACCTGAACACCGATACCATTGATCTTGCCCCCTTCCTGATCTGTGATACCAACAAGATCGATCCGGCCACCGTTCAATGGCGCATCGCCGCCGGCAACGACGTTGCGGCCGTAACGGGCAGCACCGTAACCTTCGCAAAGAAGGGGCTGGTCACCGTGGAGGCCTTCGTGGGGAATGTAGCAGCGCCCACCTATTTCATTCAGATCAAGCTGCTGCACCAATAATTTGTCCTTAACATATTCGCCCACGGGTGGATATGCCAAAATAAAACTTAAGGAGAACAAAATTATGAAAATCTTGAAAAAGCTATCCATCATTTGCCTGGCAATGCTGATGCTTTTCCTTCTTGTTGCCTGTGACGACAGCAAGGGAGAGCTGACGCTTCAGGCCGACAAGACCACTGCCTTGCGTGGCGAAACGGTCACTTTGAGCGTTGTGCTTAAAGTGGACGGCGCCGAAAGCACGCCTGAAACCGTTACCTATGAGATCACCGAGGGTGCGGACAATGCGACCCTTACCGACAACAAGCTGGTGATCAAGGATGCTGCGCCTCATGGCGCGCAGATCAAGGTAAAGGCAAGCGCAAACGACCTCACCTCTAACGAGATCACCGTGAAGGTCAACGTGCCGCTGACGGCACTTTCTGCCACCTCATCCGCACAGGGCGAGATTGCACGCGGCTCCAGTGTCATTCTGCAAAAGACGATGACGCCAGCCGATTGTGCCGCTACGGTCACCTGGGTTCTGGTTGAGGGCGATACCGCCGCAGCCGTCGCGGGCGACGTGCTGGTCGTGAACCAGAATGCCGCAGCCGGCACCGTGATCAAGGTAAAGGCTGTTTGCGGCAGCATTGAAAGTAACGTGCTGACCTTCACCGTGTCGGCAACGCAGGAGGAGATCAACAGCTCCCGTTACCTGCTCAGCTTCCAAGAGGACCGCATCGTATTTGACAAGAACGGTCTTTCCGCCCCTGTGCTTGGCGTTGGCGTTTACAACTACAACCTGGAGGTCGTTACCGGTCTTATCGTGGATTATGAGATCCTCTCCGGCGAGGAATTTCTTGCGATTACCCCCAACGGCTACACCTGCGCACTCAGCGCGCTTGGCCACGGTGAGGCTACGGTGCGTGCCACCATTCGCGGCACCTCCGTTTCCCAGATCGCAACGGTCAATGTAATCGTGCCCCCCTCTGCCATCAACCTCCCCGAGGTGTTCCGTGAGCGTCCCGGTTACACCTACACCCTTTCGATGCAGAATCCCAAGACCGCTGCTGCATACACGCTGCCCTTTGCACCTGTTGCGGCCGGCTCCGGCGCTTGCACGGATATGACCGTGACCTTCACGCACAAGGATGGCACCACCGGTGACGCTGTTGCGACCTTTGCCAACAATGCCATCACCTTTAACAAGGAGGGAGAAGTTACTGTTACCGTTTCCTCTAACTCCGGCAGCCGTTACGAGACCACGGTCTCTTACAAGTTCAACGTGAACAAGGGCTATAATGTTTCCAGCTTTGAGGAGCTGGTCGCTATCGCCAATGATCCCACCTATACCGGCACGCAGCCCATCAATCTGGTCGTGACCCAGAAGCCCGTTGGAGCCACCGGCTACACCTATGGCTACGATCTTGTTCCCGCAACCGCACTGCTTGCACAAAGCCAACAGGCCTTTGCAGACATCATCGACATGAACAAGAGTCGCATCATCTTCTCGAACAAGGGCGGCGTGATCTACGGCAACCAGCATAAGATCGACGCTTCTCAGCTGCGCATTCCCACAAGCGAAGAGATCAATGCCTTCAATGCCTTGGGCGGTGCCGGTTGGAGTGAGCACACGGCTCTGCTCAGCTTTGAGCCGTATGCCGATACCACACTTCCTCTTGCCACCTATCGCGTAGAGCTTTATGATCTGGAGGTCGTTGGCAACTGCCCCATCACGCTGGACGCCAATACGGCAAGACCCGCAGGCGTTTATAGGCGCGGCATTTACGTCGGCAGCTTGAATAACAACTTCCCGGCCAACTATTATCTGACCATGGAGAACGTCAATGCCACCGCTTGCTACGTTGGTATGCGTTTGCTGCACGTGGTGGATGGCCGTATCGACAACGCGTTTGTTAACAACTGCTTCTCTAACGGTTTTGAGATCGGCGGCAGTATCCTGACGCTGAGCAACATCACCTACGGCGCTTGCGGTGCCACCGGTGTCGAGCTGGTTGCCGATCACTGCGATAAGGCAGGCATCGACCGCAATCAGAATCAGCAGATCACCTACGCAGGCGACGTGAACGTGGAGTTCAGAAATAATAACCAGACCGAATATATGGAAAACTACAAGATCGATCTTGCCGGCTCCCAGATGACCATTGCACAGATCCTGGCGGCTTGCTTTGAGGCAAACGGCATGCAGCCCGCTCAGCTTGCACACTTCCTGAATGCTGACAACGAGATCGTTTATGTCACCTTCGTGTTCCACGATCTGGATCACGGCACACCCAACACCAGCCAAATCATTTATCCCGGCTTCCAGACCGGCGGTATCATCAATGCAAGAGATCTGCCCACCGACGGCAGCGTGGACAGCACGCATGAGTACATCGAATTTGACGTTGCGATTGCGGGCGTGGGTAACGCAGGTAAGGCCTATTTCTACAACTACAACTACGTTGCACCCGCCGGTGCAGCCAACTGATTTTGCCTGCGCGAATACGTGCAGACAAAAAGATCCCCCCGCATAGCGGGGGGATTCTTTTTTACTTCGTATTATGTGTCTTGTCAAGATGGTGATAAGAATGAGATTGGACAAAAAACAACCCCTCCAACATTTCTGTTGAGGGGGGTGTTTTTTCTTGCCTCGTCCGAATTACACGTTCGTATGGGTAAGGTATGGTCGAGGTGACAAGGTATTCGCGCGGTGCGCGAAAATTCACGCGCCCTGCGCCTGGCGTGCAAGCCCGCCGATCTTCGGGCGGTGAAACCGAACTTGCGT
>JAZQWF010000058.1:0-7453 GCA_045632185.1 Eubacteriales bacterium
AGGGGTTGCGAGGAAAACTTTTTTGAAAAAAGTTTTCTTCGCGCTCCTTTCAAAAACTTTTTGAAGTGTTTATAGGTGTTTGGGGAAGAAGCTTGCTTTTTATTAGGCTCCCTCCGGGAGGGAGCTGGCGAGCAGATGCGAGCCTGAGGGAGCCCGCGTGATGAACGAATAGCATACGTTATATGGCGAGCGAAAAAGGGAATGTGCCGCAGGCTCCTTCCACCACTTTGTGGTCCCCCTCCCTCTCGGAGGGAGGCTATTGGCAGGTTTTCCGCCAACAATGCGGCTACACGTGTCCTCTGACACGCCCCTTACCCCAGCTCTGCTATCAATTCCTTGGCAACGGCAACCATCTTGTCCTTGGTGCCATATCCAAGCTCGCCTGCGTAGTAGCGACCGCCGTATGCGGTGGTGCCAAGCACGCTGTCGGGGGGAATGTAGCCGAGTGCGCCGCCCGTCTGCTCGCTGATCAGCACCTTGCGCTCGGGTTCCAGTGCCTTTATGGCAAGACCGATCTCGGTGTAAAGCTCGCCGGGTACGCCAAGAATGTACCAGTCGCCCACGCGCGCGCCTTGTAGCTCCATATCCACGGTGTCGGCAGGGTTCACGTTCAAGGTGCGCAGCATGATATTGCGCTCGCCCGTGTAAAGCCGCTCGCCTGCGTCCTTGCGTGCCTTGACGGCAAGCGCGTGCTCGGTTTCCCAGTTGGCGGGCTTGCGGCGGTTGTAGGTGTCGGTAGAGGAAACGGCCTTGACGGTATCCACCTCGGCAGTTTTGATCTCTTTGTTGATGGCAAGCACGGTTTCGGTCAGCAGCTTGCCCATCTCCTCGGGCATATAGGTGGTGCCGGAGGCGTACTTTTCGCTGACGCCGCTTTTGTAGTTGTAGGCGTTGACGTCACCGCAAGCGCCGTTGAGGAACAGCACCACCACGTCCTTGCCGAAGAAGCGTTTGAGGTTCTCGCGCAGGTAGCCGGGGAAGTCGGCGGAAAAGTGGGTGCGCTTGGTGTTGTCGTTGTCGGGGTGGTTGGCGTAGTTGACGATGAAGCAGGCGGGGTCGCCATTTTTGTTATCCACGCGCATCACGTGTACGTCATAGTCCACCTCGCCAAGGTAGCCCACGATATTATCCTTGTTGGCCTTGCCGGGAATGGAGCGAATGCTGCCGTCTTTGAGAATGCAGTCGCGGTTGAAGCTCATGCGCTTCTCCTCTCCCTTTGCCGTGCCCGCGACGTAGCCGTCCGCCATTTTTTCATACGCCCCGATGGCGCATTTCACGATCTGGTTGTTGGTGTAATCGGCAAGCTCGGGGTTGCCGGGGCCGCTGTTGTCCTCGTGCAGCGTCGCGCCCGTGTGCGTGTGCGTTGCGGCAATCAGAATGTGGGAGGCGGGAACGCCCGTCTTTGCCGAAATGCGCGCGCGCATATCATCGGCGTACTCCTTGCCGAATTTCAGCTGATCGGCAGAGATCAGGATCACGGTTTCCTTGCCGTCCGAAAGGGCGGCAACGTTGGCATAAAGGGGGCAGCGCGCCGCGCCTCTTGCCCAGAAGGGGACGCCCTCGCCGGGCATAAAGCCCTCTAAGGGGGTAAAATCAATTTCTGCAAATCCTGCTTTCATAATAGGTTCTCCTTATGTGAAGAAATGGACGTTGGCGATGGGGACTTATCCCAATTCGTCGATCAGCGCCTTAGCGGCGGCAGCCATCTTGTCCTTGGTGCCGTATCCGAGGCGACCGGAGTAATAGCGGCCGCCGTATGCGGTAGTGCCAAGCGTGCTGTCCGGGCAAGCGTAGCCCACGTGGCCGTTGGTCAGCTCGCTGACAAGGATCTTCTTCTCGGGCGCGGCGGCCTTCATCGCAAGACCGATCTCGGTATACAGCTCGGCAGGAGTGGTTAGGATCGTCCAATCCCCCAGGCGGATCGCCTGCATCTCCACGTCCATCGTGGGGGTGCTCGGATCATAGGAGAGGGTGGACTTCATCACGCTTTTCTCGTGGAAATAAAGTCGCTCGCCGGCCTCCTTGCGCGCCTTTGTGGCAAGAGCTTTTTCGGTTTCCCACTCGGCAGGCACGCGGCGAGTGTAGGTATCGGTGCGCACCGCGGCCTTAACGTTGGCATCGGGTGCGGTTTTGATGTTTTTGTTGATCGCAAGCACGGTTTGCGTGAGCAGCTTGCCCATCTCCTCGGGCATATAGGTGGTGCCGGAGGCGTACGCCTCGCTGATGCCGCTTTTGTAGTTATAGGCATTCACGTCGCCGCACGCGCCGTTGAGGAACAGCACCACCACGTCCTTGCCGTAGAAGCGTTGCAGGTTTTCACGCAGGTAGCCGGGGAAGTCGGAGGAGAAGTGCGTGCGCTTGGTGTTATCGTTGTCGGGGTGATTTGCGTAGTTGACGATAAACGCAGCGACCTCGCCGGCGGCGTTGTCCACGCGCATCACGTGTACGTCATAGTCCACCTCGCCCAGATACCCGACGATATAATCCTTGTAGATCTTGCCCGCGATCGAGATGATGCGACCGTCGTCCATCACGCAGTCGCGGTTGAAGCTCATACGCTTCTCCTCGCCCTTTCCCGTGCCGATAGCGTGGCCCTCGGTCATATTCTCGAATGCCTGTACGGCGGCCTTCACCACGCAATCGTCGGTGTAGCCGGCGATCTCCATATCGGGTGCAACGCCGTCACACATGCTGTGGAAGCTCGCGCCCGTGTGCGTATGCGTGGCGGCAAGCAGAACGTGCGAGGCGGGCACGCCCGTTTTTGCCGAAATGCGCGCGCGGATGTCGTTTGCGTAGTCGGTTTCAAACAGCAGCTGATCGGCGGAAATCAGGATCACGGTTTCTTTGCCGTCGCCAAACGCGGCAGCATTGGCATAAAGGGGACAGCGTGCTGCGCCGCGTGCCCAGTAGGGAATGCCCTCGCCGGGCATAAAGCCTTCCAAAGGGGTGAAATCAATTTGTGCAAATCCTGCTTTCATAGCGGTTCTCCTTGTGCGAAGAAATGCGTGGGGGTGCGCACTTCCCGGTGTTAAAACTTTCTTTTGAAAAGGCGGTTGTCGCGGATCTCGCCCATGTGGTGCTCGATGTGCGCCTCGTACATGCCTTTCAGCATCGTGACCGCGCCGTCAACAAGGACGTCGGCGGTGCCAAGACCGGTGTAAGAGATGTTGGAATAGATGGTTTCATAGCAGCCCGCGCGCACCACGTAGTCGGGGGCGATGTAGCCGTGCCAGCCGTCGGCAAGCTCAACCACCACGGTGTGGGCAAAGGGAGAGAGCGCCTTGATTTTAAGGCCGATCTCAGAGTAGATCTCGCCGGGAAGCCCGACGAACACGATCTCGCCGATCTGCAACGCATGCACGCCGATGTCCATAAGGCGCGGCGTTTGCTCTGCATTCTCGGCCAGATATATTTCGGCGCACTGTCTGCGGTGGCTGCAATTGCGATCCTCCATTTTGCCGTTTGCTTCCAGATATTCCAGATATTTCTTTGCCCATTCCTTTCTCTCGGGCGTCGCATAGCGGCGCGCGGTGGGGAAGGTGCAGTATCTGCCCTGTATCAAGCCCTCGCGCGTGTGCGTGTAAACGGGCGGGTTCATCTTTTCAATGGTGTCGGCAAGACCTTCGCCGATGTGCCAGCAGGAGTAGGTCTTGGGGTGCTGATGCGTTTTTTTGTGGTTCTGATTTCTGAAATCAATGTGATTGATGTTGCCGCAGCAGCCGTTGAGGAACACGACCACCACGTCACGGCCGTATTTGCGGCGCAGCGCCTCGCGCAGCGAGCCCGCGTAGTCGGCATCAAACTTGTCGGCGTGGGCATTGGTGTCCAGATGCAGCGCGTAGTTGACCACGAAGCAAAGCGGAAAGCCCTCCATATCGTCAAAGCGCATCACGTTCACGCTCTGGTCGGTGTCCGAGATCGGACCCACCAGCTTTTCGGGGGGCACCCCGCCGGGGTTGGTAACGACCTCGCCGTCGGTGGTGAAGAAGTCGCGGCAGAACGCAAAGCGGGTTTCATAGGTGCGTCCCGCGCCCATCTTGACCTCGGCAAGATTTTCGTTGGCGGCGATGACCGCCTGCACGGCGGCATCCGCCACGGGGATCAACGTATCTGCGTTGGCGGGAGCGCCCCAGCAGCGCACGTCGGTCTGACAGCCCGTGTGCGTGTGCGTGGTATGCACGAAAATGTAATCGGTGGAGATTTTGAGCGCTTTGCCGATGCGCTCGCGCAGGGCGCTTGCCCAGTCCACGGTCACGAAGATCAGGTCAAGCGAGAGCAGCACGGCCTTTTTGCCGGCGCTTTCGATCACGGCGGCGTGCGCCATCAGGGGCGTGAGCTTGCCCTTTCCGTAATGGTGAATGATCTGGCCGGGGATAATGCCCTCCTCGGGGGTGTATTCTCTTTCAGCAAATCCTGCTTTCATGGTGTTGCTCCTTAATTCTTTCTGCTGATATACACGGGGCGGTTGATAACGCCGCCGATGGCTTTGTCAAGGTATTCCTTGTGCATTTCGTTCAGCATCTTGGTGGCACCGTTGACCAGCACGTCTACCGTGCCGTGGCCTGTGAAGGCGATGGTGCTGTAAATGCCCTCGTACGCGCCGCAATCCTGAATGACGTCGGGGGAGATGTAGCCGTTCGCGCCGCTTTCCAGCTCGACCACCAGGGTGTTTGCGAACGGGGAGCTTGCCTTGATGCGCGTGCCGATGCAGGTGTAGATCTCACCGGGCAGACCCACGATCGCCCAATCGCCCAGTTGCATCACGTGCACCTCGACCTCACAGGTCGCGGGCATTTCAAGGGGCTCGGCAAGGTACTGCTCGGCAAGCAATACGGAATGTTCCAGCATCTGCTCACCTGCTGCCTTTTTGTCCATGATCATCTTCGCCCACTCGCGCATTTCGGCGGTGGCGTGACGGCGCAGGGTGGTTTGCATTTCAGAGCTTGCCTGCATAAAAGGCTCGTCTGCCTTCATCACGATATTTTCATTGATCTTTGCCACGGTTTCGGCAAGTCCCTCACCGATCTGCTCGGGCGGGCAAAGGCCGTGCGCGCGGTAAACGTCGCTGGTGCGATACTTGAAGTCCATATCGTTCACGTCACCGCAGGTGCCGTTGAGGAACACCACCGCGATGTCGCGGCCGAAGCGGCGCTGCAACGCGCGGCGCAGGTAGCCGGGGTAGTCGGCGGAGAACATATCGCGCTTTTTGTGGTTGTCGGGGTGGTTGGCGTAGTTGACGATGAAGCACTTGGGGCGCTTTTCCTCTACGCTATCAATGCGCATCACGTGAACGCTCTGATCCACCGTGTCGAAGGGAGCAACAAGGTCGTCGCCCTTGAAGCCGGGGTTGGAGCGCAGTCTGCCGTCAGCCATATACCAGTCGCGGTTGAAGCTGTAACGCGGCTCAAAGCCCTTGCCCGTGCCGTACTTGGCCTCGGTGCGCGTTTCGTACGCCTCAACGGCGGCGGCAACTGCCATCTCACCGGCATACTCGGCAACCTCCGGCTCGGCAGGCGTGCCCCAGCACTGATAATCCGTGCCGCATCCCGTGTGCGTGTGCGTGCACGCGAGCAAAATGTTTTCCACGGGCACCGAGATGGCGTCCGAGATCTTCTTCTTGATGCGGTCCGAGAGGGCGGTGGTGATGAAGATGATATCCATCGACACGAAGACCGCGGTCTGCTCGCCCGCGGTGATCACGGCCGCGTGCGCCATCAGCGGCGTGCGCGTGCCCTTGGCATAGTAAGGCCCGATCTCGCCGGGCATATTGCCCTCGGCGGGCGTAAATTCCTTTTCGGAAAATCCTGCAAGCATTTTGATATACCTCCGATATTAGAGCATTTTCGTGGGAAAAACTTTTGCTGTCCTCGCCTTTTGGCGAGCACGTCGATATGCCACCTTGTGGCAATCGCGGGAAAGCTTTTCCCACACCCTTTTCAAAACCTTTTGAAAAAGGGGGGATGTGTGTTTTTTTGATGTTGGCGCGCTCGGGCATCGTATCGTGCCGTTCGTGCACTTTGTTCGCACAAACCCAATGTTGCCATAAAGGGTTTGGGGAGGGGGTGCGGGGGAGGCCTTTTGTCAAAAGGATTCCCCCGCCTATTCTCAATACAACTTCTTCAACGTTTCAACGCTGCCCTTGATGATGGCGTCCATCGCGCCGAAGCCGGTGGTGCCGGAGCTGAAACGCCCCTCGTAAGAGCCGTTCTCGCGGACGCTGTCGGGAATGACGTAGCCGTGGTGACCGTTGGCAAGCTCCA
Organism: Eubacteriales bacterium; assembly: GCA_045632185.1. Classification (GTDB taxonomy): domain Bacteria; phylum Bacillota; class Clostridia; order Oscillospirales; family CAG-272; genus Firm-07. The sequence continues at coordinate 6,261 of JAZQWF010000058.1, forward strand.
CGGGAATGGTGTGCGTAAAGGGAGAGCCTTCTTTGATCGAGCGGCCGACGGCGGTATACATTTCGCCGGGCATGGCGATCATGCCCCAGGGACCCACGCGGTAGCCCGTGACCACAAATTCCTCGGTTTCGGGCACGTCTTTGCTGCCGTTGACGTAGGCGATTGCCGTGCCGTATTCCCAAGCGGGAATGTAATCGTTCTCGGCGCGAGCCAGCACCTCTGCTGCCCACGCGCGCTCGTCGTCGGTGATCTGGCGGCGCTTGACGGTGAGGGCGGTCTCCTTGACGGAAACGGTGTTGTCGGTAACCGCCTCGGCGCACTCCATTGCCTTGCAGACCGTGTCGGCAAGGCCGCGACCGATCACCTCGGGGGATACGACGTCATCGGCCATGTGCAGTTTAAGGTCGGTGCCGTACAAAAAGTCTACGTGGTTCACATCGCCGCAGCAGCCGTTGAAGAACAGGACCACCACATCCTCGCCGTACTTTTCCTTCAATGCCAGACGAAGGAAGCCGGGCCAGTCGGCGCAGAATTTGTTGCGCTTGCGCGTTTTGCCGTTGTTAGAGTCGGGGTGGTTGGCATAGTTCACCATAATGGCGAGTGTTTTGCCGTCCTGCTCGACACGCATGATCTCCACACCGTAGTCGGGCGTGTCGCAGGTGCGAAGCAGATCGGTGCGGTCGCGGCCGGGATTGGTCTTGATGCGACCGTCGGTCAGAACAAAGTCGCGGCAGAAGGAGAAGCGCTTTTCCTCGGTGGTGGCGACAGCCAGTGTCGCGCCCTCGGTCATATTTTCAAATGCCTGCACACCTGCCTTGATGATGCGGTTTGCTACGACCTCGGCGATCTCGGGCTCGGCAGGGGATTTCCAGCAGGGGAGATCGTAGGAGGGACCCATGTGCGTGTGGGTGGCGGCAAGCAGAATATTCTTTACGGGCAGTCCGGTCTTCTCTGCGACACCGTTGCGGATCTTTGCCGCGTACGCCGTGTGGAACAGCAGGTGGTCGGCGGAGATCAGGATCACGGTTTCGCCCGCGTTTTCAAACGCGGCGGCGTTTGCCGTAAGAGGTGTGTATGCGCCCTTGGCGAAGTGAGCGGTAAACTCACCGGGCATAAAGCCCGCGGGGGGCGTGTAATCAATTTGTGCAAATCCGGCTTTCATTTCAAGATCCTCCGTGATGCGGAATTTCGCG
>JAZQWF010000059.1:0-19915 GCA_045632185.1 Eubacteriales bacterium
GCCCGTTATCGTTTCGAATGTTCTTGCGGGCGATTCGTGAATCGCCCCTACGAGTAAACATCCTTATGAGAACGAGCCTAACGGGTGCGTTTTTTTCTTATTCCTTCACGATCTCGCGTGCCATTTCGGGCATCAGAGAAAGCGCTTTTTCATAAAGTCCGTCGGGGAGGGCGGCAGGGGGCGAGCATTCAAAGGAGAACGCGCCCTCAAAGCCGATATCCCGCCACGCGCGGCCAAAGGATCTCCAATCCAATTTGCCGAAATAGGGGAGCTGGTGCAGATCTCCCTTGCCGTCGTTGTCGTGGATATGCACCACGCGCAGCTTGTCCTTGATCAGCTGCATTTCCGTGTAGATATCCGCCTCGGGGAACACGTTGACGTGACCCGTATCAAGGCATATGGCGAAATTTTCGTCATTTATGGCGCGCACGATCTTCAAAATATCGGCGGGGTGCGAGTGCGAATAGTGGTGGAAGGGCATATTTTCCAGGCAAACGGTCACGCCGTGCTTCTTGGCGGTGGGCATCAGCGTGCGCCAGAAGTCCACGTTGATCCGGAAGGTCTGCTCGCCCGCGCCCTCGGGCTCGCGCGTGCCGAGGGGGGTGAGGGGATGCACCACCATATATTTGCAGCCAAGCAGTGCCGTTACCTGTATGCCGCGGCGCATATCCCGCATCAAGGTGTCGCGCTCCTCGGCGGTGCCGTCCTTGGGCGGGTAGTCCCACGGGCCGTGCGTTTGGGTAAATTCTATGCCGCTTTTCTCGGCAAGCTCCTTTTCCGCCGCGACCAGCGCAGGGAGCTCCTCCTCGGTGCAGGTGTAGAAGGGGCGGGTGCGGTTCATCATATTCAGGTCAACGCCCCCAAAGCCGCACGCTTGCAATTTTTCATAGCGCCTGTCGCCAAAGCGAGCGACCGCGCCGGAGGTAATTCCGATCTTCATCATATCTCCTTGTTATGTCTTGATGTCAAGCAAGCGCGCAGCGTTGCCGAAGAACACCTTTTCCTTCTCATCGTCCGTGATCCTTGCGCTCAGCACGCTTTCGATAAAGGGCGTGGGATCGTAGCCGGGGTAGTCCGTTCCGAAAAGAATGCGATCCGCGCCGACCTTGGATACGGCGTCGGCCAGCATCCCCTCTCGCGTGCCGTGCGCGGAGATGTCAAAGTACACGTTATCGTGCTTTTGCATCGTTTCGATGGCAAAATCGTAAAGTCCGTAGCCGTCCAGATGCGCGATCACGATGGTCAGCCGGGGGAATTGCCTGATCATTGCCAGCATATCCTCGGGGCGTCTGTTGGGGTGAAAATTCAACACCATACCGTGGTGCTGCACCACCTCTAAGATCTCCCACAGGCGGGGATCGTCAAAATTTCGCCAGCCCATCAGGTAAGGGACAAGCTCGCCCACAAGGCGCACGCCTTTTTGTGCGTAATGCTCGATCTCCTTGCAGGAAAGCTCGATATGGTCGGGATGGATATGGATACCCGTGTGGTAAAAATCGGGGAATTGCAGCTGCATCTCAAACGCCTCGCGGTTCATACGCGGCAACAGCGTCGCGTACTGTGCGACGTCAAGGTTCATATCGCCCTGGTGGGTGACGGTTCCCGCACAGCCACAGACGCCGTGTGCGCGAAGCCCCTCGACGAACGCCTCGGGCGAGAGGGCGGGCGCGTGAAAATCATAGCCCGGATGCAGATGAAAGTCAAAAATTTTCATAACAATCCTTTCTTGTAGATCACATTTTTTCCGCCAGAGCGCGGCGCCGTTTCCAGGTGCCGGAGAGGAAATAGAGTAAGCTGGGAATGGCGTAGCCGTAGGGGGCAAGTCCGTAGCCCAGTACAAAGCCGTAAAAGCCCATCTGAAGCACCGTGCCGAACAAAAAGCTGAGGCCGATGCGCAGCGCCACGCCGTCTAAGATCGCCAGCAACATGCCGAGCTTGGCATTGCCGATGCCCTGAATAAACGCACCTGTGCCGCGCATCAGCGCGAAGGCGGGGAACATCCAAAGAATGGCCTTGATGAACACGGCGGACATCTCGTGAACCGCGGGATCGTCAGAGAACAGCATGAACAGCTGCTTGCCAAGCAGCAGGTAAAGCAGCATGAAGAAGGCGGTCAGGATCGCAGAAAGCATAAAGGCACGCCATACGACCTCCTTGGCTCGCTTTTGGTTGCCCGCGCCGATGTTCTGACTGATCATCGGCATCGCGGCGTATTGGATACCCTGCGAGATCTTGTTGATGATATCGTCGATGCGTACGCCCACGCCAAAGGTGGCGGAGGCAACCACGCCCACGCTGTTGATCATCGCGTTGACGAAAAGCATTGAAAGATTGATAAAGCCGGATTGAATGGCCATGGGGGTGCCAAGCCCCGCGATCATTCCGATGTATCTTTTGCGCGGAATAAAATTCTCGCGTTGGAAGGAAAAGCCGAAGGCCTCCTTCTTTTTATAAAGGTAGATCAGCGAGAAAAGGAAGGAGGCGGCCTGTCCTATGATGGTGGCCCACGCCGCACCCGCGACGCCCCAGCCAAGCACACCCGTGAATAGAATGTCCAGCACCAGATTGATCGCGGAGGCGATGCCGATGAACAAAAACGGGCTTTTGGCATCTCCCATACCGCGCAGCACGGCAGACACCAGGTTGTACCCTGCCGTAAAGATCAGACCCGCGGCACAGATCACCAGGTAATCCGTGGCCATTTCGGCGGACTCGGCGGGAATGTTGATCAGCGAGAGGATCGGGCCGCGCGCGATCAGGATCGCGCCGGAAAGCACAAGGGAAAGGGATAGCACGAACCACAAAAGCGAGCCGATCGCATCGTTCATCTCGCGGTTTTTGCGCGCACCGAGCGCTTGTGCGATCAGCACCTGTCCCGCGTTGGAAAAGCCGAGGCAAAGCATCGTGGCAAAGTTAATGATCTGGCTGCTTTGCGACACGGCGGAAAGCCCTGCCGTGCCAACGTAGCGGCCGACGATGATCATATCAATGGTGCTGTAAAGCACCTGCATCGCATTCGACGCCATGAAGGGCAGGGAAAAAAGGATCAGCTGCTTTGTCAGGTTGCCGCGCGTAAAATCCTTGGAAAGCGTTTTTGAAGACGAGCTCATAGAGTGACGTGGCTCTGTTTACTGCGCTTCGCCGTTTGCCATCACGTCAGAGATGATCCGGATCACCTTTTCATAGCAGCCGCCGCAGCCCGTGGTGCACTTGGTGGTGTTTTTGACGCTTTCAAAAAGCGCCAACAGATCGTCCATTTTTTCGTTGCTTTGAATGGCGTCGAGAATGTCGAAATAGCTCACGTTGTTGCAGTTGCAGACCTTGTAATTTTCCTTACGTGTTGCATCTGCGGGGGAAAGCGTGCAGATGATGGGCTCGGCGTATTCCGCCATCCAAAGGCCGTGCAGATTGCAGTAAGCGTAAGCGGCAAGCGGCTTTTCCTGCGCGCCAAGCGCGAAGCTGACGAAGGGCGCGCCATCCACGGGCAGCGCCTTGCGCTGTGTGCCCTGATCGGTCACCAGATACACCCAAGCGATGTGGTGTGCCTCGGTCATGGGGTGCTCGACCTCACCGATGGCAACGGTGACGGTGTTTTCCGCATAGGCGATCACGGGGACGTGCTTTTCCTCAGCGGCGTCGGTGGTGTTGGGGGTAAGAGCCGTCATTTTTTGGCCGCAGCACATCACGGGAACGCCCGCGCTTTGGATCATATCGATCAGATTGCCGCAATGCTCGCAAATATAAAATCTGTTTTCCATAAAAAACCTCCGTTTTCTCGGTGCCGTGCGGCACCTTTGTTACCTTCCATTATAGCAAATTGCGCCCTTTCCGTCAAGAACGGAAAAAGATAAAATAAAAGAGAAAAGCCCTTGCTTTTCTCGGTGCAAAGTGATAGAATAGGGGTGAAATTCCCACTCTTTTTTGGGGGAGGCGTATTTTATTGTGAAAAAAGAAGTGAATATGCTGCAAGGCTCGATCTTCAAGGGTCTGCTTGCCATTGCACTTCCCATCATGCTGATGAACGTGGCGTCGTCACTTTTCAACGTGGTGGATATGACGGTGTTGAAGCTTTTTGACACGGGCGACGGCTACGCCGTGGGCGCCGTGGGCAGCTGCGGTATGCTGATCTCGCTGGTGTCGGGGCTTGTCATCGGCATCTCGGCGGGCAGTAACGTCATCGTGGCCAAGCATATCGGGCGCGGAGAGCAGGAGTGCACCGAGCGCGCCGTGGGCGCGTCGATCTTCCTCGCACTTGTGGGCGGTGGTCTTTTGCTTGTCGTGGGCGTGACCTGCGCCAGAATATTTCTGATATGGACAAATTGCCCCACCGAGCTGCTGGGGGGCGCAACCCTTTACTTTCAGCTGTATTTCCTTGGCGCACCGATCCTGGCGCTGAACTATTTTTCTGCGGCGGTGCTGCGTGCGGCGGGCGACTCGCGCGGACCTATGCTGTATCTGATCTACGGCTGTGCCGCCAAGGTGGTGTTCAACCTGCTTTTCGTAGGTGTGTTCTCACTGGGCGTGGCGGGTACGGCGTTTGCCACGATCGTTTCCTGGTGCGTGACGATGCTGTTTTCCATGCGCGCGCTGTTCAAATTCCGCGGCAGCGTGAAGCTGAATTGGGCACGCGTTCGTCCCTATATCAGCGAGATGAAGGAGATATTGATCGTGGGCGTGCCCGCAGGCTTGCAGCAGGGCCTTTACTCGATCGCCAACGTGGTGATCACCGCCACCGTCAACAGTGTGGGCGCAGATGCGGCCACGGGCATCGGTATTGCCAACCAGTTTGATAACATTCTCTACCAGATCTCGGTGGCGCCCTCGCTTGCGGTGATGCCCTACGTCAGCCAGAACATTGCACGCGGCAACGTCAAGCGCGCCTCGCGCTCGGTCACGCTCGGCATGCTGATCACGGTGGCGCTGGGTGCCTCCTTCGGCGCACTTTCCGCCATTTTCTCGCCCCAGCTTTCCTCCCTTATGAGCGACAGTCAAGTGGTGATCGATTATTCCTGCCAGAAGATGATGATCATTTCCAGTACCTATTTCATCTGCGGCATCAACGAGATCATGGGCGCGTCTTTGCGCGGTATGGGCAAGCCGATCGTCCCCACGGTGGCCACGCTTGTGTATATGTGCGCGCTGCGCTTCGTGTGGGTGTACGCGATCTTCCCGCCCTTTTTTCCCAACCTTACCGTGCTGTTCCTTGTCTGGCCGATCGGCTGGGTGCTTTCCATCGCAACGCTTTTGCTTTTCTTCTTCCCGACCTTGAAAAAGCACGCAAGACTTGCGGCACAAAGGGCAACTGTATAAAAAGAAATATCCCCGAAAACGGCACCGTTTTCGGGGATATTTTTATTCGACGGTGATATTTCCGACAAATTCGTTCACGTCAAGCTCGGTTTGCGTGAGGTCGGTGATGCGCACACCGTTGTGCGTCAGGTTCTTGATGGTGATATCCGAGGTCAGATGCTGCGCGTCGTAGCCCTTAAAGCGAAGTCGGGGCGCGCGGGGAGAGAGCAGGTGGATATTCTCAAAGCGCAGATTGCGGTTTTTGCCGCGGCGCGTGCCGCCGGCGGAGTATTCGTGGTGGAATTCCACGATCGCGCTGATCAAGTAAGCCATATAGTCGGGTTCGGTGTTCACGTACACCGCGTCGTCGCTTTTTTGAATGAGGTAACGCGGGATCTGCTCGTCCATCTCCACGCGGATATTTTCGTAGGTGATATCGTGTACGTCTGCGTAGTCCACGTTCGCGCAGTCCAGCGCAGGCCCCATCACGTGAATGAGGTCACAGTCGCGGAAGGTGATATCGCAGATCTCCTCGGCACGCGTTTCCGCACCGATCTCCAAGGACTTGTTCCAGTCGTTCCACACGACCAATCTCTCGATCACCACGTCGCGGAAGCTTTCGTAATTCTCTCCGTTGCGGTACATAGCGGCCTTGACGGCGGCGTCAATGTCCCCCTCGAAGTAGCAATCGAAGCCCTTGATGCAGATGCAATCGTCAAAGTTGCGCAGGAAGCAGTCGCTGATGCGCACGTGCTCGCAGTTGTGCATATCAATGCCGTCCGAGTTGTAGCGCCAGTTGCCGATCAGCTTGACGTGGGAGATCTTCAAATTGCGGCACGCAGAGGGACGGATATTGTAAACGAGCGAGTCGCGGATGGTGATGCCGTCCACCTCCACGTTGTTGCAATATTTGAACTCGATCGTATGGCGGCGCTTAGCGTTCTTCACGGCCTCGTGGTTGTCCACGGCATTGTGCTCGAACAGGATCACTTCCTTGTTGCGGCTGTTGTCCAGAATACCGCGGCCGAGAATACGGACGTTGTCGGCGTCCTCTGCGCGCACGTTGGCATAGACCACCGCGCCCTCGTCAAGGAACAGGGTCTGGTTGCTTTTCAGCTCAATGAGGCCTGCATCGTGCTCGCCCGCGCCGAAATAAATGACGTTTTCGCCATTCTTGTCCACGTCATAAGCGGGCATCGGATCGGCAAAAATGTGCAGCGCGCGGTTGCGGCCGTACGGCTCTACCGTGAAGTAGGCGGGGCGGGGGAGTGTGAAGCGGATCACACCGTTTTCCACCGTCGGCTTGATGCCAAGTGACTGGGGGCGGATTTTGAGCTTGGCGGGATCGAAATCGCCTGCGGGAGTGATCTCAAATTCCAGCGCCTCGTTTGTGGCAAGGGAAAGGAACTGGATCGGCTCGGACTGGGAAATATCGCGCTGATGCCCGGGCCAGCGGCGGTTGAAGGGAATTGCCGACACGCGTGCCGTGTTGGTGTCGACGCGCACACCATTGATCTTCACAAGATAATCCTCGCACGCGGGTGCGACCTTCGTGACGGGATAGATGCGGTAGCTCATAGGAACTCTCCTTTTTTTGTGATGATTACATTATAACATAAAATGCGCGGATTGCAACAAGGGCCGGCGATATTATGTATAAAATCTGCCGAGGCGGGAACAATTTTTAAAAAAGGAAGGTGAAAAAAATGATCGAACCCGATACCATAAAGCTGCTGCGCGAATGTGACGCAGGTACCAAGATGGGGATCTCCTCGATCGACGAGGTGCTGCCCTACGTGCACTCGCGCACGCTGCGCGGCATGCTGGAAAAATGCAAGCAGGAGCACGAGGAGCTGAAAGGGCAGATGCAGACGCTGCTTGATCGCTACGCGGACGAGGGCAAGAACCCGAACCCCATCGCCAAGGGAATGTCCTGGATGAAGACCGCCACGAAGCTGGCGATGAAGGATAGTGACCGCACGATTGCCGATTTGATGACGGACGGGTGCAACATGGGCGTGAAGTCACTGAACCGCTATCTCAACGAATATAAGGCCGCCGAGGAGGAAGTGAAGGATATTGCGAAGCGGCTGATCAACTTGGAGGAGAAGCTGGCCGTTGACGTCCGCGGCTATCTGTAAGAAAAAAGCGCCGAAAGGCGCTTTTTTTCTTGCCTTTGGCGCGCTTTTGTGCTATACTGTTGACAAAGTGAGGTGAGAGTAGTGCGCGCGCCGCGTTATTATCTGGATTTTAAGTGTATTGCCGACAAATGCCGCCACAGCTGCTGCGTGGGCTGGGAGATCGACGTGGACGAGCGCTCGCTCGCCCGCTATCGCGCACTCCCCGCAGAAACGGGGGCAGAGATCCTGCAAAGCATCGAGGAAAACGAGGAAGGCGCGCATTTTCGCCTTTGCGATAACCAGCGCTGCCCGCATCTGGACGAAAAGGGGCTTTGCCGCATCATCTCCGCGCTTGGCGAGGGGTATCTGTGTGATATCTGCCGCGAGCATCCGCGCTTTTACAACGAGGTCGGCGGCGTATGGGAGTGCGGCCTGGGACTTGCCTGCGAGGAGGCCGCAAGATTGGTGCTTGCCGCGGAAAATTACGATGAATTTGTGCTGATAGCGGACGCCGACGGGGAAAATAACCCCGAAACGGGTGCGATTTTCGATGCTTTTGCCCGCCGTGCGGTGCTGTATGCCGATTTGAAGACGGGGCATGTGCCGTTTGCCTTGCGTCTTGGTGAAATCGAGAAAGCATACGGCCTTGGCGTTACCCTTTCCAAGCAAGCGCATCAAGAGTTGTTTGATGGCTTGGAATACTTAAACGAGGCGCACCGCGATCTTTTCGCGGGGGCGTATGCCGAGGAGTTTTCGCCGTGCGGTGTGTTGGCACAGAGCTGCGAGCGCTTTTTCGCGTATCTGATCTACCGCCACGCAAGCCCCGCCGAAGCCGAGGCGGATTTTGCCGCGGCAGTATCGCTTTCCGCCGCGCTCACGCGTCTGTTCTACGTCTTGGCAAGCACGGGCGAGGAGCCGTACGCCGAGTGCGCGCGCATCATATCCGAGGAGCTGGAATACTCCGAGGAGAATACCGCCGCCATTCGTGCGGCGCTGGAAAACGAGAAAAAGGGGGCATAACGGTATGAAAATCACCTTTTTGGGTACGGGTGCGGCAGACTGGCGCGCTGCGGATCATAAGGACTTTGAGGGGTATCGCCGCAACGCGTCGGTCTTGATCGACGACGTGCTGCTGATCGATCCCGGCCCCGACGTGCCGGATGCGCTTGCAAGCTTCGGCAAGGATGCGAAAAGCATCCGCTATATCCTGAACACCCACCGCCACAAGGATCATTACGCGCGCGCTACCTTTGCTTATTTGCAGGGGGCGGCGTTCTATCCGATGAAGCCGGGGGATGCGGCGCAGCTTGGCAAGTACCGTATCCGCGCGTTTGCAGCAAACCACGGTACGATGCGCGGCGCGGTGCATTTTCTGATCACGGACGGCGAAAAGACCTTGTTCTACGGTCTAGACGGTGCGTGGCTGCTTTACGATGAGGTGGCCGCCATTCAGGAAACGAAGCCCGACCTTGTTGTGCTGGACGGCACGGTGGGGGAGCAGGCGGGGGATTACCGCGTGTTTGAGCATAACGATCTTGCCATGGTGCGCTTGCTGAAAGCCGCGCTTGCACCCCACGCAAAGCGCTTTTGCATCACGCATATGTCGCGCAAGCTCCACAAGCCCCACGCCGAGCTTGCCGCCGATATGGAGAAGGACGGCATCGAGGTCGCCTTTGACGGATTTGAAACGCAAATATAAAAAACGCCCCCCAACGGGGGCGTTTTTTATATGCTCGGCGCACCGAAAAGCAAAGTCATCAGCGCGTAAAAAAGCGGGAGCGTCAACACGCCCAGCACGTGGGAGATCATGGCGATGGAGGCACCCGGCTTGGGGTCGCCGCCAAAGGACTCCGGAAATACGACGCTGTTGAGCCCCGCAGGGGTTGCCACGGCGAAGAAGGAAAGGAAAAGCACGGTGTTGTCAATGTTAAGATCAAACACGAGATTGGCAAGAGTTTTCAGACCGAAAACGGCGCTGATGATGATGGCGGGCATCACGCAAAGGCGCATCAACGTCGCCACGTATACGGGTTTTTGCTTCAACATCTCGCCGATGGGATAGCACGCCACGGTAAAGCCGACCAGCAGCATTGCCACGGGTCCCATGCAGTTTTTCAGCGAATTCATGGTAGAGGAAAGGAAGTTCGGCATATACGCGCCAAGGCCGGAAAGTCCTACCACGATACCCACAAGCATCGCGATCATCGGCGGGTTGAGCAGCTTTTTAAGCACGCCCCCCTTTTTGCCGTTTTGCGGCACCAGTACGGCAAGACCCCAGGTATAGATGGTCAGCGAGAGGGGTAGACAGTACAGCTTATAGTAAGAAAGCATCAGATCGCCGAAAAGCGCCAGCACAAGCGGATCGCCCATATAGGCACTGTTGGCAAATGCCAGCGAGTATTGGTAAACGCCCTTCTCGCTCGGCTTGCGTTTGGCAAGCAAGCTGCCGACCGGGATCGCAATACCAAGAGCGATCGCCACGCCGCAGCAGCAAAGCAGAATGTAGGTGATGTTTTGCCCCAGCTTGTCCACGGTGCAGTAATTTGCCATCGTGGTAAAGGAAAGCGCAGGGTAGAACACCCACGTGATCAGCTTTGCCATGACCTTGCCGGCATCTTTGGGCAGAATTTTGGCGGCGCGCAGGGCAAAGCCGATGATGACGCACAAAAACAGCATCAGGATCGGGTCAATGGTTAAAAGAAATGCTTGCAGCACTTTTATTCGCCTTCTTTCACGGTAACGGTGATGCCCTCAGGGGCGTTGACGGTGGTTTTTACGGTGCCGTCGGACTGCTTTTCGTGCAGGATCTCGACACGTCCCACAGGGGTCGCGATCGCGCCCTTTACAAAGGAAAGCTTGCCCATATGGGGGGTAATTTCAATTTCAGAGCAGCCGATGCCCTTGACGTTGACGCCCAGCACATGCTCGGTGAGGAAGGCCACGGGGCCGGATGCCCAGCCGTGGCAAAGGCTGTGACGGAAGCCCTTGTAGCAGTAGTTGCCGTTGTCGCCGTGGACGTCCGACTTGCCCTTTACGGGCAGCTCGTCAATGCGGAAGGCATTTTCCGCCCAGCTAAGGTCAAAGTCCTCCCAGAAGGTGGTTGCGCCAAGATCCAGCATCGCGCCGTAGTAGTCACAAAGCGCCTGCAACGTTTCCTCGGTCGAGGTGCATTTGGCCATGGCGGAAAGCAGATAGTAGCTCATAAATGTAGAGAAGCCCGCGGCGCCGTTCTCGGCCAGCATCTTGGCGCACTCCTCGGTGTGCAGATCGCCCAGCACCAGCATGGCGGCAACCTGTTTGAGGTGTCCTGCACCGTGGCGGGTCTTTTTGATCAGCTCGCACACGCCGTCGCATTGTGCTGCCAGCGCGTCGTAGCCGAGATGGCGGTTGAGCTTGGCGGCCGCCTCCATCGCCCAAAGAAGCACGGCGCGAATGCCGTTGCGGGCGATCTCGGGATAGGCCTTGGAGGGCCAGTCCAGGAAGGAGTCGGGGGTGAAATAGCCGTGATCGTCCACGCTGTCCAGCACCTGCGCGGTGAGGTCGCGGATATAGTCGCGCTGCTGCTCAACATACTCGGTGCGTCCCGTGTAATGGCACCACTCCTCCAAGTTGATCAGCCACCACAGCGAATAGGTGGGGTGCTTGTTGATCCAAAGGGGCATCGGTGCGTCCTTGGCGGAGGCGTCCAGCGCGCGGTAAAGATCCGGCACGTCACCGAATACGTACTTGATGGTTTTCAGCTCGGGAGCGACGTCGCCGATCCAGACAAGGCGGTCGCGCTTGATGCCGTCCCAAAGCTCGTTCTGCATGCAAAGGTGACAGGTGTATGCGGCGGTGTCATAGATCTTATTCAGTACGGGATTATCACACTCAAAGCTGCCGATGTACTCGTAATCGCGGTATACGGCGATGCCCTGCACGCCCTTGACGTTGATGAAGCCCTCGGAGAGCAGCTCGATGTAAAGGAAGCGGTAACCGGTTGCGGCGTACTCGTTGGTGGAGTAATTCTCCAACGTCATCTCAAAATCTCTGGCGCTGTGGTCGTTGCAAGCGCCTTTCTCACCGAGGTGGGAAAGTGCCTCGGCAACCGACTCGCCAAACGAGAGGCGCACGCGTCCCTCGCCCTCCTTTTTGCGCATCGTGATGCACGCGCCGCCGTGGAATTCCGTGCCGAAATCAAGCAGGATACCCGCTTTCTGCTCTGCGGTGGTGGTCATCACCATCAAGTCCTTGTCCTGCAACCAGATCTGGCGGTTGCGGTAGTGCAAAAGGCACTCGGCGTTTTCTACCGCGCCAAAGGTTTTGACGATGCGCGTGGGCAGCACGTAGCGGCGCACGCGGGGATCGGTGTCGTAAAATTTCATATTTTTGATCATAAAGCACCTCGCTTTTGTTTTCTCGTTATACGCGGTCAACGGTGATCACAACGAAGTAGTTGGGGGCATTTTTGGCAACCGCCTCGGCCATTTGCATCTTGATCTCGTCGTCGCTTTCCTTGATCTCAAAGGGGACGGCCATATCAAAGATCAAATTGGTGTGCGTGTGTCCCGGCACCATGCGGAAATCGTGTACGCGGATGCGTTCGTCGATCTCGCGCGCCAGGGCGTCCACGCGTGCGTGCCACTCGTCGGTGGCGGGGTCACCCACCAGAATGGGGTCAAGATGGATCGTTGCCTCGATGCAAAGATCGTCGCGTAAGCGGCGCTCGATCAGGTCGATGGTGTCGTGCAGCGAGAAGATGTTTTTGCTGCCGTCCACCTCCACGTGCAAAGAGGCGATGGTATGTCCCGCGCCGTAGTTATGCACCACCATATCGTGGATAGCAAGCGCGTCGGGGTATTCCGCCACCGTGGTGCGGATCTTTTCCAGCAGCTCCTCACTGGGGGCCTCGCCAAGAATAGCGTTTTTGGTTTCGTTCAAAATGCGCGCACCCGCCACGAAGATCAGCAGCGCCACCAGCGCGCTCATCACGGGGTCCACGAATTTGCCGATCGTCTCGGGCAGCACGGGGGATACCAGCGTGGCGATCAGCACCACAGAGGTGGCCGCCGCGTCCGAGAAGGAGTCGGCAGAGGTGGCGCGAAGCACCTCGGAATCGATCTTTTTGCCAAGCGTGCGGTTGAAAAAACCAAGCCAGAGCTTAAATAACACCGAGCAGGCAAGAATGATGACTGCGATCAGATTGAACACGGGCAGGGCAGGGGCTACAAACTTTTCCACAGCGCCGCTGACAAGCTCGATGCCGATGAAGAACACAAGGAAGCACACGATCATCGACGCCACGTACTCGATACGCGCGTGTCCGAAGGGGTGGTGACGGTCAGCGGGCTTGGCCGAGATCTTGAAGCTGACCAGCGAGATCACCGACGAGCCCGCGTCAGAGAGGTTATTGAATGCGTCCGCGCGAATGGCAAGCGAGCCCGCAAGCGTGCCTGCGATCATTTTGAGCGCGAACAGCAAAAGGTTGACGAGAATGCCTGTAACCGAGGAGAGCGTACCGTAGGCACGGCGCACCGTGGGGCAATCCACGTTTTCGTGATCCTTGATGAAGATTTTGGTAAGAAGCTTTGTCATACAGGTCCTTTCTGGGGGGTTAAAAGCGGAAATATAAAAAGGGATTAAATCCCGCACTTGCCAGGGCGGCGATGCAAAAAAGCAGCGCAGCAAGCGGCAGTACGGTGCTTGCCAGCGGGAGTTTGTACCGCGCAAGGCGGGCGAATATCTTTTTTGGCAGGGGTGTGGCGCCCACGGCACAGAGCGCGAGCAGCGAGAGCGAGCGCACGAGATCGTACAGATCCGATCCGCGGGCAAGCCCGTTTGCACCAAGCAGGGCGGCAAGGAAGGCGGGCAGGCGGGAAAGGGTAAGTGCCTCGGTGCTGCCGTCAAAGAAGAAAAGCGTCCAGCCAAGCATCGTGGCGGCGAAGGCCGCGCTCCATTTCAGCGCGCTTGGTGCTTGCCACGGGATCTTTTTGAGGAGGTGCTTTTCTGCCGTCAGCAGCAAAAAGTAGTAAAGCCCCCACAAAAGAAAATTCCACGAGGGGCCGTGCCAAAGCCCGGTCAGCGTCCAGACGATCAGCAGGTTGCAGGTGGTGCGAAGGGCGCCCTTGCGGTTGCCGCCCAGCGGGATATACACGTACTCGCGGAAAAACGAGGAAAGCGTGATATGCCATCTGCGCCAGAAGTCGGTGATGCTTTTGGCAATATAGGGATAGTGGAAGTTTTCGGGAAAGCGGAAGCCGAATACGCGCCCAAGGCCGATTGCCATATCCGTGTAGCCGGAAAAGTCGAAATAGATCTGGAAGGTAAAGCCCAGCACGGCCAGCCACGCGCGCACGGCGCTGTCAGCACCGGTGGCGCCAAAGGCCGCAAAGATCTCTCCTGCGGGATTGGCCAGCAGCACCTTTTTGGCAAGCCCCACGATAAATCGACGTGCCCCCGCCGCCGCATCCTGCACGGAGTGCGTGCGCGCGCGAAGCTCGCTTGCCACGTCGGTGTAGCGGACGATCGGCCCCGCGACAAGCTGCGGGAACAGCGCCACGTAAAGACCCACGTAAAACGGATTTTTCTCTGCCTGGGCGCGCTCCATATAGACGTCTGCCACATAGGAAAGCGCCTGAAAGGTGTAAAAGGAGATGCCAAGCGGCAGGTGCGGGGCGGGTAGCCCCAGCAGCGGGGGATATTTGAAGAAAAGCAGCAGTCCCACGTCAAAAAGAACGGTTGCAAGCAGATAGCCCCGCCCGCGCTCCCCGCGCAAGCGAGCGCGCGCAATGCCGCGCGCAAGTGCGGCGTTCACGCCGATGGTGCATAGCATCAAAAGCACGTAAAGCGGCTCGCCCCACGCGTAAAAAAGCAAGCTGAAAGCAAAAAGCACCGCGTTCTGCCAGCGCAGCGCGAGAGGGGAGTGCCCCCAGCCCGTGGCCTGCGGCAAAAAATAGAGCGTGAGTGTCAGCGGTAAAAACCAGAAAAGAAAGGAAAATCCCGAAAAAAGCATAACTCCCCCGTGCGCGCTTGCGCGAAAGTATAGTTATACTTATTTTGATAGGATGTCGTTCCGTCTATTATAGCATAAGTTTTCCAAAAAGGGAAGAGCAGATGAAAAAAAGAGAGAAAACAGCAAAAAATGCGTTGACAAATGCAGAAAGGGTGTGCTATACTCAAATCAAAGACAAGGCGAAAGGACGGATACGGTGATGGATCAGAACCAGAAAAACGAGCCGTTGATGCTGACCAACGAAGCGCTGGACGCGTGCGGCGGTGCCGTGATCGACGAGCTGCTTTTCAGATGCTTCAAGACCAATAAGCATAACACAAACCCCGATGTGGTGGCCATGAAAATGGCGTTGATGGAGTTTGTGGATCCCAGTCTTTCTCCGTGTCAAAGGCGGGAGATCAATATGGCCGATCTTTCGTACAGTACGATGAAAATGCCGAACCTGGACGCGCGCATCGCAGCGGGAGATCCCACCGTGGTAAACGAGATCGCAAGACGCGGGGGCGGCAAGCATCTGATCCCCTTTGCCTCGAAATTCTGCGCCTATCAGAATAGGATCGTATACGGCAGGGACGATTACGTGGTGCTAACGCCCACGATGCGCGAATGGCTCCCTCGCTACTCGCTTGGCAAGATTACGGCGGCGCAGCTTGCCCGCTGGCAGGAGGAGCTTGCCTATGACCTGTTTATGGGCTATATCGCCAAGCACCTCTACCGCCAGAAGATCACGGTGGAAAAGCCCCGCCAGAAATTGGAGCGCTTTATTTTGGAGCAGGGGAAGAAATAAAAAGCGCAAAAGCCGAGCCACGTGGCTCGGCTTTTTGCATTTGTGGAGATGATTTCCCACCCAACGGGCGCACCCGTTGGGTAGCAACACGCGCCACAGGTTGCGGTGTCTTGATGTAAATGCGAACAAAGCGCTTTCTCTCAAAACAAAGGTGGCGGTTGCGAAAGAGCTCGAATCAACCTCCACCAAACAAGAAAAGGGATGCCAAGCGGCATCCCTTTTCTTGTTGGAGCTGGTGGAGATGATTCCCCACCCGACGGGTGTACCCGTCGGGTAGCAACACGCGCCACAGGTTGCGATGTCTTGATGTAAATGCGAGCAAAGCGCTTTCTCTCAAAACAAAGGTGGCGGTTGCGAAAGAGTTCGAATCAAACTCCACCAAACAAGAAGGGGTGCCCAAATGGACACCCTTTTCTTGTTGGAGCTGGTGGAGAGATTCGAACTCTCGACCTGCTGATTACGAATCAGCTGCACTACCCCTGTGCTACACCAGCAAAATTTACAACCGATATTATAACACATCTTTTGAAAAAATGCAAGCCCCTTTTTGAAATTTTCCGTTTTTTTCTGGCGGGGCTTGCGTGGTATGCGCAAATGTGCTATCATAAAGGCGAGGTGATGAAAATGAAGCATTACGATCTGATCGTGGCGGGCGGCGGCCTTACCGGTGTCAGCGCTGCGGTGCGCGCGGCGCGCGAGGGGCTTTCCGTTCTTCTTGTTGAAAAAAGCGGCACGCTCGGCGGGGCGCTTTCCAACAACCTGGTCTATCCCTTTATGAACTACGTTACGGCGGTTGAGGGGGAAAATAAGATCCTTTGTGCGGGGCTGTTTGCCGAGATGCGTGAGCGCGAGCGCGCCTACGATGCAAGCGGTACGCTGTTCAAGTTCCGCCCTGAATATTTCAAGCTGGTGCTGGACGATATGGTCAGCGAGGCGGGCGTGGAGGTGCTGCTCCACGCGGTGCTGTTTGGCGCAGAAGTGGCCGAACGGTATGTAAAAACCGTGCGTGTGGCCTCTGCCACAAGCGGTGTGTTGGAGTTTTCTGCCGACTTTTTCATCGACGCCACGGGCGACGGTGTGCTGATGGCCGAGGCGGGCTGTGCCTATCAGCTCGGACGCGAAACGGACGGCCTTTGCCAGCCGATGACCACGTGCTTTCGTATGTGCGGGGTGGACGTGGAGCGTTTCAGGGCGGAGCGCCCGCGCTTGCAGGAGCTTTACAAGGAGGCGCGCTCGCGCGGCGAGATCAAAAATCCGCGCGAGAATATTCTGACCTTCACAGGCATTGGCGAGGGCGTGCTGCACTTTAACACCACGCGCGTGGTGAAGGAGGATCCCACCGATCCCTTTGCCGTCAGCCGTGCCGAGATCCTGGCGCGCCGACAGATCCACGAGATCGTAGAATTTTTGAAGAAAAACTCCGATGCGTTTGAGGGCGCCACGCTGGTTTCCATCGCCACCGAGATCGGCGTGCGGGAAAGCCGCAAGCTGCTTGGCGAGTACGTGCTCACGGCCGAGGATCTGCTTTCTCTGACGATTTTTGAGGACGCCGTGGCGCTGGGCAACTACGATATCGACATTCACAACCCCGCAGGAACGGGTACGAATATCCATTATTTCAAGGACGGGGAATACTATTCCATTCCGTACCGCTCTTTCCTGCCCAAGGAATTGGACAATCTGTTGGTGGCGGGGCGCTGCCTTTCCGCCACGCACGAGGCGCAGGCCGCCGTGCGCGTAATGCCGATCTGCGCTTGTATGGGTGACGCGGTCGGTACGGCCATCGCCGTGGCAAAGCGGACGGGCAAGAATACGCACACACTAAGCGTACAGACCGTGCGCGAAAAACTGATCGCACACGGCGCGTGCCTTTGAGATAAAAAGAACGGCTTTCTTGTAAGGCCGTTCTTTTTTTGCGCCCTTTTTCATAAGATAGAAATGGAAAAAAGGAAAAAAGAGGGGAAACGGTATGGAAAAACGCGAAAAATCGGCGGCTTTCGGGCTTTGCGAGGAGCAGGCGCTTGCCTCTCGCAAGGCACACGGCGCAAACACCTACACAAGGCGCGCGCAAAAGGGATTTTGGCGCTATTTTTTGAAAAATCTGGGGGATCCCGTCATCAAGGTGCTATTGTTTGCGCTGGGTCTGCATCTGCTGCTGCTTTTCCGCGATCCCGACCTTGTGGAAACGGCGGGCATCGCCGTTTCGGTGGTGCTGGCAACCTTGATCTCCACCTTTTCCGAATATCGCGGCGAGCGTGCCTTTTCGCGTTTGTTTGAAAGCTGCGGGGCAGAGAAATGCCGCGTACGCCGCGCGGGGCGGGTGCGGGAGATCGAGGTGGGCGAGATCGTGGTGGGGGACGTGGTCTTGCTTGGCGCAGGAGAGAAGATCCCCGCAGACGGGGTGGTTTTAAGCGGCTTTTTCACGGTGGATCAATCCGCCCTTACGGGGGAGAGCCGCGAGGTAGAGAAGCGCCCGCACAAGGAAGGCGAGCGCGAGGAGGTGGAATGTGCGGGGGCGGTGTTTGCCGGCTCCGCAGTGCTTGGTGGCGATGGGGAAATGCTTGTCAGACGCGTGGGAGATGCGACCTTTCTTGGCGGGATCTCGGGCGAGCTGCAAGCACAAAAGCGGGAAAGCCCGCTCAAAGTGCGACTTACCCGCTTGGCCGCACAGATCAGCCGTATCGGCTACGTGATGGCGGCGGTGTGCGCGCTCGCCTTTTTGTTCCGCGCCGTGGTGATCGAGGCGGATTTTGAAGGGGCGCGTATGCTGGCTACGCTGCGCGATCTTCCGCAAATGGCGGAAATCCTGTTGCATACGCTGACCTTGGCGTTGACCGTGGTGGTGGTTGCCGTGCCGGAGGGGTTGCCTATGATGATCGCCGTCGTGCTTTCCGCCAACATTCGCCGTATGGTGCGGGATCAGGTGCTGGTGCGCAAGCCGGAGGGCTTGGAGGCGGCGGGGAGCATGAATATTCTGTTTACCGACAAAACAGGGACGCTGACCGCGGGAAAGCTGACACCCTGTGCCGTGCTTTGCGGAAAGACGACCTTCCCCTCGATCTCTGCCTTGCGCCGCGAGGCCCCCGCGCTTTACAAGGAGCTGCGTCTGGCGGTATATGCCACTACGGGGGCCGTGCGCGGCGAGCGTGACGGAGCGCCCTGCGCGCTTGGCGGAAACGCCACCGATCGTGCCCTGCTGGATACCTTTTTGGGCGAGGACGCCCCCCATCTTTCCTTGCAGGGGCGCGTTCCCTTTGATAGTGTTCGGAAGTGGGCGGCCGGCGCGGTGATGGGCGGCAAGGTCTGCTTTTGCGGTGCACCGGATCGTCTTTTGCCCCGCGTGACGCACTATGCGGACGGCGCGGGTGGCACGCATTCGTTCTCTCCTGCCGCGTTTCGCGCGGCGATCTCTGCGCGCGCCGCCGAGGGGGAGCGCGTGCTGCTTATCTGCACGGGGGACACCCTGCCAAAGGGCGGGGAACTCCCCGCCCTTTGCCTGCTTGGTGCCGTCAGCTTTTGCGATCCGCTTCGCCCCGATGCAAGGCAATCGGTGCGCACGCTGCAAGCGGCAGGTGTGCAGGTGGTGATGCTGACGGGGGATAGCCGTGAAACGGCGTGCGCAATGGCGCGCGGCTGTGGCATTTTGCGCGAAAAGGGCGTGGTGCTGACGGGAGAGGAGTTGGCGCGTCTTGACGACGATGCGCTCGGTGCGCTGCTGCCCCGCCTTGCCGTGGTGGCACGCGCACTCCCCGCCGATAAGAGCCGCTTGGTACGCATCTGCGAGCAGCGGGGGCTGGTTGTCGGTATGACGGGGGACGGTATCAACGATGCCCCCGCACTCTCCCGCGCGGACGTGGGCTTTGCCATGGGAAGCGGCACGCAGGTGGCACGCGAGGCGGGGGACGTGGTGATTTTGGACGACAATCTTTCCTCGATCTCGCGGGCGGTGCTGTATGGGCGCACCATCTTCAAAAGCATTCGCAAGTTTATCGCGTTGCAGCTGATGATGAATTTTTGCGCGGTGGGGATCTCGATCTTAGGCCCCTTCCTTGGGGTGGAGGCACCCGTGACCGTGACGCAGATGCTGTGGATCAATCTGGTGATGGATACGCTCGGTGGGCTTGCCTTTGCGGGCGAGGCGCCGATGCCGTTTTATATGCAGGAGCCGCCCAAAAAACGGGAGGAGCCGATTTTAACGCGCGCGCTGGTGGCGCGCATCGCGGTGCTGACCGCTTTCACGGTGGGAATGTTCGCATTCTTCCTTTGCTCGGCGTGGGTGCGCTCCTTTTACCGCGAAACGCCGAACGACCTATGCCTTTTGACCGCCTTTTTCGCGCTGTTTATTTTTGCGTCCGTGTTCAATTGCTTCAACGCCCGCACCGACCGCGTGCGAATGCTGAAAGGGCTTTCGCGCAACCGTGCGTTCCTTCTTATCATGGCGGCTGTCGCCGCGGTGCAGATCGCCTTCGTGTACCTTGGCGGCGCGGTGCTGCGCACCATGCCCCTTGCACCACGCGAGCTGCTTTTCACGCTTCTCTTGGCCGCCACGGTGATCCCCGTGGGCTGGCTGCACCTGCTCCACCGCCGCCTTTGCGGGAAGAAAGGCTTGTATTGAAAGAACGGGGGAGAGGTTTTGACAAAAGCCCTCCCCCGTACCCCCACCCAAAACCCCTTTGAAGAATTTTAAGTTGAGTGTGAACATGGTAAAAGAAAAAAAGAAGCCGCCAA
>JAZQWF010000060.1:0-25773 GCA_045632185.1 Eubacteriales bacterium
GTTGGGGATCTCGCGGGTGATCTCCTCCGGCCCGAGCTTGGTGTCACGGGCGTCGTGGGTCTTCACCTCAACGTGCAGGGAGGTATATACGTCATCGCGTACCAGACGCTCGTTCAGAAGAACTGCGTCCTCGTAGTTGTAGCCTTCCCAGGTCATGAAGCCGATCAGCGCGTTCTTACCAAGCGACATTTCGCCGTTGGCGGTAGCGGGGCCGTGCGCGATCACGCGGCCTGCCTCGATCACGTCGCCCTTGTTGACGATGGGACGCTGGTTGTAGCAGGTACCCTGGTTGGTACGCTAGAACTTGATCAGCTCATATACGTCGCGCTCGCCGTTATCACGGACGATCACGATCTTGTCGGCATCAACGTAGTCAACAACGCCGTCGTGTTCAGCAACCACGACAACGCCGGAATCCACGGCTGCCTTGTATTCCATACCGGTACCGATAATAGGAGAGTCGGTCACCATCAGCGGCACGGCCTGCTTCTGCATGTTCGAGCCCATCAGTGCACGGGAGTTGTCATCGTTTTCCAGGAAGGGGATCATTGCGGTTGCAACGGAAACCACCATCTTGGGAGAAACGTCCATGTAATCGACCTCGGAAAGCTCGGCCTCACGGATGTTGTTCTTATCACGAACGTTAACAACCTTGTTCACAAAGCGACCCTCTGCGTCCAGAGGCTCGTTCGCCTGTGCCACCACGTAACGGTCCTCGACGTCGGCAGTCATGTACTCGACCTCGTCGGTCACGATGCCCTTCTCCTTGTCGTACTTGCGGTAAGGAGCCTCGATAAAGCCGTAGTCGTTGATACGGGCGTAGGTAGTCAGATAGGAGATAAGACCGATGTTAGGACCTTCGGGCGTTTCGATGGGACACATACGGCCGTAGTGGGTGTAGTGTACGTCACGAACGTCAAAGGAAGCACGGTCACGGGAGATACCGCCGGGACCCAAAGCAGACAGACGGCGCTTGTGCGTCAGAGCAGCAAGGGGGTTGTTCTGGTCCATGAACTGCGAGAGCTGAGAGGAACCGAAGAACTCGCGGATACCCGTAGCAACAGGGCGGGTATTGATCAGCATCTGGGGCGAGATCTTATCCGCATCCTGCGTAGCCATACGGTCAACGATCGTCTTCTTCATGCGAATGAAGGCGGCACGAAGTGCGTGCTGCAACTGCTCACCCACAGAGCGAACGCGACGGTTGCCCAGATGGTCGATATCGTCGTAGTGGCCGATGTCACGGTTGTGCATCAGGCACAGCATATAGTTAATAGAGGCGAGGATGTCGTCCTTGGTCACGTGCTTGGGAGCAAGCTCTGCTGCGCGGGCACGAACCAAATTCTTCACTTCCTCAACGTCGCCTGCGGCCTCTTCCAGAATAGAGAGAAGCACAGGGATACGCACCTTCTCGGTAATGCCGCAATCTTTGAGATCGTAGCCGAGAATGTGCTCGGGATAGATCGTGTTGTTGGAGAAGACCTTGACGGGAGTGCCATCCTCCAAAGCGATCGTAACCTGATTGATGCCGGCGTTCTCGATCGCGCGTGCATCGGTGTTGGAAAGAACCTTGCCTGCGTCGAACAGCACCTCACCGGTGAGGGGGCTGACAGCGGGCTCAGCCAGTGCAAAGCCGGTCACACGGTTGTGCAGGGCCAGCTTCTTGTCAAATTTATAGCGTCCAACGGGAGCGATCTCGTAATGAGCGGTGTTGAACAGCATTTCGGAAAGCATCTTCTGTGCGGCCTCAACCATGGCGGGCTCGCCGGGATGCATTCTGCGGTAGATCTCTTTCAGCGCCTCGTGGCCTGCCAAGGTATGCTCGCTTGCGGCAATCTCCTCAGACTTGTCCTTTTCAAAGGTCAGACGCAGGCAACCCTCTTCTCCGAACGTGGCAAGGATATCCTCGCGCGTTTCGAACTCAGAGCCCTCGCCAAGAGCACCCAGTGCGCGAATGAACATCGTCATCGGCACCTTCATCTTCTTGTCGATGCGCACGTTGATCACGCCGCTGTTGTCGTTCTCGTACTCCAACCAAGCACCGCGATACGGAATGATCTGAGCGGCGTAGTTACGCTTGCCCATCTTATCGATCTCGGACTTGTAGTAGATGCCGGGGGAACGAACGATCTGCGAAACGATGACGCGCTCTGCGCCATTGATCACGAACGTGCCGTCCTCAGTCATAAGCGGGATCTCGCCCACAAACACATCGGAATTCTGCACTTCACCCGTTTCCTTGTTCGTCAGGCGCACCTTAACGCGCAAGGGGGCGGCGTAGTTGGTTTCGCGTGCCTTGCACTCCTCCACGCTGTACTTCGGCGCCTGTGCAATCGTGTGCGACAGGAAGTCGATTTGCAGCTTACCCGAAAAGTCGATTACGGGGGAGACATCACGCAGAACCTCTCCAAGTCCTTCGTCGAGGAACCACTTGAAGGATTTGGTTTGAACTTCTACAAGGTTCGGCAACTCAAGGTTGTAGCGCGCCTTGGAGAAACTCATTCTGGTGTTCTGACCGAGTTTTTGCTCTTTGACATTGACCATTGATTTATCACTCCATTCCATGTTGTGTCCACACTGCCCGTCAGCAGCGGGGACCGAGGGGAAAACCGAACATTATCGCTGAAAATAATATCGGCATGTTTGATTATCGAAAGGCATAGTTATCCCTTAGCGAATAATATAACATTTTAATATTATAACCAAGTTCTTCCTCTCTGTCAAGGGGTTTTATGAAAAAAACCCCATTTTTTCAAAAAATATTTTTCTCAACCCTTTCCCCGCCGTAAAGCTGCACTCCAAAACACACAAAAAAGTGTTTCGCAAAGCAAAAAAATCGCAAATTTCTCAAAATTTTTTCGTCTTTTTTTCAAAAAGGTCTTGCAATCGGCGAAAAGATGTGCTATAATGTGCGAGTATGGACAGGCGTGACAGCGCACCCTCTCAGGTGCTGTCGCAAAAGACCGCATCTAACATTTTACAAGGGGGTGAATGATTTGCCGAATATTAAGAGTGCAAAGAAGCGTGTAAAGGTTACCACTGCCAAGACGATGCAGAACAAGATGTTCCGCACCCAGCTGAAAACTGAGATGAAGAAGTACGAAGCTGCTGTCGCTGCCGGTGATGTTGCGCTTGCACAGGAGACCTACAAGGCCGCTGTTAAGAAGATCGACAAGGCTGTTGCTCGTGGTCTGCTTCACAAGAATGCCGGTGCTCGCAAGAAGAGCCAGTTTACCAAGAAGCTCAACGCGCTTGCTTAATTTTACAGCAAGATAAGAATTCGGGCGCTCCGCCAACCCACGGAGCGCCCTTTTTCTATTGACTTTTTCCCCTGCGCGCGTTATAATAGTTATGATGGAAAGTTTTTTCCTTTCCCAAGGAGGTTGTCTATGTATTGCCACAGCATCACCGAGCTGGTGGGAAGCACTCCCCTGTTGGAGCCCACCAACTATAATCGCACGCGCGACGCGCGTATATTATGTAAATTAGAGGAGTTCAATCCCGCCGGCAGCGCCAAGGACCGCGTGGCGCTGATGATGATCCTGGACGCCGAAGCGCGCGGAATTCTGCGCACGGGCGGCACGATCATTGAGCCGACCAGCGGCAACACGGGCATCGGGCTTGCCGCCATCGGCGTGCCACGCGGCTATCGCGTGATCCTGGTCATGCCCGATACGATGAGCGTGGAGCGCCGCAAGCTGCTTGCCGCTTACGGCGCGGAGATCCACCTTTCCGATGGCAGCAAGGGCATGCAAGGCGCGATCGAGATGGCCAAGGCACTTGCCGCCGAGATCGAGGGCAGCTTTATCCCCTCTCAGTTCGACAATCCCGCCAATCCCAAAGCGCACGAGGCAACCACGGCACGCGAGCTGTTGGAGGAAACGGGCGGCCACATTGATATTCTTGTTGCAGGTGTCGGCACGGGCGGTACGCTTTCCGGCACGGCGCGCTATCTGCGCCGCCATATCCCCGATTTGAAGGTCGTTGCCGTTGAGCCCGCCTCCTCTCCCCTGCTCTCGCTCGGCAGAGCGGGTGCGCACGGCCTGCAAGGCATCGGCGCGAACTTCGTGCCCGAAAACCTGGATCGCTCGCTTCTGGACGACGTGATCACCGTCACCGAGGCCGAGGCCTACGCTGCGGCACGCGAGCTTGGTCGCAAGGAAGGCATTCTCGTCGGCATTTCCTCGGGCGCTGCCCTGCACGCCGCAGACGTGCTGGCCTCCCGTCCCGGCAACAAGGGCAAGGTCATCGTCTGTATTCTGCCTGACGGCGCGGACAGATATCTATCCACTCCCCTATTTGATTAACAAGCAAAGAAGTCCCCGAAAGCGGGCGCTTTCGGGGACTTTCGTTTTCTGAAAACACTTGACTTAGCCAAGCGCCTCCAAAACCTCACGGCGGGCATCGTCCAATGCCTTGGCGGTGGGGTCGTAATCGTCGAAGGTGCGGCAGACCTTATCCACGATGGCAAGCGCCTTTTCCTTGTCCGCAAGGCCAAGCTGATACAGCAGCTCGTAATCCTGTGCGCCCGTGCGCTGAGAGTGTGCGCGTACGCCGTAGATCGGACCGTTGGCGGCAAGATAGACCACGTGGGCATTGCCTGCCGGGAAGCGGCGCTCACGCACCTTATAGCAGGTATCGTTACGCTCCTCGTCATTGTGACAGTGATAACCCCAATGCAGGAAGCCGGGACAGTTATACTTGTAGCACATCCACATCGGCAGGCGGCTGGCCACAAGGGGCAGATCCATCACGCGGTTCATCACCTTGTTTGCAGGGAAGCCGCAGGTGTAGATCCACATCTCCTCGCCCATTGCTTGCAGCTTCTGATAATCCTCCAAATACTTCTCGTACACGGCCTGCTTGACCACCCAAACGTCAAGGCCACCCGCAAGATCGGTGCTTTCTACGGGGTCGTTGATCACGACGCCGGGGATACACTTACGGCAGATCGCGCCCACAATGCGGTAAGCGGCGCTGTTGTTGAACTGCGGCTCGTCCATCAGGCACTGCTGGTAATTGGCGCGCCAGCCGTTGCGCTCGATGCACTCGTTGGCACGGGTGAAATACAGCTTCAACTGACGGTAGCCCTCGATCGTCTTGACCTCGACCTCCTTATCCCAAAGCAGGTACAGATCGGGAGATTTCCAATCCAGCCACTGAATAGAAAAGCCGCCAAGGATCTTGGTAAAGCCCATTTGAAGCGCCAGATTGCCCACCATTTCTGCATAGGTAAAATCAAAGTCGATCACGCGGCCCTCGGCATCGCGCACGGGCTCGCCAGAGGGGATCATCAGGTAATCGTTGCGCATATCCAGCTGATTGACCAGATAGTTGCGCACCACGTCCATATACGCCGCGGAATACGGCTCTACGTTATGCTGCTTGGCAATGGTAGGATAGTAAAGCCAGTTGATCATGTGATAAGACGCATTTTCCAGTGCGGGGATCTGCGCGTGATAGATCTTGACGGAAACGGGGATCTCCACGCTTGCGTCGGCAAAGGTAACGGTGATCGGCGCTTCAAAAACGCCGACGGGCGCGTCCGCCGCCACGTTGACACGCAGGAAAAAGGCAGCTCTGCCCTCCTCAATACCGTCCACCACGGGCTTGGTTATGTCATACACCCAGAAGGGTGCCTTGCGGGTTACGAAATCCTTAACCTCGTCATAGTTCAACGTGGTGTGCGTTTTCACACCGCTGTTCTCGCTGACACAAGCGGGAAGGAGCTGATAGGGCTCCAATGCACAGCCGTCAAGCGTGAAGGAAAAGTCAACCTTCTCGCCTGCTGCCAGCGTGCGATCGATCAACACCTGAAAGCAAACGTCACCACCGCGCGCGGCAAAAAGCTCGGCCTTACCGCACTCGCCGATCTCGCTGTCGGGATAGAGCCACTCATTATCCGAAAAGATCTGATATCTCATAATTTGTTCCCCCGTAGGTATATTATTGCTTTTAGTATAACATAGCGCGCGCGTACTTGCAAGTCCCTCGGCACAAAAAAGCAAAATAATAGAAAAACGCCGCAAAAACGGCGTTTTTCGTCATACTTTTTCCGTGCCACAAGCGCGGTCAAAAAGAAGCTTGGCAAGCAGCGCCAGCATCGGGCCGATCAGAATACCGCTTACCCCAAACAGCGAGATCCCCACGTAAAAGGCGATCAGCATCAAGATAGGGTGCAGACCGATGCTCTTGCCCACCAGATGCGGCTCGGCGATCTGGCGGATCACGCTCATCACGGCGTAAAGGATCAAAAGCCCCACACCGCGCCCCGTTTGCCCGGTAACAAGCGCAAAGATCCCCCACGGGATCAGCATGATCCCCACCCCCAGCACGGGCAAAATATCCAGCGAGGCACCAAGCAGCGCCAGCAAAAACGGATAAGAGGTGCGCAGGAGCAAAAAGCCCGCAAAAAGCTCCACAAGGGTAAGCAAAAACAGCACCAGATACGCTTTCACGCAGCGCTTGAACGCGCGTGTAAAGCGGTTCTTCCATTCGGGCAGCTTTGCACGTGCGCCGGGGGGCAGCAGCCGTTCCAAAACCTGACAGACCTTCTCGTATTCCAGTGCAAAATAAACGCACGCGATCAACGTGACCATAAGAAAAAGCAGCACGCCCGGCAAGCGTCCCAGTAGTGCCGTCAGTGCTCCGGTCAGCTTCCCTGCCAGCTCTCCCAGCATTTTTTGCAGCTGCTCGGTGAAATACACCGACGGATCCCCGATCAGATCCCGCACAAGATCCAGCTCCTGCAAACGGGACAAAAACGGCACTCTGGTTCCCCATTCGCGCAAAAGGCGAAGCATTCGCGCCACGCTGCCGTCCTCCTTGGCGCTATCCTCAACCAGAAAATCGATCAGGCGTTCCAGCTCCGTAAAAAGCCGCAGCGCAAGAAGATAGATCAGCAGTCCCAGCAGCAGCAAAATAAGAAGCGTGGCAAGCACGGCGCACACGCGGGAGCTCCACCCCGTTTTACCGGCAAGAAAGCGCGCAAGCGGCCTTACCGCGATCGCCAGCAGGAAGGCCAACAAAAACGGCAAAAAAAGCGCCAACAAAAACCGCGCCAGCAAATAAAGCAAAAAGCCACCGCCGACCAAGGCAACGCAAATGCTTGCCACACGCTCCCACTTCACCTCGCGCACACGCACACCTCCCGCTACTTTTATCAACAGTATGCCCCGTTTTTCACATTTAACCCCAAAACGGGTAGAAAAAGCGGGTATTTGCCATCTCTTTCTCTCGGCTTACACAATCAACTCTCCACGCAGAAATTCCAGAATTTTCTTTTCCTCGCGGGATATCTTGACCTGCGTAAGCCCCAGGGCGTCTGCCGTTTGCTGCTGCGTTTTATCACGAAAATAACGCAAAAGCAATATCCTTCGCCACAGCGCAGGCATGCGTGCGATCGCCTCGCGCAGTGCGATCTTGTTGTTCAGCATCTCGCCCTCGTGCAAGCTCTCCTCGTCCACAAGGCGCTCGGAAAGCTCTCCCTTATCCTCCTCAAAGGCAGGATCGGAAAGCGAGGTCACCGGCGTAGCAGAGGCCAGCGCCACAGCCGCCTCCTCGCGGGAAACGCCACAAAGCGCGGCCAGCTCCTCTACGCCGGCCTCTCTACCCTCGCGCCCAAGGATCTCGGCGCGCTTGTTGGACAGCTCTGCACAAAGCTTTTTGTAATTGCGGCTGACGCGGATCAGCCCGTCGTCCCGCAGATAGCGGCGGATCTCCCCCATGATCAGCGGCACGGCGTAGGTGGAAAACGCAAGCCCGCGGGAAAGATCAAAGCTGCGAATGGCGCGCAGCATTCCGATCGTACCGATCTGCATAAGATCCTCATATTCCACGCCGCGCTCCCGAAAACGGTGTACCACACCGCGCACCAGCCCCATATTCTCCAACAGAAGCGCTTCCGTGGCTTTCTGTGCCTCGCACTCCTGTGCAGACTGCGCCACGGCGATCAGCGCGTAATGGCGGCTCTGACGGCTATTCTCTTCCACGCGCTCCTCTCCTTTCTTTGGCGCCCCGCCTTATTCCTCTTTTTTTAAGTATTTGGTAAGCACCACCAGCGTCCCCTGCCCCTTGGCAGAGCGCACGCTCAGCTTGTCCATAAAGCTTTCCATCACGGTAAATCCCATTCCGCTACGCTCACCCGCCGCATCTGTGGTAAAAAGCGGCTCGCGGGCCTTTTGCACGTCCTCAATACCGCAACCGCGGTCACGGATCAAGATCCGCACCCCGCGCGGGATCACACGCACGGTAATGGAAATCTCGCCCTCCTTTTCACGATAGGCGTGTACGATACAATTCGTCACCGCCTCGGATACCGCGCATTTGATATCCGCAAGCTCGGTTGCGGTGGGGTCGCATTGTGCGCAAAAGGCAGCCACCGCCGCACGGGCGATCCCCTCATTCACGGATACGGCAGGCAGCACAAGCCGCATATAATTCCCTGCGCTTCTGTTCTTTTTTCTCATATTCTTTCTCCCTTCGGCACGTCCTCAATTTCAAAAAAGCGTTCCATTCCCGAAAGACGCAGGATCTTCATCACACGGGGATTGGGTGCAGTCAGCGCCATCACGCCGCCCAGCTCACGCACAAGACGGTAGCGTCCCATCAAAAGACCCAGCCCTGCGCTGTCCATAAATTCAATGCGGGACAGGTCCAGCACGAAGCGGCGGGGGCGCTCCTGCCACAGGAGCCGATCCAGATCCTCGCGCAGCGCAACCGCGCTGTGATGGTCGATCTCGCCATACAGATACACGCACAAAAGCCCGTCGCGCGATCTTGTTTCAAAGCCATAAGTGTTTTGGATCATTCTTTCACTTCCTTTCTGCACGGATTATACCATGCCCAAAACGAAAAAAAGGTCGCTTTGTGCGACCGAAACAAAAAAACGGAGCTGCCCGCAGGACAACTCCGTTTTTTTCTTATTATTCGATATAAAATGCTCTTGCACCGCGCGCGGGGATCGAAAGCGCCTCACCGCGCACAAGGATCTCGTCCGTCAGTACGTCGCGCCAGATAACGCCTGCGGGAATATCCGGCAGGAAGGACACGTCATCGCGC
This sequence comes from Eubacteriales bacterium, assembly GCA_045632185.1. GTDB lineage: Bacteria > Bacillota > Clostridia > Oscillospirales > CAG-272 > Firm-07. Next base: position 9,061 of record JAZQWF010000060.1, read on the forward strand.
GGGAAGAAGGAGATCAGGCGGTTATCCGCATAGACCGCGCTCTGTGCGGGTGCAAGGCGCGTCACGCCTGCGTAAGTGAATATCTTATCCAACGCAGGTACGTCAAGGCACACGCTTGCGGCAAGGATATCGCCGTTTTCCAGCACGCCCACCGTGGGAACGCCCTTGTAGTCGCGGCAAAGCGGCTCAACACCCTCTTGTACGGGCACGCGTAGGTCGACAAATCCGTCGTCGGGGTATTCCTTGAATTTCACACCGTTGATGGCGTCACTCTCGCCAACGATCATCACTTTTGCCCCGTTAGGCAGCAAACGGTGCAGATTTTCGACGTATTTTGCATCCTGCTTGTAGGGTGTCAGCAGCACGGCAAGCTCTACTCCCGAAAGGTCGGTACGTGCAAGATCGCCCGACAAGATCAGCTCGCAAGGCACGCCGCAAAGATTGAGATTGCGCCAGAGATGCTCCATGCGCTGATTGCGTGCGGGGGGCAGCCAAAGCATACTTTCCTCGTCCACGATCGCAAGCACGCGCGCACCGCCGTTGTGCTCCTTTTCGCAGACCTTCGACGCCACGCCGTTCAGCTTTTGCACAAAGGCCATGATCTCGGCATCGTTATACCAGTTACCGCCGAGATCCATAAACCAAAAGCCGGAATTGTGCGTGAGATTTTTGCAAAGCTCGCGCAAAAGCATACTTTCGGTGTCGGATTTTCCACGCGAGTGCGAATGCGCGGCGTCCCCCGTAGCCAAATGCGTGCGAATATCACACTCGTCCACCCAGAGCTTACGCGCGTTTACCGAGGTCACGGGGCACATTTCCCCGCTCGGCTCGCCCGGCTCGCTGCGGCGATAAGGCTTGGGTGCGGCAATAAAGTCAATATACGGGCTGTTCAGCACGCGTTCAAAATCCCCGAGATGAGAGGAGTAGGCACTACGCGCCACGTGCATAATATAGCCGTAAAATACGCCTACCGGCTTGTCAGCGGTATTTTCCTTGACGATCTTGCCGAAATACTCCATCGCGTCAATATTGCATGCGTTTATGAACAGATCGTAATCCACCGCCCACTGTCCCGTCTTAGCATCGCGGTTCAACTCAGTTCCCTTGGCATTTTGAGGCTCGCGCACGGCGGGCGGCGGCACGATCTCGGGCTCATATTCTCCCCACGCGTCGCGCAGAGCGGCTTCACTACCGTATTTTTCAAGGCCCCACGCAAGGAAATTCGCGCGATTGGACACACCCCAGTCGCCGAACTGTCCGCTTTGTCTGCCCCACATCATCGTTTCGCCAGAAGCGCCGTAAGCGATATGATAGCCGAGGATACGATCACCGTAAGGGCCGTTTTCCAGATGGTCGATCAGTCGCTTCAAGGCCTCGCCTGCGTCTGCAAGCCACTTCTTCGAAGAAAAGCTCTGACGCGCGATCAGACCGCCCACATTAGGACGCGTATCCTGCCAACCGCTGGCGTTATAATAGCCGACCTTGGATTCGTAGCCAAGATAATCGTGTTTAAGGGTTCCCACCAGTGCGCGGATCTGTTCCACCTCACGCGGCCCATTCGCGTAAACGAACAACTCAGCGGGATTTTTTCGGCACCAATCAACAGAGGCATTGAGCTTAATGCGCGGGATGAAATACGCTGCCTTGCCGACCTCAAAGACCTCTTTCAGCACGCGATCACAAAGTGTATAATCATAGGTGTCCACCCCTACCCAGCCGCTATCCAGGATACAGGTATGCAAGGAAACGCCCGCCGCCGCGAAATCGGCGTGTGTTTTCGCCTCGGAATACGTATCGTTAAACACGATGCGCTCACCGTTTTCGTGATAGAGGGGCGGATCATAGCAAAATCCAAGTCGCGACCAGAAAAGCGGGGTGGTGCGCAACAGATGTAATGCTTCGTTTTTATTCATAGAAGGCACTCCCTTCGTATAATTTTCTTCATTGTACCATTTTCCTTGTCACGTGGCAAGTGCTTTCGCGAAAAAGAGTTTCGTTTTATGATAAAAATTGCGATTTTCAAAAAGCAACGCCCAGGGAAAGTTTTGGCTTTCCCTGGGCGTTTTTTACTCAAATACGGTGATCTTACTTCTTAGCAGCCGCAACCTTAGCGGTGATATCTCTCGGCACGACCTCGTAGCCCGTGACGTTGTACTCGAAGGAGCCGAATCCCTTGGTCATCGCACGAAGCGCGATCGGATAGTCCATGATCTCGGCCTTGGGAGCGATGGCATGCACGGTGGTGTAGCCCTTGCGGCAGCCGGTATGATCCATGCCCATTACAGAGCCGCGACGCTTGTTCAGATCGCCCATAACGGTGCCGACCAGCGCCTCGGGAACGGTGATATCCAGATCGCCCACGGGTTCCAGCAGCACAGGGCTTGCCTTGGTCAGGCAGTCCTTATATGCCATCTGTGCGGCGGTACGGAAGGAAAGCTCGTCAGAGTCCACGTCGTGATAAGAGCCGTCGTACAGATCTGCACCCAGCTGTACCAGCGGGTAACCGAGCGCGCCCTTCGCCATAGCGTCCTGCAAGCCCTTCTCTACTGCGGGATAGAAGTTCTTCGGCACGGTACCGCCTACAACGGATACGCTGAACGTCAGGCCCTCGTCCTCTGCGGGAGCAAAGCGGATCTTAACGTGGCCGTACTGACCGGAGCCGCCGTTCTGCTTCTTATACTTCGCCTCGATATCAGCGGGCTTGGTAATTCTCTCGCGGTAAGCGATCTTGGGATCGTCCAGAACCACCTTCACGCCGAAGCGGCTTTCCAGGCGAGCGACCAGCACGGACAGGTGCGTTTCACCCATACCGGAGATCAGGATCTGTGCGGTTTCCTTGTTGTTTTCATAGCGGAGCGTCTTATCCTCTTCCAGCATCTTGGTAATGCTGGGGGACATCTTGCTCTCGTCCTTAGCGGACAAGGGCAGGATCGCCTTGGTCATATAGGGAGTGGGGTACGCGATCTTGCTGTACTCTACCGTACCGGATACGGAAAGCGTATCGTTGGTCTTGGTATCAGCCAGCTTTGCGATCATAGCGATATCGCCGCAGGCAAGCTCCTCAACCTCGGTCTGCTTCTTGCCGTTCATCACGTAGAAGTGAGCCATCTTCTCTGCCGTGCCGCGGGTGTTTTTCAGCACCATATCGCGCTTGATCGTACCGCTCATGACCTTGAAGAAGGACATCTGACCCACGAACGGATCCGCAACGGTCTTATAAACGAAGATCGCGGGCTCGCCGTCCACGTCGATGGCGACCTCGTCACCGTTCTCGTACTTCTCTACCTTACGGGCAGTAAAGCGCGGGAAGGACTCGGCAACGGCGTCCATCATGGCGATCACGCCCCACATCTTGGTGGCGGAGCCGCAGTAAACAGGGGTAATGGAGCCGGCAATAATGCCCTCGTGCAGGGCCAGAACGGCCTCGTCACGGGTAATCTCCTCACCTGCGAAATACTTTTCCATCAGCTCGTCGCTAGTGCCGGCAATTGCCTCGTAGAAGGCGTCCTTGTACTGGTTGACCATTTCCTTCATCTCGTCGGTGAACTCCACCTCGGATCTCTTGCCGGTTTCCTTATCGTAGGTGTAGGCCTTGGAGGAGATCAGGTCGATCATCGCGATCTCCTTACCGACCTGGCAAGGAATGAATACGGGACAAAGGGTGTTGCCGAACTTATCGTGCAGCTCGTAGAAGGATTTTGCGAACTGGTACTCGGGATCGTCGCACTTGTTGATAAAGAATACGCGCGGAACGCCTGCATCGCACGCTGCGTTATACGCAAGCTCGGTGCCGACCTCAACGCCGGCCTTGCCGTCCACAACGATCACGGCGTTACCTGCTACGCGCAGCGCCTGACCGACCTCGCCTGCGAAATCGGGATCGCCGGGGGTGTCGATGATATTGATCTTGGTGTCCTTCCACTCCACGTGCGCAAGTGCTGCGGAGATCGAAATACCGCGCTTCTGCTCCTCAGCGTCAAAGTCACAAACGGTGTTGCCGTCTGCGATCTTACCGCGACGGTCGATCTTGCCGGAAAGATACAGCATTGCTTCTGCCAGCGAGGTCTTTCCGCATTCACCGTGACCGAGCAGGGCGAGATTTCTGATCTGTTTCGTGTTGTAAAAGGTAGCCATAGTTTGTTTTCCTCCTTATGTTCCGCTTCGCGCGGGTTCATTTGTATCGACAGTTTATTGATACATTACATTTATTATAACCTAAACAGTTCGACTTGGCAATAGTTTTTTTGAAAGATTTTCACACCGAATGTAGAAATCCCACTTTTGTTTTTGTATAGATTGCACAATTTTGGGTGCAAAAAAGCCGTTCTCGCGCCCGAGAACGGCTTTTTACTTATATTCTGTACAGTTTTCGCGCATTTTCGCTTGTGATGCGCAGAAGCTCGTCATAGGGGATCTTTTTGACCTCGGCAACGGCCTCGGCCGTGTATCTCATCAGTCCCGAATGGTTCATCTGACCGCGATGCGGCACGGGTGCGAGATAGGGGCAATCGGTTTCGATCAGGATACGGTCAAGCGGAACGGCCTCCACGGCCTCGCGCACCTTGGGGGCATTTTTGAATGTCACCACGCCCGAAAAGGAGATATACCAGCCGCGGCGCACAAGGTCGCGCGCCATCTCCGCGCTGCCGCTGTAACTGTGGAACACGCCGCTCACCCCGGGGTGCGCGCAAACGGCGTCAAAAACGTCGCCGTGCGCTTCCCTGTCGTGAATGATCACGGGCAGATCCAGCTCCTCGGCAAGCTTTAACTGTGCCTTGAAAAATGCGGATTGATGCGGCTTGTCGGTGTCGTCGTAATGATAGTCAAGCCCGATCTCTCCAAGCGCCACGATCTTGCGTGCCTTGCGACTTTCCGCATCTCCAAGGATCGTGCGAAGCTCTGCCATCGCAGCGGGAATGTCGCGGTAGCTTTGCCCGTCCGAGGGGTGGATACCCACGGCAGCGTACATATTTTCAAAGCGCGCAGCGCTCTCGATCACGGTGTGGGCGTTTTCCAGATCGGTACCCACGTTCACGATACCGCCGACCTCACCCGCAAACAGGGTGTTCAGCAACGCATCGGCACCGCCCTCAACCGTGTCAAAGCGGCCATCGTAATAATGTGCGTGCGAGTCGAATAGTTTATAAGTCATATGATTTATGCGGGGGAAACTTTTTGCTGTCCTCGCTTACGCGAGCACGTCGACACACCTTCGGTGGTCGCGCAAAAGTTTCCCCCGCACCCCTTTCAAAAATCTTTGAAATTATCTTACTCTTTCTCCCAAAGGAGTTTCAGGATCGAGGAAGATTACGCGAACTTCTTCTTCGCCGGAAGCCAGAATCATACCGTTGGACTCGATGCCGCAAAGCGTTGCGGGCTTCAAATTTGCCACCACGATAATCTTCTTGCCGATCAGCTGCTCGGGCTCGTAGAACTTGGCAATACCCGACACCACCTGGCGCTCCTCGTAGCCAAGATCGATCTGCAATTTCAGCAGCTTCTTGGCCTTCGGCACCTTCTCGCAGGCGATGACCTTCGCGGTGCGAAGCTCCACGCCCATAAAGTCCTCAATGCCAATGAGGGCGCAGCCCGTAGGTCTTTCGGGCTTCTGTGCGGCCTTGGCTGCCTTGGCGGCGGCCTCCTCGCGCGCCTTGATGATCTCGTCGATCACCTTTTCATCTACACGGGCAAAGAGCATGGCGGCCTCGCCAAGTGCCTTGCCTGCCTCCAATACACCAAAGGTGTCGATGTCAGCATACTCGCGCTTGTCGGTGTTCAGCTGTGCAAAGATGCTGTCTGCCGTTGCGGGAATGATGGCGCGAAGCAAAACACCCGCTACGCGAATACACTCCAAGAGGTTGTAAAGCACGGTGCCAAGGCGGGGCTTGTTTGCCTCGTCCTTTGCGAGCGCCCAAGGCGCGGTTTCGTCAATATACTTATTGGCACGGCGGAGCATATTGAATACGCCCTCCAACGCGTCGGAGATATGGAAGGTATCCATATTCTGCTCGAAGATTACCTTTGCCTCAGCCACGGCGGCTTTCAGCTCGGCGTCGGTTCCCTCCTCGCCAGCAGGTGCGGGAATGATGCCGTCAAAATACTTCTTGGTCATCGCGTGCGTACGGCTGACCAGATTGCCAAGGTTATTGGCAAGGTCCATATTATAGCGCCACAGCACGTTGGTGTAGGAGATGCGACCGTCCTGATCGTAGGGCATCTCGGAAAGGGCGAAATAACGCACGCCGTCCACGCCGAAGGTCTCGGCAAGCTCGTCTGCGTAGATCACGTTGCCGCGGGACTTGGACATCTTGACGTCCTCGCCCGCAGGCTTCTGTCCCTTTTCCTCAGCGGCGTTGAACCAGGGGTGGCCAAACACCTTTTTCGGAAGCGGAATGTCAAGCGCCATCAGGAAGATGGGCCAGTAGATGGTATGGAAGCGCAGAATATCCTTACCGATCACGTGCACGTCGCAGGGCCAGTACTTGCGGAACTGCTCGCTCTGCTCGGCAAAGGTCTTATCGGGATCGTAGCCGATGGCGGTGATATAGTTTGCCAGTGCATCAAGCCACACGTACATCACGTGCTTAGGATCAATATCCACGGGAACGCCCCAGGAGAAGGTGGTACGGGACACGCACAGATCCTGCAAGCCGCCCTCTACGCGCAGGAAGTTGTTGATCATTTCCTTCTTGCGGGACTCGGGCTGAATGAACTCGGGGTTAGCGTCAATATGGGCAAGCAGCTTATCGGCATACTTGCTCATCTTGAAGAAGTAGGCCTCCTCGCGCGCCTGCTGGACGGGACGTCCGCAGTCGGGACACTTGCCGTCCACAACCTGCGTTTCGGTAAAGAAGGACTCGCAGGGGGTGCAGTACCAGCCCTCGTAATATCCCTTATAAATATCTCCCTGATTATAGAAGCGGGTAAAGATCTTGCGCACGGCGTCCACGTGGTCATCGTCGGTGGTACGGATAAAGCGGTCGTAGGTGGTGTTCATCTTGTCCCACACGCCCTTGATCTCGCCTGCCACGCCGTCCACGTAAAGCTTAGGGGTAATGCCTGCCTCTTTGGCAAGGTTCTCGATCTTCTGACCGTGCTCGTCGGTACCGGTGCAGAAGAACACGTCATAGCCACGCAATCTCTTGTAGCGTGCCACGGCATCAGCCATGATCACCTCGTAGGTGTTGCCGAAGTGGGGCTTGCGCGATGCGTACGCGATCGCTGTTGTCAAATAATATTTTTCGCTCATGATAAACTCCTTTCGGACGATGCGAATGGGCATCGCCGCCAGATCATATTATAAAGTATATTTTATCATAAATTTCCGTTTTTTACAAGTGGATTTGCGAAAAACGTAGCTTTTGCAAGCAAAAAACCGCACACGCGCCGTGCGTGTGCGGTTTTTATCAAGCATTTTCCGCTGTTTGCTTTTGCATGACCAACGCGAAATAGCTCACAGGAGCGTGATGGGCATCGTACAGCAGCCACAAAAGGCCGAGCGTCAAAAGCCCCAGCAAAAAGCGCACAAGCACCCGTCCCCAAAAGCCAAGCACGTCAGCAAGCGGTATGCGCCCCGCAGAAAGTCTTGCCGCGCGCTGCAAGGAAAGTGCATCGTTCCCCGCAACCAGTGCGGGAAGCGAGAACAGCGCAGGCAGCAGTGCCAGCGGGCAAATCAGTGCGATCCACATGCCGCGCCCCCAAAGACGCAGCGAGCCAAAGTAATAAAACAGATCTTCAAGCGCTACGCGCTTCCCTGCGGCACACAGCCCCGTCATACGCAGGCGTCCCGCAAAAAGCGGCAGCAGCAGACAAATAAAGCAAAGCACGGCAAGGGCGATCTTCAAAAACAGCAGCATGACAAGCCCCATCAGCGTTTGCGGCACAAGGAAAAAGCTGAGCAATTCCTCGGCAAAAAAGAGTGCAAACAGCACGGTGCCGCAAAACAAATACGTCAGTATCAAGCTCAGCAGAGTGTCACGTTCCAATGCACACGCGGCACGGTGCCGCGCCTTTTTCAGTGCGCCACTTTGTGGGGGCGTGAGTACAGGCGTGATCTCATCCATATTGGCTCTCCCTTATTTCAAAATCCGTTTTAGCATATGTCCGGCAAAGGGCGTTTAGCCCTTTGCCAGGATAAATCTGTTGACATTATTATACGCAGAAATATCGTCATATTCCAGCGCCTCACCCGTGATGGCCTCATAAATTCCATCGTAATCCGGCTGTCCCGTGACCGCACTGAAAGGCAAGCACAGGTTGTAATCGTTGGAGATCGTATTGTCGTTGCCGGATACATACACGTACTGCATACGCGGCAAGGTCAGTGCGTGCAGGTTGATGTCACGCAGGGTGGGGTGCGTTTGCGCAATGGCAAACAGCTCCACGCGCCAGTAGTCCACCGGGAACCACAGCACCTTGGCATTCACCAGGGTGTAAAGATCCTTTTCGCATCCCGTATTGCCATGATGCGCCAGCTGCACCATATCCGATTCCAGATAATCACCGAACATCGCGCAAAGATATCTGCTTTGCAGAGCGTTGGCATCGCCAAGCCACACCGAAGTCACGGGATCGCCCACGCGCACCTTTTGCTCATTGGTGTTGTACATCGTGATGCGTGTCACCGTATTGGTATCGTTGCCCGTGGAAATGCGGGCGGGGTTCAGATCCTCATAAGTGGTGAGGATCTCGATCTCGATATTGGCAAGATAGAACTTTTGCCCCGCGTGCACCTTGATAAACTTGAAGCCACCCGGCACAAGCGCCTGATAGCGCTCAAACTGCCCCTCTTTACCCATATCCATAATGTCCGTCCCCGCCGAACGGTAAACGGCAGTTTCCGAAGGGAAATTGCCGAGGATATAATCCATGCGGATCTCCGTCGCGTGAGCGGTAAGCATCTTCAAAAAAGCGCTGGAGTGGTCGGAATGAGAATGTGTCAGGATCCACGCGGCAATGCGCACGGGGTTTTGCGCAGAGGTCGGCTGACCCGTGATACGCTCGTTGGTGGCGCAAAGCAGATTCCAAAGATCCGCAGGCGCCGGAGCTGCCACAAAACCGCCGTCAAACACCACCAGGCGGCCGTCCTCCAGTGTAATCACGTAACCCATACCTACGGTGTCCTTATAAAGTTCAAGCGCGGTAATGGACGAACTTGTCACGCGCTTGTAATCGGGATTAGGGGTAAGAAGTCCCGCATCGGGCAGTGTCACACTGTTCAAGGGCGAGGAAACGATGCGGAAGCACTTCTGATATTGCGCGTTCAGCTTGTCAGGATAGTTGTATTCGCTTGCATGCGCATACGCATTGTACGCCACGTAAAGCGAGAAGGTGTTCGTGGGATCCACAAAGGTGGTATAAAGACTTTGCTCAATCTCATTTTGCGTCACCACGGTATATCCCTGTGCAAGCAGCGTGTCGCAATAGCTGTGATAGCTCTCGGCGCTCACGCCCTCGCCTACGTAATAATACTGCAAGGAGTCGTTCTGATCATCCATCGTGTTGTAAAGGGTGATCCCCTCTCTCTCGGGCTTGGGGAAATCCGTCACCCATTTGCTGTTTACATCGCGCTTCAAGGTGAAGCCGATGGGCAGCTTGAGGTAACGCACCTCCTCGGTGATCGTGATCGCATCCTCAAGAAGTCCTGCGATCACCTCTCCGCCCGCAAGCAGCGCCGCATCATTGGGAGAGGTATAGACCACGCCGTCCTCTCGCACGAAAAAGCCGTACTCGGTCACGCCAAGCTCCGCGCGGCACTCGCGCGCAAGATCGCGATCCACATTGCCCACCCACAGCTCTGCGGCGGCAGAGATCTCATCCTCATCCGTGTTCTTGTGCAAAAGGTTTGCTTTGGTCTTTTTAGAGGTGAAAAGGTTGTCCCCCATCACCGTCCAGAAATCGTCCAGTATCTTGGCGGGCAGATCTCGACCGCTTGTGGCATCGGTTACAAGCCCCGCCTCACAGATCAAAGCAATACCCTGCTCTTTATCTTCATCCACCACAACACATTCCAGATCCTTGGCAAGCGCGCGCTTGTGCAGGGCGATCGTTTTGCACGCGGTTTCGGGGAAATATTTATCCGCGAAGTATTCCATTGCCATCACAAGGCAGATATGATCCGTGCCAAGGATCACGATCTTATTATCCTTGACCTCGATGATAAAGCCGTCGCCCTTGATCTTCTTTTGTGCATCCGCGCTTTGCACGCGGTCTGTAAGACCAATCAAAATCTCGCGTTTTTCATCATCGGTAGCAATTGTGTTGTCAGCATGGCGCGCAAGATCAGCGCCGGTTGCCGCACGCATGCGGTCAACAAATTCGTTGGCAAGCGCGAGAGTGGACTTGGTTTCGTTCAGTCCCTTCGCGAAAATAACGGTGTAGCTTGAAAGATCTACCGAGGTAAGCGCCCCCGAAAGCTTCACCACGCCATCCTGCGTACCGGCACAGGAAGAAAACAGCGCCGCCGTTCCCATCAGCATCAAGAGCGCAAGCAAAAGCACAAGCATTCTTATTTTTTTCATCACAGTTCTCCTTGTTTCCCACAACGAAAACGAAAGGCCCGGTCGGGCCTTCGTTTTTATTGGATCTTGGTAATATCGTACGGAGTTGTCTGATATACGAAGTAGTTGAGCCAGTTCGAATAGAACAGGTTTGCACAGGAGCGCCAGCGAACCACGGGCTCCTTGGTATCGTCATCGTTCGGGAAGTAGTTTTTCGGCACGGAAATGGGAAGCCCCGCATTCTTGTCGCGCAGATACTCGCGTTTGAGGGTGTCACCATCGTACTCGGAATGTCCCGTGACGAAGATCTGTCTGCCGCGGTCAGTTGCAACCACGAATACACCCGCGTCCTTCGAGCTGGAAATGATCTTCAACCCCTCCACGCTCTCCACATCCTCGCGGCGAATGGTGGTATGGCGGGAATGGGGTACGAGGAAGGTATCGTCAAAGCCGCGGAACAGGATCGATCTCTTGTGGTCAAGCGTGTGCTCAAACACGCCGAACAGCTTTTCGGGCAGGGGCTGCTTCTGAATACCGTAATGGTAGTAAAGGCCCGCCTGCGCGCCCCAACAGATATGCAGAGTGCTGGTCACGTGCGTCTTGCTCCACTCCATGATCACGCAAAGCTCGTCCCAGTATTCCACATCCTCAAAGGGCATCTGCTCTACGGGCGCGCCCGTGATGATCATACCGTCAAAGTTCTGGTCCTTGATGTCGTCAAACACCTTATAAAAGGCCAGCATATGCTCGGCAGAGGTGTGCTTGGATTTATGCGTGGCGGTCTGCAACAGCTCCAATTCCACCTGCAAGGGCGTGTTACCGATCAGGCGTGCGATCTGCGTTTCGGTTACGATCTTCTGCGGCATCAGATTGAGCATCACGATGCGAAGCGGACGGATATCCTGCGTGATCGCGCGGTTTTCCGTGATGACGAAGATATTTTCCTCGTAAAGCGTCTGCGTTGCGGGCAGAAGGTTGGGAATTTTAATAGGCATAATGCTCTTCCCCTTTCAGGGTGAATTTTTTAGTTGATGGCGTCCAGAGCCTGCTTGATGTCGGCAATCAGATCCTCGGCGCTCTCGATACCGCAGGAGAAGCGGACAAGATCGGGAGAAACGCCTGCGGCAACAAGCTCAGCGTCGCTCATCTGGCGATGCGTTGCGCTGGCGGGGTGCAAGCAGCAGCTGCGTGCGTCTGCCACGTGGGTTTCAATGGCGGCGATCTTCAAGCCACCCATGAACTTCTCAGCGGCCTCACGACCACCCTTCACGCCGAAGCTGACCACGCCGCAGGTGCCGTTCGGCATATACTTGCAGGCAAGATCGTAGTACTTGTCGCCTTCAAGACCGGGATAGGCCACCCAAGCGATGCGATCGTCGGATTGCAGGAACTTGGCAACGGCAAGGCCGTTCTCGCAGTGACGCGCCATGCGCACGTGCAAGCTTTCAAGGCCAAGGTTGAGGATAAAGGCATTCTGGGGGGACTGGATCGAGCCGAAGTCGCGCATCAGCTGCGCAGTCGCCTTGGTAATGAACGCACCTTCAAGGCCGAAGCGCTCGGTGTAGGTGACACCGTGATAGCTATCGTCGGGCGTGCAAAGTCCGGGGAACTTATCGGGGTACTTGGTCCAATCGAACTTGCCGCTGTCTACGATGCAGCCGCCCACGGCTGCGCCGTGACCGTCCATATACTTGGTGGTAGAGTGCGTGACGATGTCACAGCCCCACTCGAAGGGACGGCAGTTGGCGGGCGTCGCGAAGGTGTTATCCATAATAAGCGGTACGCCGTGCGCGTGTGCTGCCTTGGCGAACTTCTCGATATCAAGCACGGTAAGTGCGGGGTTGGCGATCGTTTCGCCAAACACGGCCTTGGTGTTCTCGCGGAACGCAGCGTACAGCTCCTCCTCGGTGCAATCGGGAGAAACAAAGGTAAACTCAATGCCCATACGGCGCATCGTGACGGAGAACAGATTGAAGGTGCCACCGTAGATGGAGGAAGAAGCCACCACGTGATCGCCACAGGAGGCGATATTGAAAATGGCGTAGAAATTAGCCGCCTGACCGGAGCTGGTCAGCATAGCTGCCGTACCGCCCTCCATATCGCAGATCTTAGCCGCCACGCTGTCGTTGGTGGGGTTCTGCAAGCGGGTATAGAAATAACCGGAGGCCTCCAAATCAAAAAGCTTGCCCATATCCGCGCTGGACGCATACTTAAAGGTCGTGCTCTGGATAATCGGGATCTGGCGGGGCTCACCGTTGCCGGGCGTGTAGCCGCCCTGCACGCATTTGGTTTCCATCTTGAAGTTAGTAGACATAATAAAACACCTCTTTGTGTTAATTTTCAAGTTATCTTATAGTATAACATATATTTCAAGATTTGGCAAGTAGTTTTGCATAAGCAAAAACGCGCGATGCAAACTTTTCAAAGCGTCCGCTCCCCCGCCTCCCTTTTTTTATCAAAAAAGCAGCCGTTTTCACGGCTGCTTTGAAGAGTTTTTCGTTAATAGTAGTAGAAGCCCAGATCCGCGGCCGTGACGTCGATATCGGCAAGGTCGTTGTCAAGGCAAGTCAACAACTGAGAGATCATGACAGAGGCCAGCTCACGAACGCTACTTCTAAGCGACGAGTCGGAAATGTTGTTATTGGAGTATCCCAAAAGCGAATTGGTGTTGTACGTGCTTGCCGTCAGCGTGCCGCTCATTGAATAATCGTTCTCATCAAAGTAGCTCCAAAAATAAGAGCCGTCCACATCCTCGTCAATGGTAAAATACGTCCAATACTGAAAATAGCCGCCCGTTTCATAGATAATAAAATCCAGGGTGATCTCCTCGTCCTCTACGTAATAATACGCGCGACGAACATACTTGCTTTCATAATCCGAGGAATAGGTATACCCCAAGTCTATTTTGTATACCTTATCGGTGGAATCGTAAGTTCCGTTGGACATGATGTAATTTTTCAGCTTTACGTAAGGAGGGCCTTCCTTCTCGTAAAATTCCGCCATCGTCAGGGTGGTGCCAAACTCCAAGTTGTCGATCTCGGTCGTGAAGATCGCAAAGTTCAGGTTCTGGGAATTGACAATGGTCAACGTATTGACGCCAATGACCTCACCATGCTCGTTGATCAGGGGACCACCGGAGTTGCCGCTGGAAATCGCCGCATCATGCTGAACATATACGACACCGTCTTCCACGCGCTCAGCATAAGTAATAATGCCCTGCGAGAAGGTTGCGGTAAGGCCTCTTGAACTGCCGATCGCGTAAACGGTCTTGCCCGTTTGTACGGGGTTCTGGCAGATCGGCAACGGTTCCAGATCGGTTGCGGAAATTTTCAGCATCGCAAGATCGATATCCTTGTCGTATGCCAATACACTTTTGACCGGATAGGTTTCATCGTTGATGGTGATCTCGGCGGAATACGCCTCCTCGATTACATGGTAATTCGTCAGGATCTTGCCGTCGGAGCTGTAAACGATACCCGTGCCAATAGCCAGCCCTTGCCCTGCTCTGTTGTACGTAACGATCTCACCAATGCCCTTGGCCGCCATCGCGCTGATCTCATCTGCGCTATACACGGGCATCGAATAGGTTTCCGTGTAGGAGCTGTCGCATTTCACGCAGGTAAATTCCTTTGTGCCCGTTTCGATACAGGTCGCGGGCGTAACAATGCTTTCACGATACTCGTGCCCGCACAGCTTTTGCTGCACGGTTTTCAGCACATTACAGGATACGAACGTCATTGCCAATACCAACAGCAAGCTGAGCATGGCTGCATACAGCAAAATTTTCTTCAATTTCATGGCTTCACCTCTTGTCGTCCCTCCTCCCCGCAAAGGGGATTGGTGGGATCACATCTTTACATACTTTATGATATCACAACACCACAATATTGTCAAGCGCTCCTGTAAAAAACGCAGCAATGTCCGTCATATTCTTACAAAGGAAGTGTGCCATTGTCCGCGCGCAATTTTTCCTTCAACACCAGATAGGCACCCGCGGTCCAGCCCATCATTTCGGGTGTGCCGTACTCGCTGACGGCATCGGCGCTGCCCTCTATCAGGTTGTATTTTTCAAACAGCTTCCCTGTTTTTGCAAAGGTCTGCTCTACGGCGCGGACAAAATTCTTTGCAACACGCGCCGCGTCATCTTCGCGGCCAACACGAGAAAGTCCCTCTACCGCAACCAGCTGCAAGCAGGGCCAGCCGTTGATCTGTGCCCACTGAAAGGGGGCGTCCCCCACACGCTCGCTTGCCTGCACACCAAAGGGCAGTTCCAGTGCATCTAACAGGGTATCTACACCGGTATCCGTTTCGCACATGCCCACGAAATACGGAAAGAAGGAGGCCGCAGAGCGCACCGCGCTTCGCTTTTGCTCCGTGTAGCAATAATCGTAGAATACGCCGTCCTCACCGCGCATCAATTCACGCATTTTTTTATACCGTTTGGCAGCTTTTTGCTCCCATTCTGTCCCATCACCCACACCAAGCTCGCGCGCGGCAAAGGCAAGGAACTTCTCATCAAACCACAGCAACGCATTGAGATCCACGGCATTGTATTCGTGGCATCTGCCGTCAAAGCGCGCGCAAAAATCCCAGCCGCTCTCCGCCTCTGCCAGAATATTTTTGCCCCAATAAAGAAGATCAGTATCGTGATCGATCCCCGTGCGCTCCGCATACATTTTAACGGAACGGGCAAGGCGCGCCTCATCCGCATCGCAAGAATAATGATTAAGGCCGTTTTCGCTCTTTCGCTTGACTTCCCAGAAGGCATATTCCTTCTTCAATGCCTTCACACAGCGCGCAAGCCATTGTTTGTCCCCCGTTTGGCGGTAAACATCACGTACCATCAGACCAAAAAATGGCGGCTGCGAGCGGTTCAGCATGCTTTTGTGTGACCCATTGGGAATAAAACCGTAGGTATCGATCAGATAAATGAAATTTTCAATATTATCCAGTACCGTTTGCAAGCGCCCCGAAAGGATCAGTCCGCGATTGGTAAAATAGGTGTCCCAATAGTACATTTCCTGGAAATGCCCGTCCGTACAGGGTACGGTATAGGGCCGCGGCAAGGCGATTAGGCGATCTTCCTCTCCCAAGCTCCCCAAAGGCGTTTCTCGCACCGTTTGCGGCCATTTTTCAAAAATATAGCATTTCAGCGTGTCCATTTCATCCCTCTTTTTTGAAATCTGTGATGTTTTTGCCGAAGTATCTCTTGTACAGACGGCTGACGTAGTTGGCATCCGTATAGCCGTATCTCCCCGCTGCCTCGTAAAGGCGCAGATTTTCGCGCTCCATCTCAGTGCGAATACGGGAAAGCTTTGCTTGATTGACAAAGGTGATCAGTGTCATATCGTTGGCACGCTTAAACACCGCGCAAAGATACTCGGGCGTGATATTCAGATATTCGGCAACCTCCTTTTCCGAGATCGGACGGTGCAGGTTCTGATAAACGTACTCCTTCGCGCGATTTACGTAAGGAGAATAGGAAGGAAAATCCTTGTCAAAAAGACGGCGCGCAATGTGAGAGTATTCCTCCAACACCTGCAAGAAAAGCCCCGTTAAGCCCCATTTTTTCTCCGGCTCTAACATATAAAGGCGCACGATCTCGTCAACCAGGTCGTGGATCTTTTCACGCGATGTCAATGGCAAGCGGTGCGGCAGACAAAACGCCCCCCCTTCCCCCTCCTCCAACATTTCAAAAGGAACGGAAAAGCAGACGGTACGATGCTCGTGATACCCTTTTGCGCTGACGTTAGCGGGGGCTTCAAACAAATTGCACGCAATATGATAGGTATCGCTCTCCAAGCGCTCCCAACCCTGCTCGCACATTGTCTTGCCGGCAGAAACGTAGCTGATCTCGATCCGATTTTCAGCACTCGGCAGCACCTGGTTGTAGCTTGGCGCATCAAAAATATGGGCAAATTTGATCGTAGGCGTACCACAAAGACGAATATAACGCATTTTTTCGTCCTCCTTTGCGTTTTCTGCTTCCAGTATAGCAAAATTTCTTAATATTGTCAAGAATTTGAAAGAAAAAGAAAAGACACACCAAACGGTGTGTCTTTTCTTCTTTCCTATGTCCATTGGAAACCGAACAAAGCTATTGGTTGGTAGAAAGAAACTCAAGTAATTGTCTTGAACAAGAAGTTCAAGCCCTCGGTCTATTAGTATCAGTCAACTGAACACATTACTGTGCTTACATCTCTGACCTATCAAA
>JAZQWF010000061.1:0-4487 GCA_045632185.1 Eubacteriales bacterium
GAGATGAAACGCACGGCTGCGGAAAATGCGCAGACTGATGCCGAAAATGGTGCCGAAAGCGTTGACGAAAGCGGCGAATTACGGTATAATAAAAAGGACAATTACACGGCACTTCGTGGCTGGGCGGAAGGTGTTTTGTCGGAAGAAGATCGCCGCCTTTTAAGAGGAAAAATATCCGAGGCGGAAGTGAGCGGATTTGAAGCACACCCCCAGCTTTCGGATGGTAGCTATTTGTTTGATGTCAATAACAAAATAGTTTTTGTGAGCGGCGATTTTGACATGCCCGTTTATGAAGCAGTTGTGGATATCAACACCGATAACGCTACCACGGCAAGTAAAATTAGAAAGGATATCGAAGATGCAACTTACGGAAAAAGATACTCGTGCGCTGCGTTCCTCGAAATTGCTGAGGATTACTACGGAGAGGAAATTCTCACAGTCTACCGTAGAGAGGATTGGACTGGCTCTTCGGCCGACGCGCAAGGACGCTATCCAACACGACCGGATGGTTATAAAGATTTTGGATATAGTTCAGAGCAGCGCTACGGAAGAAGAAGTGCTGGAGAAGCTGAAAACTCTGTAACTCAAAAGAGGCCATCCATTAAGCCCGTTTCCCAAACCTTTACCGACATCACAGGTAAGGAGCGTATTGTGCTTGGTGCAGGCAAGGGGCGCTATATGGTGGATGGATCCATCAAAAATCGGAATTTTATTTTCGACAGCCCCGAGGCGGCTATTGAAGCCGAAAACAAAGCTATTGTCGAGTCTTTGTCGCGCAGGTATCAGCACACCCCCACGTGGGTGCGTGCGCGCTTGAATGAGGATCCGCATTATTTCAGCAAGAAAATCCAACATTCCCGCAAATCCACCGGTGACGTGGTGACGATCTCCGAGGGGGAGCTTGCCAAGCTGCACGCGAATTATGCCGGCGAAAAGACCTTTGCGAAAAAGGACGTTGTGGACGCCTTGAAGAGCGTGGAGGCGTTGAAGGTACTGTCTGCCGCGCGCCGCACCGAGATCGCCAACGAGATCTGGAAGGGGTACAACCAAAGACTGCACCAGCAGGGCTTTGAGATGTTCACCGAGCTTGCTTGGCACGAGCTGCATGCCGAGGTGATGCAGGAAACCTCCTTTGAAATGAGCGATGACGCCATCCGCGCGATGGACGAGCAGATCGTGGACGTTGCTGCCATAGAGCTTGCCGAGAGGAAAACGGCGTTTAGCGCCGTTTTCTTTTTTTGCCTTGACACGCGCGGATAAACTTGTTATAATTATAACAATCACTGAATACAACCCTTTGGAGGTATGTTATGACGAAATTGATCGGCAATGCCGTAGTAGGTCAGTCCGGCGGTCCCACCGCCGCTATCAACGCCACGCTGGCGGGCGTAATTCGCGGCGTAAAGGAAGATGTGGCGAATGGGGCCATCAAGACCCTGTACGGCATGAGAAACGGCGTTCAAGGCCTTTTAGAGGAGCGTCTGGTGGATCTGACCGCGTTCTTTGACTGCGAAGAGAAGATCGACATGCTCGAACACACGCCCGCAGCGGCTCTCGGCTCCTGCCGCAAGAAGCTGCCCAAGCTTGGCGAGGATGATGCCGTGTTTGAAAAGCTGCTTGCCATCTTCAAAAAGTACGATATCCGCTATTTCTTCTATATCGGCGGTAACGATTCGATGGATACCGTGGCAAAGCTTTCTGCTTACACCAAGGAGCACGATTACGAAATGCGTATTATGGGTGTGCCCAAGACCATCGACAACGACCTTGTTGTGACCGATCACACCCCCGGCTTTGGCTCTGCTGCCAAGTATATTGCCGTTACGATGCAAGAGATCATTCGCGACTGTGCCGTTTACACCATTCCCGCCGTTACTATCGTAGAGATCATGGGCCGTGACGCGGGCTGGCTGACCGCCGCCGCAGGCATCGGCCGTGTCGCAGGCGGTGTTTCTCCCGACCTTATTTACCTGCCCGAGCGCGCCTTCAACAAGGAGGAATTCTTTGAGGATCTGCGCGCAAAGCTTGCCGAAAAGCCCAACGTAGTCATCGCCGTTTCCGAGGGTATCCGCTTTGCAGATGGCACCTACGTGTGCGAGGGCTTTGGCGTGGCATCTGTGGATGCCTTTGGTCACAAGCAGCTCTCTGGCACGGGCAAGGCGCTGGAATACGCCGTAAAGAACGAGCTTGGCTGCAAGGTGCGCTCCATTGAGCTGAACCTCCCCCAGCGTTGTGCCGCTCACGTGGCGTCCGCTACCGACCTTGCCGAGTCTGTTTGCGTTGGCCGTGCCGCTGTAAAGGCCGCAGGCGAGGGCGTGACCCGCGAGATGATGACGATCGTCCGCAAGTCCACCAGCCCCTATGTATTCGAGGTAGGACACAACGATATTTCCGTGATCGCCAACCAGGTCAAGCACGTACCCGCCGAGTTCATCAACGCGCGTGGCAATAACGTGACCGATGAGTGCGCGACCTACCTGATGCCCCTCATTGAGGGAGAGGCCGCACCCAAGTACAAAAACGGCATTCCCCAGTTCCTGATTATTGAGTAAAACACGCAAAAAGGCGGCTTCGGTCGCCTTTTTTACATATTTTCCTGCAAAATGGGCATACTTTTCCTATCAAGCGCGACGGGAGGGAAGGTATGCTCAAAATCGGGGAAAATTATGCGGAAAACGTGGCGTATTTTGAAGAAAGGCTACGCGTGAAAGAGAACTTTGACGTCATCAAAAAGGTGTTGAAGATCGCAGATGGAGAGATCACGCTTTTTTATGTGGATGGGCTTATCAAGGACGGCGCGATGCAGAAATTGTTGATCTATCTGCTCTCGCTGAAAGCCCTGCCGCCAAGCGCCGAGGCGTTTTTGCAGCAAAATATGCCTTACGTGGAATGTGACGTGACCGAAGATGCAGCTATGATGGAGCAAATGGTGCTTTCCGGCGCCACCTTGATGCTGGGGAGTACGTTTGGCGCAAGCGCCATGATCATCGATGCGCGGACCTATCCCGCACGCGAAACGGCAGAGCCGGAAAACGACCGCGTGATGCGCGGCGCGCGGGACGGCTTTGTGGAAACCTTGATCTTCAATACCGCGCTGATCCGTCGCCGTATCCGCGATGCAAATCTGACGATGAGCTACCACACGGTGGGAAAGGCATCAAAAAGCGACGTGGTGGTGGCGTATATGGCGGATCGCGCCGATCCGAAGCTGGTGAAATATATCACGGAGAAGATCGAAGGGTTACAGACCGATGCGCTGACGATGGGGCATCAATCCCTGGCGGAAACGCTGATCAAAACAAGGTGGTATAATCCCTTTCCCAAGATCCGCTATACCGAGCGCCCCGACACCACTGCCGCACACCTGTTGGAGGGGAGTGTGATCGTGCTGCTGGACAATTCTCCCGCAGTGATGATCCTGCCCACCTCAATCTTCACTTTTTTACAGGAGGCAAACGATTTTTATCTGCCGCCGCTTACGGGCACTTACCTGCGTGCGGTACGCCACGCGGTGTTCTGGTTGACGCTGTTTTTAACGCCCGTGTGGTTCTTGGGGTGCTTAAATCCCGACATGGTGCCGGGCTTTTTGCAATTTGCCCTGCCCGAGCAGCGCGGGATATTGCCGATATTCCTGCAATTGCTGCTGGCGGAGTTCGTGATCGACGGACTTCGCATGGCCTCAATGAACACGCCGGATATGCTGGCCAACTCACTTTCCGTGGTGGGCGGGCTTATCCTTGGCGAGTTTGCCGTGGACGTGGGGTGGCTGATCCCCGAGGTTATTTTGTATATGGCGTTCGTGGCGATCGCCAATTTTACGCAAACCAGCTTTGAGCTTGGCTATGCGCTCAAATTTATGCGTATTCTTTTACTGACGCTGACTGCCTTTTTCAATATCTGGGGCTTTGTTGCGGGCTCTGTGATCATTTTGCTTTTGATCGTCAGCAACCGCACGATCAACGGCACGCACAGCTATCTGTACCCGCTCTTTCCGTTTTCGGGGAAGGCGCTTTTGTCGCTTTTTATCCGCCGCAAAAAGAAAACTTGACTTTTTTCTTGAAATTTGCTATACTTTTGCGTGGAATGTGAGGTGTGGCAAATGAAAAAGCATTGGCATATATGGGTGGGCATCGCCATCGTTTTGTTGGCGGTAGCTCTTGTTTTAGGAATTGTTTTTATCCCGCGCGCATCGGCAAAATCGGATATGAAGGCGCTGCTCTTGCGCGCTGCTGCGGCAGATGCGCAGTACGTGATGCTGGTGGATCCCGCCTATAAGCACCCCGGCATTCTGGCGGGCGAGGGCAGAGAGATCGCACTTACAGGGGATATCTTAACAAGCACACAGGACGCGCTTGCCGCTCTGGCGGACGGCTTCACCTATGAGAAAAAGGCAGATGCTTCCTCGGGGGCATTCGGCATGTATCTGTTGGTGAAAACGGCGGACGGCGAGATCGTAAAGATCAACCTTGCCAAGGACGCGTTTTACG
>JAZQWF010000062.1:0-45876 GCA_045632185.1 Eubacteriales bacterium
ATATGTCTCCTTTCGATAAAAGTTCAAGTCGGCCTATATTTCGATAAAAAATGCGCCGATCATACGACCGACGCATAAATATGCCCCAAAAAGGTGATTAAAGTGTATACGAAAAGGGGGCACATGTCAGTCGTTTGAATTTGCTTATGTTCTGCATCGGAATCCCCTCCTTTCATATCTTGTAATTGTATTATAGCACAAAATGGGAGTGTTTGCAAGAGTTTTTTGAAATGAATTATATAAATTCTTAAATTCAAAAGGTATAACAACGGTTTTCACAATGTAAGCCGCTTTCCGTAGCTCATCCGCCGTCGGCCCAAGGGGGCGTGACGGTGACGTAGGTGATAGCCCAGACCTCGCGTTGCTCGACCTCAGCATTCTCGTCAAAAACAGCCAAAAAGCGCAAACGGTAGGTGCCTGCGGTCAGTGGGCGGTAGGTGCGATCATGATAGGAGAAATCGCCATTTCGAAATTTTTTTGTCCAACGAAAGGAGGTGTGAGGAGATATGCTTTTTGTAGGCACGTAGTAACTGCCTCCTTGGTACATGAGATGGGAGGCTTCGATCCAGCCCTCGTTACCGTCATCCCAGTATCCGTCGTGTCCGTAAGTCTCAACGCCACCGAATCCGTTTGAAAGCGAAAAAAATAGTTCAACCTCAAAATCGGTATCATTGCGAAATTCCAGTTGTACCTCATAAAGCGTTTCGGTAGACTCCGACGGTGTCACGGTTACGGTAATCAGGTCGTTTGTCCATAGGCCGTCCTCGGTTTGTGAAAAGGTGCCTGCGACGAGAGGGGGTTCCTCGGTGCAAGCGCTTAATGGCATCAAACAAAGCAAAAGTGCCAAAACGGGTGTCAAAAACGGGGGTTTCATAGGATAGTCTCCTTTCGTTGAAGTGAGGATATAGGTGGGTTTGGTAAAAAAGCGTCGGTCAAGCAACCGACGCACCATGGGGCCACCCCTATCGTATCAAAGACCCCAAACGGGAGGTACGACTGTCGGTTGCGTGATCTTGGTTGCGTTTTGCATTGGCGTTGTCCTCCTTTGTTTTCGTTCAATTTCATTATAGCACAGGTGCGAGGGAATTGCAACAGCTTTTTGGCAAGTTGTTTTTACGCAAAAATATGCAAAATCAAAGGTTTTGTGGCCGATTATGGCTTGGCGATTTGGAAAAATCTGCTATAATGGTAGCGTTGCTTGGAATGGGCTTGCAAAAAATGCAAAAGTATGCTATACTGTTGTCAAGCGACCCCCAAAACACTCGGTTTCGAGTACTCTAAAGGAGCTTTTTCTATGAAGACCAGTCTTGTTATCATGGCGGCGGGCATTGGCTCTCGCTTTGGCGGCGGCATCAAGCAGCTGGAGCCCGTGGGCCCCAACGGCGAGATCATTATGGATTATTCCATTCACGATGCCCTGGAAGCCGGCTTTGACCGCGTGGTATTTATCATCCGCCGCGATCTGGAGGCCGATTTCCGTGCCATCATCGGTGAGCGCATCGAAAAGGTCTGCCCCGTGGCCTACGCCTTTCAGGAGCGCGACGATCTGCCCGCAGGCTTTACCTGCCCCCCCGACCGCAAAAAGCCCTGGGGCACGGGTCAGGCCGTGCTTTCCTGCCGCGGCATTGTAAACGAGCCCTTTCTTGTGATCAACGCCGATGACTATTACGGCAAAGAGGGCTTCCGTCTGGCACACGATTTTCTGGTGGCCAATGCCGACAAAAAGGGCAGCTTTTGCATGCCCGGCTTTATCCTGAAAAACACCCTCAGCGAAAACGGCGGCGTTTCTCGCGGTGTTTGCCGTGTCAATGCCGAGGGATATCTCACCGAGGTGGTGGAGACCCACGGTCTTGTCCGTGACGGCGACGGTGCCGCAGTGGAAAAGGACGGCGTGCGCACGCCCATTGATGCCGAGTCTATCGTTTCGATGAATATGTGGGCACTGACCCCCGATTTCCTTGACGTGCTGCACGAGGGATTCCCCAAATTCCTTGCCGCGGTGCCCGAGGGAGACGTGAAGGCAGAATATCTGCTGCCCGGCGTGATCGACGGTATGATCAAGGACGGCAGTGCCACGGTGAAGGTGTTAAAGACCTCCGATCGCTGGTTTGGCGTGACCTATCGCGAGGATAAGGAGGCCGTGGTCGCGGCCTTTGGAGAACTGTACGCCGCCGGCGTTTATCAGGTCCCGCTTTACAGCAAGTAACAGCAAATGACTGCTTTGTTTTTACAAAGCAGTCATTTTTTTGTGCAATTATTTTACATCTGCGGCGGGTTGTACATTCTTGACAATTATATTGTAATATGATAAAATAAATTTATCTATAAGTTAAACACATTTATCCCGCGCCTTGCGCGCAGAAGGAGAGCATAACATATGAAACCAAATAAAAAAGCGACCATAACCCCATCCCGCACGGCGGCGTGGGTAACGGTGCTTCTGCTGATGGCAGGGGCAATGGTCACGTTTTGGCTGTATCGGCAGGTCGCGTATCAAGCGCTGCTTTTGCTTGGTATATTACAGCTGATGCCCGCGGTGGCCAATCTGCTGCTGTATCTGCCTGTGCTGAAAAAAAGAGAGGCAACACAGGGGGCTTCCAAAGAAGAGCAGGCCACACCGGATGAAGGAGCCACCACCGCGCGTAGGCGTGATGCTTTGGCAAAAAAGCTGAAGGCAGTGTCTAACCGCTGCGGCAGATGGTGCTATGATTTGTGGGCAACGCACCGCACGGTCTTTGTGGCGGGGCTTTTGCTGATCGTGACTGCGGCATTTGCGGCCTATTATATCAGTGCTTACAGTGCCCCTGCGCGTATTGGATTGCTGACCTATCTGACGCCCGTTGCGCTGGCGGCCCTGTTTGTACTTTACATCGTGCTGGATAAGTGGTGCAAGCACGTGGGTGCAGCCGTGGCCGTCACCGCAAAAGAGGGGGAGGAGCCCGACCCTGCAGAAGCTGCTGCGGTGTTTGATCGCGCTGTGCTGAACAGCCTGCGCGGCGCCCTTTCCGTGGCGCGCCTTGCCATACTTTGCACGGCGGCCATCATTATGCTGCGTTTGCTCAAGCTGGTGTATTGGGATAACGCCGCAGGCGTGATCGTAACGGTGCTGTTTGCCTATGAGCTGATCTTTTTGGTCGTTTCGCTTGCGGTGCGTGTGATCCGCCGCGAGCTGGAGACCTCTCCCGAGCTGTCGATCCCGATGCCCGGGCTTGGCGGTGAGGATCTTGGCATTCTTGCTTATCTGGAAAAGAATACCGGCATTACCATGCGCTCGCTTTGGAGCATTCGGCTGGTCGGCCGGATCGTGCCCTATGCGGCTATGTCTATCGTTCTGCTTTTGTGGGGCTTTAGCGGTATGGTCAAGATCGAATCCAATCAGCAGGGCGCCCTGTATCGCCTGGGCGTGCTGCAGACCGAGCCCTTGGAGCCGGGTCTGCATATGACGCTCCCATGGCCCTTTGACAGCGTAGAGGTCTACGATACCAACTCGGTCAAGCAAATGACGGTCGGTTACATTTCCGAGGAGAATGCGGATAACATCTGGACCGAATCTCACGGTGCCGAGGAATATCGGCTGCTGTTGGGCGATGGCAAGGAGCTGGTTTCTATCAATATGCGCGTGGAATTTGTGATAGAGGATCTTTATGCATACCTCACCAACAGTGCCGCGCCCGAAAGCCTGATGCAGGCCGCGGCCTACGAGCTGATCACCGAAAAGACCATCGGTACCGATCTTGCCACGCTGCTGACCGCCGACCGTGTGGCCTTTGTCAAGGATTTTGAGGCCGAGCTGGTTCGGCGTGCAAAAGAATACGGCACGGGTCTTGGCATTGTGAATATTGTGCTGGAAAGCATCCATCCCCCTGTGGAGATCGCGGATATCTATCAGGAGATCATCAATTCCAGGATCGAGGCACAGCAGGTCGTGACCACGGCCGAGGGCGCCGCTAAGGTGACCGTGATCCAGGCAGAAAACAACTATGGGGCCACCATCAAGGATGCGGAGGCCAAAAAGATCGCCGAGATCGCGGCGGAATATGCCAAGGTGGCCGAGATCGAGGGACACAATGCCGCCTATGAAAAATACGGCGACGCCTATGAGTATTATCTGCGGATCAACGCCCTGCGTGACGCATATTCCAAGGGTCAGCTTGTGATCGATGGCAGCGACAGCCTGACGCAAGAGGACATCAAGGGAATTCTTATTATGCTTGGTGTGCTAAGCGCTAAGTAAGAAAGGAACAGGATATGGAAAAGAATAAAAAGAGATCCTCTATCGGCATACAGATCGCCAAATATGCAACCGCACTGGTGGTGGTTCTGGTGCTGTTTTGGTTTGGCTTTACCACCGTGGTCAAGGAGGGGCAGAGCGCCGTGATCCTGCGTTTTGGCGCAGTGCGCTCCGAGATCACCGAGTCCGGGCTGTATTTTAAGCTTCCTTGGCCCTTTGAAAATGCCGTGACCTATGACAACCGCTTGCAATATCTGGAGTCGGATCGCATCGAGGTGGTGACGGCCGATTCCAACAATATCATTTTGCAATGCTACGTGGCTTATGAGATCGCAGATCCCGAGCTGTATCACAACAGTGTGGGTATGCGAGAGGGCGGCGCCTCGGGCTTTATCAAAAATCAGGTGGACAACGCTACCACGCTGACCATTGGCGGCTATAAGCTTTCTGCCCTTGTTTCCTTGGAGAAAAATGAGATCAAGATCGAGCAGATCCAGCAAAGCATTTTTGAAAGCATGCACGAGACCTGCCGCAACAGCTATGGCATTGAGATCCGCGACGTCAGCATCCTGCGATTGATGTTCCCGGATGCCAACCTGGAGCAGGTGTTTGCCGATATGCGCGCCGCAAGACAGACGCAGATCGACGAGATCCTGGCTAAGGCCTATGCCGATGCGCAAAAGATCACCGATGATGCCAACGTAAAGGCCGAGGAGATCAAGGCAAGCGGTGTCGAGCAGTCTGCCGAGATCGTTAAGCAGACCAAGGAAGAGGTCGCAAGGATCCAGGCCGAGGCTTATAACAAAAACAAGGATCTGTACATGCTGCTGCAGGATCTGGAGGCGTTTGTAAAATCCGTAAACGGAGAGACCGTGCTGATCATTGACATCAGCAAGCCGCCCTTTAACGTTTTGACGAAATATGCGGATCAGCTGACCTACGAGGGAGATGAGGTACTGGCCGAGGATCTGGAGCGTATGCTGCTGCAAATGCCTGAAGAGGATCGCCAAAGCGTGGTAGAGGGCCTGATGGCGCTGATCGGATCCGACGCTGTGGGAGGATAAGTATGGCAGTCAAGAAAAAAACCTTGTTTGCCGACGTGCTGGAAACGGTGACCAAGTACTTTTTGATCTTGGTGGCCGTGGTGGTGCTGTTTATCCTGTTTTCGGGCATTCGTGTGGTCGAAAGCGGGCAGGTGGCACTGGTGCTCCGCTTTGGAGAGCTTGTCGGCGACAATTATGAAGAGCAGGTGCACGAGCCGGGGCTTTTGTTTGCCTTTCCGTATTTTATTGACGAGGTGATCATCATTCCCGAAAAGCAGGTCATGGAGCAGACTGTGATGACGCACTATACCTCCGGTACCAATTTGGAGGGTGCTCGCGGCGGATATCTGATCACGGGTGACCGCAACGTGGCAACGGTGGCGGCCTCGGTCAAATATACCGTGACCGACCCCGTGGCATATGCGCTATATATTCAGGATATTCCGTCGATCGTAGACGGTGTGGTCAGCTCGGCCATGGTCAACCAAAGCGTTGTGATGGATGTGGATAAGCTGCTGACGACCGATAAGCTTGCCTTTGCCTCTAACGTGACGGATTTTGCCATGAACAAGCTGAATGCAATGGGCGTAGGCGTAGAGATCACCTCGCTGGAGCTGACGCAGGTCGCAATGCCCGAGGAGGTCCGCGCGGTCTATGAAAACGTCAACGCCGCAAGATTGCAGGCCAATACCATTATCGAGCGAGCCTATCAGTTTCAGGCAACGATGATCCCACAGGCGGAATCGGAGGCACATACGATGGTCAGCAATGCCAAGTCCGCAAAGACACAGGCTATGGCTGCCGCAAAAGTGGAGCTGGCTGAGTTCTGGGGCGTGGTAGACGAATATATGACCGATGAAAAGGGCGTGAAAAATCGCTTGTATAACGAGCGCTTAAAACGGATCTTTGAAAAGATCGGCAAGGTCTATGTGGTGGATGACGAGGCCGGGCAAAAGCCCGCTCCGTCGCCCTGATAGGAGGCCCTGATGGAAAATATCAATAATATGGGCAAAAACAGCCTTGAGGCGCTTTCTCGCGATAATCTGACCGATGCGGGGCGCCGCCGATTGACCCGTGAGATCATTTGCGGTGCGGCCACGCTGTGCTGCTTGCTGGTGGGTCTGATCTATACCTACGTGCTGGGAAATGCATATCCCATTGTGCCTCAGATGCTGTATTTTGTTGGATTTTTGATCGAGGGCTTGCCCGTTATCTATACGGGCATTAAGGGCCTGTTTACCAAAAATCTGACCAACGCTATGGAAATACTGGTTGCAGTGGCCATTGTGGCCTGCGTATTCAATCAAGAGCTGATCCTGGCGCTGCTGATCCCGCTGATCCTGAATATAGCGCATCTGCTGGAGGAGCGCAGCATTATGGGCGGCCGCGACGTGATCGACGGTTTGAAAAAGATGCAGCAGACCACGGCGATCCTGCTGGAGGACGGTGAGGAGCGTGTGGTGGACGTTAAGGGCCTGAAGATCGGTCAACGGATCGTTGTGAAGCCGGGCGCGGGGATCCCCGTAGACGGCACCGTGGTGTCGGGCGCCTCCAATATCGATCAAAAGTCCCTGACCGGCGAGCCTCAGCCCGCCGCTGTCGGAGAGGGCGATCCCGTGTATGCCGGCACTGTCAATCTGGACGGTCGTATCATTGTAGAGGTGGAAAAGGAGCACGTTGACACGTCCTTTTCCAAGATCCTGAAGCTGCTTGAAAATTCCGAGCAGATCGCCGCACCCGAATCGCGGTTGATGGATCGCTTTCTTGGTTATTACATTCCCTTTGTGCTGGGTGTTGCCGCCCTGGTGGCGCTTGTCAGCCGAGATATCTCCAAAGCCATCGCTATTTTGGTGGTATCCTGCCCCTGCGGGCAGATGTTGGTCAGCTCCGCGCCGATGATCGCCGCGCTTTCGGTGGCTACCAAGCGGGGCGTGCTGATCAAAAACTCTAAGTTTATCGAGGAGCTGACCGAGATCGATACCGTGGTGTTTGATAAAACGGGTACCATCACCAAGGGCGAGCTTTCGCTCACCGACGTGATCCCTGCCGATGGCGTTGACAAGGCTGAATTGCTGCGTGCCGCCACGGCGGTGGCCGTGGCTTCAACGCACCCCGTTTCCCGCGCGGTTGTGGAATATGCCACCGCCAAGGAAGTGGAATACGAAAAAGAGATCGCTGTAAAAGAGATCTCGGGCGGAGGCGTTGAGGGAACGCTCCGGAGCGGTGCCGTGATTCGTTTTGGTCGCCGCGAATGGCTGGCAGAGTCGGGATGCGTGATCCCTGCTGATCTTGGAAGCGAGGCTATGGGCAGCATAAGCTTTGTTGCCGTAAACGACCGTTTGCTTGGACGCCTGTGCTTTAACGATACCTTGCGTGAGGATGCCAAGACCAGCGTTGACGCGCTGCGCGAGCTTGGTGCCGAGCGTACCGTTATGCTGACGGGTGACCGCACGGCTCCTGCCAAGCGTATTTGCGAGAGTGTTGGCATCGATCAGCTCCACGCAGAGCTTTTGCCCCAGGATAAGCTGGATCGCTTGCGTGAGCTTGGCGGCGATGAGCATGGCGTGCTGGTCGTTGGCGACGGCATCAATGACGCACTGGCACTTCGTGAAGCTGACGTTGGTATTGCGATGGGCGCCATGGGCTCGGATCTGGCCATCGAGTCGGCAGATATTGCGCTGATGAACAATAAGCTGGAGAACATTCCCTTTGTGGTGTCTCTTGCAAAAAAGACCAGAAAGACCATTTATCAAAATCTGGCGCTGTCGATCTTGATCAGCGTGTTTATGATCGGCCTTTCGGCTTTTGGCATCATCAGCTCGCTGGCGGGTTCTATTTTCCACAACGTGGGTGCCTTTGCGGTTCTGCTGAACAGCTCCCGCATTTTGCGGTTTAACAAGGACAAATAACAAAAATCCCCGACGATGTCGGGGATTTTTGTATACGTGTTTGATTTTTCGTGACATTTATTTGGTTTTGGGGATCATATCCGTCATAAACGTTCCCTTGTAGCCAAGCTCAAAAAGCCGCTTGGCGGGCAGCAGCACGCGATCCGCAAAATCCGGCAGATAGCCCTTGTAATCCTTGTAAAAATATTGCTCGTGGATCATCAGCGATACAAAGCCGCCGCGGTGGGGGTGGGCAACGATCTCCTCCAGCTCGGCCAGATGCTGATCCAAACGGCGCTCGTTGGTCACCATATCAATGCGGCCAAAGGTGATATCAAGCTCGGTGTCCATCCAAAAATCGCGCTCGCCTACGTGGAGGGTCAGATCCACGGGGGCGTGATAGGAAACCGAGGGGTTGCCGTGGCGGTTGAGCATGAAATATCCCGCAAGACCCTTGATGCCAAGGTCGCGGAGGGCACGCAGCACCTCCTCGTTGGCGGCACCGAAATGGACGGTGGTAAAATCGTGCGCAAAGCATTCCTCGCCCGCAAAGCGAAGCACCTCACGGCGCACCGCCTCAAAATCTGCGGTCACGGTGGCGGCATCGCCGTTTTTATAGGGGGCGGCGGGCCACTCCGCGCGGGAATGGAAGGCAAGCTTTAACCAATCCGCGTTGGCGCGCCATTCCTCCTTAAATTTGTCGGTCATCATCGACAGGTCAAAGTCGGGGCGGTCACCGTTGAAATAAGCGGCGGCCTCGCGGTCAAAGGCGTAAAACAGATTGAGATGCACCTTGGCACCGTACAGATCGTGAGCCTTTTTGTAGACCGCCAGATAGGGGTCGTCAAAAATGGAGGTGTACTCGTCCTTGTGGGCGGTGATGTTGGCCAAAAACAGGATGTTATCGTCCGACGAAAAACGGTATTTACCCACCGAACGGGGTAAGAAAAAGGCGGTTATCGCGGTTTTGGTGCCCTCGGTCGCATCGGTGGCGGTCAGCACGCTTTTGCCCTCGGTCAGTGTGACCTCGGCGGTGTAGGTGCCGTCCTGCTCGGTGGCCACAGCGCCGTTGACGGTGATCGCGTGGCCCGCAGGCGCGGCCACGGTCACGGTGGCGGTCAGCACGCCGCTTTGCACGCTGCCGTCGCGCTCGTTCAGGCAGTCGCCGTCGATGGGGAATACAAAG
This sequence comes from Eubacteriales bacterium, assembly GCA_045632185.1. Taxonomy (GTDB): domain Bacteria; phylum Bacillota; class Clostridia; order Oscillospirales; family CAG-272; genus Firm-07. Next base: position 9,349 of record JAZQWF010000062.1, read on the forward strand.
CGGAGGGGAGAATTCAAATTAAAAAAATCACGCATGGTCATACTCCTTTGCGGGGGATGAGAACAGCATACCGCAAAACGCGGGAAAGGGAAATACGTATTTGTTGGGCGTTTTCTTGATTTTGTTGGACTTGCCGTCAGCGATTTCGCAGACCCTTGGGGTAATGATTTTTCAGTCGGTCACCCACGATCTTGCCACCGCCAAGAGGAGCCCCCGCATAAAGCACGACGGCATAGCCGTTGCCGCAGGACGCTTCGCTTACGGTCAGAGGGAGCTCCTCTCCCCGCAGATAGGCCGCAATGCGCGGATCATCCGGGGCAAGGTCAATCTGCCGCTTGTACTGCGTTCCGTAGGCAGAGGCCAACTGGTGATGGGGATCGATCCGCCCCTTTTGCAGGGTGCCGATGCATACGCCCGGAGCAAATATCCCCCCGGACGGTATGGGAAAATCGGGGGTCAGCCACAGCGAGTCGCGCAAAATCGTGATGCGCATATCACAGGGACTGTCAGCCAAAACGTCCTGTAAAAACGCCTTGGCCAGCGCCTCGGTCTTTTTGTCGGGAACGGCGAGCTTGTTCTGCGCTTTGTTGTTGATCGGCACGTCGCCGTTGCGTTGCAGCAGTGCTACAAATTGCCCCTCGCCGGGAGAGCGATGGGGATAAAAGCGGCGGCAAAGGGTCAGGTCGTGCTTGCAGTGTTCAAAGTTGATGCCGTCTGCAGTGGTTGCGGTAATTTCGGGGCTGACGGGAATCAGGGAAAAGTCGGGGTATTGGGTAAGGAACCAATCCACGTTTTGCTCGTTTTCTTCAAGTGAAAAAGTGCAGGTAGAGTAAAGCAACTGCCCGCCGGGGGCGACCAGCTTTTCTGCATTTGTCAGAATTTCTTGCTGACGTATGGCACAATTTGCAACATTTTCGGGGCTCCATTCCTCGCATGCCACCTCGTATTTACGAAACATTCCCTCGCCTGAGCAGGGGACGTCGGCCACCACAAGATCAAAGCGGGAGCCGTAAAAATCGGCCAAAACAGAAGTGTCAAGATTTGTTACGATCACGTTTTTGGCACCTATGCGTTCCACGTTGCTTTGCAGAATGCGGCAGCGGGAGGATACGTATTCGTTGGAAACAAGCACGCCGTTTTTGCCGATAGCGGCGGCCAACTGCGTGGATTTCCCGCCCGGCGCAGCACAAAGGTCAATGGCCGTAATGCCTTTTTGTACATTGGCGGCGCAGACGGTAGAGATCGCGCCCGGATCCTGCATATAAAACATCCCCGCATGATGTGAGGGCATGGCGCCTACCTTATCCTCGGGGGCGTAGTAGGCATTGGGTGCAAAGGGCAGGGGAGAGAGCGAAAAGGGTAACAACGGTATAAGTGTTTGGCTATTTGTCTTGAGCGTGTTCACGCGCAGGGCACGCACGTTAGGGGCGTTCAGCGCTTGTTCAAATGCACCGTATTCGTTGCCCAAAATCCCGCGCATCCGCGTTAAAAAATTTTCGGGGATCATGCATAATCTCCTTGTTTTTTCATATACTAAAAACAGTATAACCCTTTGCCGGGGTGTTGTCAATAAGTTTTTTGAAAAAAGGGGTTGACAAAAGCAGAAAACTGTGGTATAATAATCGGGCACAATGAAGGGGCGCCCTTCTTCTGAAAGTTTGCCGGAATGGCGGAACTGGCAGACGCCCGGGACTTAAAATCCCGTGGGAGAAATCCCGTACCGGTTCGATCCCGGCTTCCGGCACCACTTCTTTCAATTTCATATCGCGGGGTAGAGCAGTTGGTAGCTCGTCGGGCTCATAACCCGGAGGTCGTGAGGTTCAAGTCCCACCCCCGCAACCAACAAAAGAAAAGACCACCCACCCGGGTGGTCTTTTCTTTTGTTGATTACGGAGACGGGATTTTTCACCGCGACCTCCGGCAGCCGCCTTGCGGCGGCGGAGGGAGTGGGTAAGCGCGGCAAAAAGGACGCAGTGCGTCCTTTTTGCAAGTGTGTAACGAAAACAAGGAGCGCGGCAAGACGCGCCTGCCGCACCGAAGCCGCACGACTATGTTTTCGGAAGGGCAATGAAAAATCCCACCCCTACCGCCCCCCACACCCCCTGTCACTCCGTGACATCCCCCTCTCCGTCCCCAGAGGGGGGATAAGAGCTGCTCCTTATGTGACCGAAATAGATGCCGGTCACAAAACCCCAGACGCCAAGCGGCTTCTGGGGCTTTTTCATGCCATTCCCACGGTGTAAAATAAATAGATGCCAAAGCCGTTTTTCGCCCTAGGGACGAGAAATGAACCTCGCGCCACGCATTTTGGGGCAGATTTTTCGCGATTTTTGTGAAGAATCTGCCCCTTTTTTCGTTATTGAATTTGTTAAATAATTGTGTCTGAAAGGAGGATGCCCAATGCTGTATATTTTTAAGAAAGAAGACTGTGATTGCAGGTTTTGCCTGTACTATGAAAGGGGGAAATGTAGACTTGAAACATGTTGTTGTTTGGAGGACAAATTACGCACGGGATCGCCCTTTGTGAAACCACACGATATCCAAACACTGCGGTTTTTACATTTCTTGACAATTCACCATGAAAATGATATAATTAATACAGGAGGCATTAGGAGGTTGATAATATGAAAAAAATAGTTGTTTGGCTTGTGTTGGGCGCGTTGCTACTAGGGGGCGTGTTAACCTCATGTGGAACAAATGATCCTATTTATCATATTTTTGTGGATGTTGAGGAATGCCTCAATTTTGAACTCAACAAACACGAGGATGCGCGCATTACACAATATGAAACACCAGCGACCGATAAAGCACTGGAAGATTTGCAATACAACAAATTTTGGGCAGGAAAATACATTTCTTCCGAATTAACTTTTGAAATTTTTGCATATGAATTTGTTAGCAAAGATGAGGCTAAAGTGTATTTTGAAAACGAAACCGGCACTTTAGAGGAACGGGATACTTTTTGGCGGCTTTCAGGAGGAGCATTCTCCAGTCGATTGATCGTAGTTGATGAAAAAAACGCTTATATAGTGCACACTTCAACTGCTCAAGTAAAGGCTGTGCGAGAATTTTTGAAAAAAAACTTTACAAAGGAATTGGATTTTAGTACTCTTTAAAAAATATCAGCCAAAAGTAAATAAAATTGGTTTGGTGGAAAAGATAAAAGATATGGATATACTATAATTTATATTTTTGCACTCAATTAATTTTGCTGCATCCAAATCGGTCACACGCCCCAACAAAAGAAAAGACCACCCACTTGGGCGGTCTTTTCTTTTGTTGCTCGCGTGGCGCGATTCGCGCCACGCGATGTCGGGTTATGAGGCCGACGAGCGTAGCTCGATGGGGGGAGTGCGGTTGCGCGCTGCCGGTGGCAGATGAAGTGCAACCGCACGAGTGGCAGTGGTCGCAGAGGTCAACCGAGCGTACGCCGTATGCGGCGGCGAGGGCAGACCGATGCGGGCACCGCAACAGGGATATGTTCGCACCGTCTTCCCGTGCCAATCACCCTGCAACCTGTGTTTGTGACCGAAATAGATGCCGGTCACGAACCCCCGGAGGCCGCCACGGCTTCCGGGGGATTAAGATGCAAAAAGAGCCGCAGGCAACGTCTGCGGCCCTTTTTGGGTATTTGATTACTTCTGCTGTGCGAGATAAGCGGCTTTTCCGCTTTCGTAAAGGTTGTTGCCCTCGGAGTCGATAATCACGATCACGGGGAAATCCTCTACCTCAAGGCGGCGAATTGCTTCGGCGCCGAGATCCTCGTAAGCAACGACGTCTGCCTTTTTGATGCACTTGCTGAGCAGTGCGCCTGCACCGCCGATCGCACCGAAATAAACGGCGCCGTGCTTTTTCATTGCGTTAATGACGTTCGCGTCTCTCTTGCCCTTACCGATCATACCGGTGTGGCCCAGCTCGATCAGAGTGGGGCTGTATGCATCCATACGGTAGGAGGTGGTGGGGCCTGCAGAGCCGATGACCTCGCCGGGCTTGGCGGGGGTGGGACCTACGAAATAGATAACGCTATCCTTGATGTCGATGGGAAGCTCCTTGCCCTGTGCAACGAGCTCGCAAAGTCTTTTATGAGCAGCATCTCTCGCGGTGTAGATCACACCGGAGATCAGAACGCTGTCGCCTGCCTTCAGCTCTCTTGCCTTTTCGCGGGTAAGGGGCGCGGTGATCTTAATAGTAGCCATAATCAGATAACCTCCGTTTCATGTCTTGCAACGTGGCAGTTAATATTAACAGCTACGGGCAGGGACGCAATGTGTGCGGGGAACTGCTCGATGTTTACGCAGAGAGCAGTGGTCTTGCCGCCGAGACCCTGGGGGCCGATGCCGAGAGCGTTGATCTTCTCAAGCAGCTCTCTCTCCATGTCAGCCCAGAAGGGGTTGGGGTTGCGCTCGTCAAAGTTACGGGTAAGCGCCTTCTTGGCAAGGAAAGCGGCCTTGTCGAAGGTGCCGCCGACGCCGACGCCGACAACGATGGGGGGGCAGGGGTTGGGGCCTGCATTCTCAACAGCCCACAAAACGAAATCCTTTACGCCCTGCACGCCGTCAGAGGGCTTGAGCATTTTGATCTGGCTCATGTTCTCACTGCCGGCGCCCTTGGGAGCGATCGTGATCTCTACCTTGTCACCGGGAACGATATCGTAATAGATCATGGCGGGGGTGTTGTCGCCGGTGTTTACTCTGTCCAGGGGGTCGCGGACTACGCTCTTGCGCAGATAACCCTCGGTATAGCCCTGACGGACGCCCTCGTTAATAGCATCGTTCAGATCACCGTCGATATGTACGTCCTGGCCTACTTTCACGAAAACGCAAGCAAGACCGGTGTCCTGGCAGATGGGGCGGCAGCCCTCTTCTGCGATATTGTAGTTTTCGATGATCCTGTCCAAAACTTCCTGTGCCTGGGGCCAGGGCTCGGCTGCTCTGAGATCCTCGATGCGCTTCTTCACGTCAGCGGGAAGATAGCAGTTCGCCTTGATACACAGATTCTTGACCACGTCTGTGATCTGCTGTGCCTTGATTTCTCTCATAATGTTTCCTCCTGATTTTATAGCGGTCGTGTCACAATATCCTGCAACACAGGTGTCGGAGCCTGTCCGCACCTATACAATTATATTGTATAACACAACCGCAAAAAAAGCAATATGTTTTTTATAATTTTCTTTGTCTTGCCGCAAAATTTCTTTAAAAGCAAACGGCCTGCACGGCCTTGAGCCCTTTCGAGGCTGCGAATCAAAATTTTGCAGTCGGTTTTCCAAAGGGATGGGAACCGAGCCCTTTGTCCACCGCTTTGGGGCAGATTTTCGCCGCTTTTTGGCGATGGAAAATGATGATTGCAAATATTGTTACTAAAATTCTTTAAAATATTTACTTTTTATATGAATATGTGCTATAATTAAATTAATCTCACTTTTTAGTGCACTTTTGCATTCTTTAGGAGGTGCTTGTTATGAAAAAAAGAATTGGCATAGCTTTGTTGCTGATCATCACGCTGTTGCTTTCCTTGCTTACGTTTGTAAGCTGTGCGAATGACGGCGGAGAAAACGGGGAAAAGCAGGTCCCCGTTTATCAAGGCATGAGTATTACTTCTGCGAAAACGGCAAAAATACCCTCATATAATGCAGCCCCCGAACCCAATACCCCCCCGACCCTTGTTGAGGGTGATTTTGAGGGGCGCAACGACACGATCGATGAGGAAAATCCTTATCCCGAAAATGGCGCAAATGATAATATTGAGGAGGAGATCAAGTCCTCGCTCAACGTGATCGGCTCCCCCGACACGATCTATTATGCAACGCCGAATGAGGATATCTATATCAATATTCACATTGATAACCCCGACAGCTTTGAGATCATGTCCTTTACCCTGAACGGCAAGAAATATTCGAGTTATATGTTTGAGGATGGCTCGGATATGGAGACCATCGTTTTGAAGTATAACGTGGGTGCCGCAGCCGGTATCGTTGAATATACCATTGATGCCATTAAGTACATAGACGGCACCGAGATCAAGGACGTTGTTATTGACGGTAATAAGACCGTTATGGCGGGAATCAGAACCGAAAATCAGGTTGCCGCAAACGTGTCGGGCGTGGATATCGATACCAATGCGCTGTCGTTTAATGTGAACGTTAAGGACCATAACGCACTGATTGAGTTTTCAAAGGGAACGCTCAAGGCAGTGATCTATGACGGCTTTAGCATCGTAGCCGAAAAGGATCTTGCGCTTGGCGACAATGCCGTGACCTTTGAGGGGCTGAAGACCAATACGCTTTATCAGTATGCCGTAGTTGGCTATTACGATGACCTTTCCGGCAATGGCTTTGGAATGAATATTCTTTACAAGGATGCATTTTATACCGATTCCGTAGTTCTGTTTGATGCTATTGCCGTTGGGCAAGAGAGCATCAGCTTTGGTTATCTGTGGCACGAGGATCATCAGGGAAAGTCGATTGCGGCGCTTAAGCTTTACAAGGGCGATAATTTTGTAAAAGATCTTGTAACAAGTGCTAACACGGCAAACGGGTTGCTTTCTGACACGACCTATAAGCTTGTGGCGGAATATTTGAATGCTGATAAAACCGAAAGCATTTATATCGAGTTTACAACCCTTGCAAAGGCTATACCTGAAATTTCTGTACACATTCCCACCAAAACGCAGACCTCGGTAGGCTTTGCGGTTGCCGAGACCGACACGGATAACGTGGGCGCGATCACCAAGATCGAGCTTGTGCATGCAAACGGCACCGTTGCGGCCACCGCTCTTGATCAAAGAAGCTTTGAAAATCTGCTTTCGAATAACGTCTACACCGTCAAGATTACTTATGTATATGACCTGAACGACGGCGAGGGTGCGCACACAGTGGTGAAGGAGCTTGCCATTACCACGCTTGCCAAGGCAATTCCCGACTTTGCGATTACAAATACCGCTAAGGGGCAGGAAAGTCTGAACTTCTCGGTCAGCGTAACCGATGCTGATTCTGTGGGTGCTATCACCAAGGTTGAGCTGATCCACGGAACAGAGGTTACCGCCCTTGCAAATGTAACCGTTCATGAGATCACCGAGCTTCTTTCCAATAACGATTACACTATTAAGGTCACTTACACTTACGACCTGAACGACGGTGTGGGTGCACAGACGCTTGTGAAGGAGCTTGCTATTACCACGCTTGCCAAGGCGATTCCCGACTTTACGATTACGAATACCGCTAAGGAGCAGGAGAGCCTGAACTTCTTGGTCAGCGTAACCGATGTCGATTCTGTGGGTGCTATTACCAAGGTTGAGCTGATCCACGGAACAGAGGTTACCGCCCTTGCAAACGCAACCGCTCACGAGATCACCGCGCTTCTTTCCAATAACGATTACACCCTGCGTGTGACTTATACCTACGACCTCAACGACGGCAAGGGCGCACAGACGCTTGTGAAGGAGCTGACCGTTAAGACTGAGGCGAAAACTGCCCCGAGCTTTGCGACCAAAAATGAGAATATAGCAACTTATAGCATCAATGCTGAATATGACGTCACCGACGTTGACAATATATTGGCATCCTACAAGGTGGAGCTGTATAAGGGCGCAACGCTTGTGTTGGAGCATGCAGAAAAGAAAATTTCTTTCGCTTCTCTTGATTATTATACCGATTACACCTTAAAGATCACCTATACTTATGATCTGAACGACGGCAAGGGCGTGCAAACGGCGGTCTTTGAAAAGGTCTATAAAACGCTCCCCTATATTGACGTGGTAGAATGTAGCATTGCCAACACCTCTGCTGTTTCCGAAGGCGAAACGATCTTTATGTCGGTCAAGCTGGAAAACCCCCTTGGTATGACCATCGAATCGGTTGTGATCAACGGTGAGACCTACAGCGTTACGGGTGCTTCGACAAAGAACAAGATCTTTGTGGAGATCGTGTATAACGGGCAGTTTGCGGGCGGCGATACGCACCTGAAAATTGACACGGTCAATGCCAAGATCGACAGCACGGCATTGAGCGTAGCACCGGCATCCGAGCTTTCGGATAACGTATTTATCAACGGCAAGCTTGAGGTGCTGAAAATTGAGCTTGTAGACGAGTCGTTTGAGCTGATCGGCGATTGGGTATTCCCGTCGGACGTGGTTTACGTGCTGATCACGCTGGATAACCCCACCGGCTATACCGTTGACAGCGTCAATGTCAATACAAGCATCACAGGATTGACAAGGATCGACGATAACCACTGGTACTACGCAACAACGCTTTCTACCGGTTGGAATACCAGGTCGATTTCCGGCATTGGCTATCATAACGAATATATCACAAAGCATATCACGTTTTCTACCATCAACTCAAACCGTTGCTATCGGGTTGCTTCGGACGAGGTCAAATACATTTCCACGCCCGATGATCTAAAAAACGCAGATGACTGCTATTATTATGAGCTGACAGGGGAAATTGACCTTGCCGGCATCGAGTGGGTCGGCAACGCGTTTAACGGTGTACTCAATGGCAAGGGCTTTGCCATCAAGAATATGTCCTTTGTCGGCACGGTGAAGAATAGCGATGCATATCTCGGTCTCTTCTCTAAAGGCACCGGCGTAATACAAAATCTGCATATCAAAGAGGCAACGATCATTGCCGACGTGACAAGCGATGATGGAAAAGATTACGAGGCTTATTGCGGAGCGCTTGTGGCGCGCGTGCCAAGCAGGTTACATATTCACGCTTGTACCGTAGATGAATATACTGTGCTTAGCGTGAAGAATTCGAGTGGCGGAACCTATGCCGGCGGCTTGGTTGGTTATGTGGGCTCTTACTCCTCCTTCTACGTCACGATCACGAACAGTTATTCTCTCGTTTCGGGGAACGGCAGGTATAACGGCGAGCCCTGTACTGCGGAGCAGCTGAACTCTAAGGCATTCTATGTTGATACGCTCGGCTGGAGTGAGGAGGTTTGGGACTTTTCTGATCTTGACGTAGAAAACGGAAAAGGCCCCAAATTAAAGAATTGGCTTTAAAGGAGTGTTATATCACAAAGTAACAATATGGTTTTGAGCCCTTTTAACTGAAAATAAAAGATGCATTTGCCGCCTTTCGCTGCGCGGGTGGTGGCATCCAAAATTAAACATGCTTCAATGTAAAATAAGCGGTGAGCCATCGGCTCACCGCTTATTTTTTAGCGCTTTATTTTTTGAAAATTTTACCAAGGTCGGCGAAGGTCTTTTTCTTGACGACAAACCAAACAAGAGCAAATCCGCCAAGTCCGACGACTGCCACGGCGGCGATCACGATGGCGACGATCGCGCCTGTGCCGAGAGACGAATCCTCTGCGACAGCAGCGGGTGCCGAAACGGTGACCTTTACGCAGATCCTTTGATGTGCGGACCAATCGTAATTTGTGGAATTGTCGGGCGTAAAGACTGCATAGAACGTGTTTTCTCCCACGTCGCCGACTGCGGCGGTATCGCCGTCCTCCCAGCTCCAGGTGCCCGAAAGCGCCTCGCCGTTTATGTCGAGGAATGTACCGATCGCGCTTGACAGCGCATCCTTCAGATCGCCAAGCGTTTGGCCGTGCTTTGCGGCAACGGTCACCGTTGCCATCGGTAGTGCCTTGCCGATATCTGCGGCCGTTTCCACGGTGATCGACGTTCCTTCGGCAAAGGTGTAATTCTTGGCCTTATCCGAGGCGGCCAGTGCAACCGTTACAAAAACCTTTTTGCCGTTTCCTGCAGTGGCATCTTCAAATTTTACCTCGGTCACGGTATAATCCGTGCCCAATTGCAGCTCTTCGGCGTTAGCTGTACCGGAGATCGCGATTTTTTCAAGCTCTGCGGCATTGGTACTGTCGTAGATCTTATTCAAAACCGAAAGCTCACCGACGGAGACTGTTTTTGGGTTGACGGTGACTGTTACACCGATCTTTTGGATCGCGGACCAATCGTAATTGGTGGTATCATTGGGGGTAAAGAATGCGTAAAAGATTTTTTCTCCTACGTTACCGATCGCAACGGTATCGCCGTCCTCCCAGCTCCAGGTACCGGAAAGCGCTTCTCCGTTGGCGCCGAGGTAGGCGCCAATGGCTTCTGCAAGTCCGTTTTTCATATCGCCAAGCGTTTGCCCGTATTGGGTGGAAAGGGTGGGTGTCGGCTTCAGTGCCGAGGCGTTCGGCGTTGCTTTGCCGATGTCTGCGGTCGTTTCTACAGTGATCGACGCTCCTTCGGCAAAGGTGTAATTCTTGGCCTTATCCGAGGCGGTCAGCTCCACGGTTACAAAAACCTTTTTGCCGTTTTCTGCATTTACATCCTCAAATTTTACCTCGGTTACGGCAAAATCTGCGCCCGGTTGCAGCACCTCATCGTTGACCGTGCCGGAGATCACGATTTTTTCAAGCTCTGCGGCATCGGTACCGTCGTAGATCTTATTCGAAACCGAAAGATCGCCGACGTTGACTGTGATCGGGTCAACGGTATAGTTGACCGTCATAGGCAGCACGCAAGGGGAATCTGCGTGATTTGTATAATTTTCTTTGAAGCTTATTACGATCTGCTTTTGCCCCGCATTGACCGCGTCCTCGGGCAGAGTGATATTAAAATAGGTGTCAAGATCCATGGGTTGGCCGTTATGATCCTTGACCGTCAGCGTAGGAGTATGCGCCTTGCCGTCATACACAAACCGATCCTCCGACAGCTCGACCGAGCCGATGGGGGTCGGGGTGGGCATAACTCTGATGGGAACGTTGACCTGCAAGGTTCCGTCATATCTGTACCAATCAAACTCTCCGGGGCCGGTTTGGATAAATTTTGCGGCAAACGTCTTTTCCCCCACGTCGCCCACCGACTGAGAGGGGTCTACCCATTCCCAAAATCCGGCAATGTCTTGACCGCCGGCTGACGGCAGGCCAAGATCATAGGCAAGGAGCGAGACCTCGCCAAGAGGTGTGCCGCGCAGCACTTCCTGCGCCTGCATACTCGGTGCCCGATATCCGGGGGCATAAAGTGACGCAAACAAAACCGGTGCACTGTACGTTTTTTCGTAGTCGCTTGTTCCGTAGATATAGCATCTTACCTCATACTCGGCCTCATCTTTGGGCATTCCGGATATCCACCTACCACCGTTTTGGCGGTGCTCCCAAGAGAGCGTGCTTTTATCAAGAGCTTCGCCGCTGCTTGTCTGTGCGGTCACCTTATCCAAGGGATACCTGGCGCCGCGCTGCCCCGACTCCAATATAAGAATAACGGCTTCGGTTCCTTTATAGCTATCACGGCTTGCGTTAAATTTCCTTGCCTCGATTGCCTTGGCTTGGTATAAGGTCATAACGTCTCCGTCGGCACTCAGCGCGCCATCTCCGTCTTTGGGGCTTTTTCCGGCCGAATACGTTTCTCTGCCTGCGATCCAGAATTGGAGCGGGGCGCCGTTTGCATCAATGCCGAAATAGATCTTTTGGTTCGTGGGATTTTCTCCGACTGCGCTGTTTTTGTGCTTGAGATCGCCCCAGGAGGTTTGCAGCTCTTCCTTCATTGCAAACACACGGAGATTATCCGCGGCATATTCGTCACCGCTGACAATATCGCCGTGCAAGCCGAAGAAGGTTACCGGAGCGGTGGCGGGGGCAAGGCTTGATCCGTCCGAGGCATCCTCCATCCAAACCTTGATCGTATACTCGTTAAGCGAAGTGAGATTCCAATTAAAAACGGGAAAAGCTACCGACGAGTCGGCTTTGCCGATCCTTTGGGCAGCGGCGTACACGGTGTCGCCCGCTTCAAGATCTTCGGATCTGTATGCCTGAACGACAACGTATTGTCCTTCTGCTCCGCCCGCATAGCTGACCGTGAGCGCATGATTGTCAAAGGTGACGCGTGTCGGTTCAAAGGAATCGTAGCTGTTTTGTGTTTTCAAATACATGCCGTAATCGGGCAGGGCATCGTTCGATTGTTTGCCGAAATAGTTTGATCCTGCGATCGTGTACACCTTACCTTCTTGGGAGGAGGCGAGATCTGCAGCCGAAGCCATTGCCGCAAAGCTGACCGATTCAAGATCGATCTTAAATGCTGCGGCAATGCCAACATTTTGTTCGATGTTGACGGAGATGCTGCGCGTACCTCTGACTGCCGTCATTACTCTGTAGCTTGAATTGTAATCAGCACCTCTGACCCAGGTGCTGTCATATAGATCAGCAGCACTTGCCCAATAAGTCAGCGGTATGATACGGTCCGGATCGGCGGCATTTGCCAGCGCATCGGAGGAAATGTCGTCGCTACCCCAAAAAAGGCTCTCGCCCAGAGAGAGACTTGCACTGGGGAGCCAGAATCTATCCGTAGTCACGTAAGCGCCGGTGACTGCGCCGTTTTCATCAATGACGTTATTTGAATATGCATACGGAAAAACGAGATCGTATTCATCCTCGCTGAACTGCGATCCATAATATCCCGTATCTTTCCATTCCGATTTTGACGTGTCAAGGGGCAGGGTGTTACTGACCTTTTCGTTTCCGCTCAGATACGATCTGAGGTCACTTCTCCCCCAATGATTGGAGTTGGCCGCTGTTATAAAGAGCTCCGGCATCGACTCGCCTGCCGCCATGGGCATGATAAAGCCCGCAAGCATACAAAGAACCATTGCTATGCTGATAAATGCAGTTACGAATGTTTTTTTCATCGTGGTCTCTCCTTGCTGTAATGATAATTTTTATCTGTAGGTTCTTATTTTTGTGTAGCTGAGCACCTCTTCCAGTGCCTGCTCGTTTGTTTCGGTCACGTACTTTTTAAATGCCCCGTAGACCTTTCTGCCGATCGCGCGGTAATCCATTGCAAGCACTTTTGCAAGCTTTGCTCTGCGCTGCTCGATCGGAACGCCGAACAGCGACATAACGGTGTCAAGCGCACCCTCTATGCTCTGCTCAAGCGAGGCAGAGTGCGCGGTTCTCATAACCGTTGCATATTCAATGCCCGAAATGATCGCCTCGACAGCGATATATTTTTCGTTGCTCCAATTTTCGGTGTATTTATCAAAGACTCTTTTGATCTTTTCCGCGTCGTTTGCGCGGATGAGGTCAAGCGTCATTGAGTGCGCATATGCCGCCGTGATAAAATCCTGCATTTCGGGGAATTCATCACTGATCGCCGCCAGCGTTGAAAGCTCAAGACAGTATGCCAGAAGCGAGCTTTTGCCCTCGTCGGTCTGCGCCTCCATCTCCCTCCACTGAAAATCTATCATCATTTTTACAAGCACGGCAAGGATATGCTCTTTTGTTGGGAAATAGAACGTTAGGTTTCCCGTGCTGATATCCGCCTTTTTACAGACCTCGGTTGAGGTCGTTTTTGAAAAGCCTTTTTCAAAAAACAGCTCTGACGCCGCTTTGATGATCACTGTTTTTGTTGGCGTCGGCTTTCGGGTTCTCCCCATTTTTGCGCCTCCTGTTCATTTTGAAAGTTGCTAATTAGGATATATCCTATTGTAACACAAAGAAAACGCCTTTGCAATAGATTTTAGAAATTTTTTTGAGGAATGGTGATGGATTGCAGTGAAAGTGATCCCTTCAGACAAAGGATTTTGGAATTGCGGTGCTTCAATCGGTCACGTGCTCCAAAACAAAAACGCCCCCATGGGGGCGTTTTTGTTTTGGAGCACGTGACCGATTGAAGCACCGCAATTCCAAAATCCTTTGTCTGAAGGGATCACTTTCACTGCAATCCATCACCATTCCTCAAAAAAATTTCTAAAATCTATTGCAAAGGCGTTTTCTTTGTGTTACAATAGGATATATCCTAATTAGCAACTTTCAAAATGAACAGGAGGCGCAAAAATGGGGAGAACCCGAAAGCCGACGCCAACAAAAACAGTGATCATCAAAGCGGCGTCAGAGCTGTTTTTTGAAAAAGGCTTTTCAAAAACGACCTCAACCGAGGTCTGTAAAAAGGCGGATATCAGCACGGGAAACCTAACGTTCTATTTCCCAACAAAAGAGCATATCCTTGCCGTGCTTGTAAAAATGATGATAGATTTTCAGTGGAGGGAGATGGAGGCGCAGACCGACGAGGGCAAAAGCTCGCTTCTGGCATACTGTCTTGAGCTTTCAACGCTGGCGGCGATCAGTGATGAATTCCCCGAAATGCAGGATTTTATCACGGCGGCATATGCGCACTCAATGACGCTTGACCTCATCCGCGCAAACGACGCGGAAAAGATCAAAAGAGTCTTTGATAAATACACCGAAAATTGGAGCAACGAAAAATATATCGCTGTCGAGGCGATCATTTCGGGCATTGAATATGCAACGGTTATGAGAACCGCGCACTCTGCCTCGCTTGAGCAGAGCATAGAGGGTGCGCTTGACACCGTTATGTCGCTGTTCGGCGTTCCGATCGAGCAGCGCAGAGCAAAGCTTGCAAAAGTGCTTGCAATGGATTACCGCGCGATCGGCAGAAAGGTCTACGGGGCATTTAAAAAGTACGTGACCGAAACAAACGAGCAGGCACTGGAAGAGGTGCTCAGCTACACAAAAATAAGAACCTACAGATAAAAATTATCATTACAGCAAGGAGAGACCACGATGAAAAAAACATTCGTAACTGCATTTATCAGCATAGCAATGGTTCTTTGTATGCTTGCGGGCTTTATCATGCCCATGGCGGCAGGCGAGTCGATGCCGGAGCTCTTTATAACAGCGGCCAACTCCAATCATTGGGGGAGAAGTGACCTCAGATCGTATCTGAGCGGAAACGAAAAGGTCAGTAACACCCTGCCCCTTGACACGTCAAAATCGGAATGGAAAGATACGGGATATTATGGATCGCAGTTCAGCGAGGATGAATACGATCTCGTTTTTCCGTATGCATATTCAAATAACGTCATTGATGAAAACGGCGCAGTCACCGGCGCTTACGTGACTACGGATAGATTCTGGCTCCCCAGTGCAAGTCTCTCTCTGGGCGAGAGCCTTTTTTGGGGTAGCGACGACATTTCCTCCGATGCGCTGGCAAATGCCGCCGATCCGGACCGTATCATACCGCTGACTTATTGGGCAAGTGCTGCTGATCTATATGACAGCACCTGGGTCAGAGGTGCTGATTACAATTCAAGCTACAGAGTAATGACGGCAGTCAGAGGTACGCGCAGCATCTCCGTCAACATCGAACAAAATGTTGGCATTGCCGCAGCATTTAAGATCGATCTTGAATCGGTCAGCTTTGCGGCAATGGCTTCGGCTGCAGATCTCGCCTCCTCCCAAGAAGGTAAGGTGTACACGATCGCAGGATCAAACTATTTCGGCAAACAATCGAACGATGCCCTGCCCGATTACGGCATGTATTTGAAAACACAAAACAGCTACGATTCCTTTGAACCGACACGCGTCACCTTTGACAATCATGCGCTCACGGTCAGCTATGCGGGCGGAGCAGAAGGACAATACGTTGTCGTTCAGGCATACAGATCCGAAGATCTTGAAGCGGGCGACACCGTGTACGCCGCTGCCCAAAGGATCGGCAAAGCCGACTCGTCGGTAGCTTTTCCCGTTTTTAATTGGAATCTCACTTCGCTTAACGAGTATACGATCAAGGTTTGGATGGAGGATGCCTCGGACGGATCAAGCCTTGCCCCCGCCACCGCTCCGGTAACCTTCTTCGGCTTGCACGGCGATATTGTCAGCGGTGACGAATATGCCGCGGATAATCTCCGTGTGTTTGCAATGAAGGAAGAGCTGCAAACCTCCTGGGGCGATCTCAAGCACAAAAACAGCGCAGTCGGAGAAAATCCCACGAACCAAAAGATCTATTTCGGCATTGATGCAAACGGCGCCCCGCTCCAATTCTGGATCGCAGGCAGAGAAACGTATTCGGCCGGAAAAAGCCCCAAAGACGGAGATGGCGCGCTGAGTGCCGACGGAGACGTTATGACCTTATACCAAGCCAAGGCAATCGAGGCAAGGAAATTTAACGCAAGCCGTGATAGCTATAAAGGAACCGAAGCCGTTATTCTTATATTGGAGTCGGGGCAGCGCGGCGCCAGGTATCCCTTGGATAAGGTGACCGCACAGACAAGCAGCGGCGAAGCTCTTGATAAAAGCACGCTCTCTTGGGAGCACCGCCAAAACGGTGGTAGGTGGATATCCGGAATGCCCAAAGATGAGGCCGAGTATGAGGTAAGATGCTATATCTACGGAACAAGCGACTACGAAAAAACGTACAGTGCACCGGTTTTGTTTGCGTCACTTTATGCCCCCGGATATCGGGCACCGAGTATGCAGGCGCAGGAAGTGCTGCGCGGCACACCTCTTGGCGAGGTCTCGCTCCTTGCCTATGATCTTGGCCTGCCGTCAGCCGGCGGTCAAGACATTGCCGGATTTTGGGAATGGGTAGACCCCTCTCAGTCGGTGGGCGACGTGGGGGAAAAGACGTTTGCCGCAAAATTTATCCAAACCGGCCCCGGAGAGTTTGATTGGTACAGATATGACGGAACCTTGCAGGTCAACGTTCCCATCAGAGTTATGCCCACCCCGACCCCCATCGGCTCGGTCGAGCTGTCGGAGGATCGGTTTGTGTATGACGGCAAGGCGCATACTCCTACGCTGACGGTCAAGGATCATAACGGCCAACCCATGGATCTTGACACCTATTTTAATATCACTCTGCCCGAGGACGCGGTCAATGCGGGGCAAAAGCAGATCGTAATAAGCTTCAAAGAAAATTATACAAATCACGCAGATTCCCCTTGCGTGCTGCCTATGACGGTCAACTATACCGTTGACCCGATCACAGTCAACGTCGGCGATCTTTCGGTTTCGAATAAGATCTACGACGGTACCGATGCCGCAGAGCTTGAAAAAATCGTGATCTCCGGCACGGTCAACGATGAGGTGCTGCAACCGGGCGCAGATTTTGCCGTAACCGAGGTAAAATTTGAGGATGTAAATGCAGAAAACGGCAAAAAGGTTTTTGTAACCGTGGAGCTGACCGCCTCGGATAAGGCCAAGAATTACACCTTTGCCGAAGGAGCGTCGATCACTGTAGAAACGACCGCAGACATCGGCAAAGCAACGCCGAACGCCTCGGCACTGAAGCCGACACCCACCCTTTCCACCCAATACGGGCAAACGCTTGGCGATATGAAAAACGGACTTGCAGAAGCCATTGGCGCCTACCTCGGCGCCAACGGAGAAGCGCTTTCCGGTACCTGGAGCTGGGAGGACGGCGATACCGTTGCGATCGGTAACGTAGGAGAAAAAATCTTTTACGCATTCTTTACCCCCAATGATACCACCAATTACGATTGGTCCGCGATCCAAAAGATCGGTGTAACAGTCACCGTCAACCCAAAAACAGTCTCCGTCGGTGAGCTTTCGGTTTTGAATAAGATCTACGACAGTACCAATGCCGCAGAGCTTGAAAAAATCGCGATCTCCGGTACAGCTAACGCCGAAGAGCTGCAATTGGGCACGGATTATACCGTGACCGAGGTAAAATTTGAAGATGCCACTGCAGGAAACGGCAAAAAGGTTTTTGTAACGGTTGCACTGGCCGCCTCGGATAAGGCCAAGAATTACACCTTTGCCGAAGGAACGTCGATCACCGTGGAAACGGCCGCAGATATCGGCAAGGCACTACCGATGGCAACGGTGACCGTTGCCGCAAAGCACGGCCAAACGCTTGGCGATCTGAAGGATGCGCTGTCAAGCGCGATCGGTACATTCCTCGACATAAACGGCGAGGCGCTTTCGGGCACCTGGAGCTGGGAGGACGGCGATACCGCCGCAGTCGGCGACGTGGGAGAAAACACGTTCTATGCAGTCTTTACGCCCGACAATTCCACAAATTACGATTGGTCCGCACATCAAAGGATCTGCGTAAAGGTCACCGTTTCGGCACCCGCTGCTGTCGCAGAGGATTCGTCTCTCGGCACAGGCGCGATCGTCGCCATCGTGATCGCCGCCGTGGCAGTCGTCGGACTTGGCGGATTTGCTCTTGTTTGGTTTGTCGTCAAGAAAAAGACCTTCGCCGACCTTGGTAAAATTTTCAAAAAATAAAGCGCTAAAAAATAAGCGGTGAGCCGATGGCTCACCGCTTATTTTACATTGAAGCATGTTTAATTTTGGATGCCACCACCCGCGCAGCGAAAGGCGGCAAATGCATCTTTTATTTTCAGTTAAAAGGGCTCAAAACCATATTGTTACTTTGTGATATAACACTCCTTTAAAGCCAATTCTTTAATTTGGGGCCTTTTCCGTTTTCTACGTCAAGATCAGAAAAGTCCCAAACCTCCTCACTCCAGCCGAGCGTATCAACATAGAATGCCTTAGAGTTCAGCTGCTCCGCAGTACAGGGCTCGCCGTTATACCTGCCGTTCCCCGAAACGAGAGAATAACTGTTCGTGATCGTGACGTAGAAGGAGGAGTAAGAGCCCACATAACCAACCAAGCCGCCGGCATAGGTTCCGCCACTCGAATTCTTCACGCTAAGCACAGTATATTCATCTACGGTACAAGCGTGAATATGTAACCTGCTTGGCACGCGCGCCACAAGCGCTCCGCAATAAGCCTCGTAATCTTTTCCATCATCGCTTGTCACGTCGGCAATGATCGTTGCCTCTTTGATATGCAGATTTTGTATTACGCCGGTGCCTTTAGAGAAGAGACCGAGATATGCATCGCTATTCTTCACCGTGCCGACAAAGGACATATTCTTGATGGCAAAGCCCTTGCCATTGAGTACACCGTTAAACGCGTTGCCGACCCACTCGATGCCGGCAAGGTCAATTTCCCCTGTCAGCTCATAATAATAGCAGTCATCTGCGTTTTTTAGATCATCGGGCGTGGAAATGTATTTGACCTCGTCCGAAGCAACCCGATAGCAACGGTTTGAGTTGATGGTAGAAAACGTGATATGCTTTGTGATATATTCGTTATGATAGCCAATGCCGGAAATCGACCTGGTATTCCAACCGGTAGAAAGCGTTGTTGCGTAGTACCAGTGGTTATCGTCGATCCTTGTCAATCCTGTGATGCTTGTATTGACATTGACGCTGTCAACGGTATAGCCGGTGGGGTTATCCAGCGTGATCAGCACGTAAACCACGTCCGACGGGAATACCCAATCGCCGATCAGCTCAAACGACTCGTCTACAAGCTCAATTTTCAGCACCTCAAGCTTGCCGTTGATAAATACGTTATCCGAAAGCTCGGATGCCGGTGCTACGCTCAATGCCGTGCTGTCGATCTTGGCATTGACCGTGTCAATTTTCAGGTGCGTATCGCCGCCCGCAAACTGCCCGTTATACACGATCTCCACAAAGATCTTGTTCTTTGTCGAAGCACCCGTAACGCTGTAGGTCTCACCGTTGATCACAACCGATTCGATGGTCATACCAAGGGGGTTTTCCAGCTTGACCGACATAAAGATCGTTTCGCCTTCGGAAACAGCAGAGGTGTTGGCAATGCTACATTCTACCACGTCAATATAGGGGAGCGTTTTATAGACCTTTTCAAAGACCGCCGTTTGCACGCCCTTGCCGTCGTTCAGATCATAAGTATAGGTGATCTTTAAGGTGTAATCGGTATAATAATCAAGAGAAGCGAAAGAAATTTTCTTTTCTGCATGCTCCAACACAAGCGTTGCGCCCTTATACAGCTCCACCTTGTAGGATGCCAATATATTGTCAACGTCGGTGACGTCATATTCAGCATTGATGCTATAAGTTGCTATATTCTCATTTTTGGTCGCAAAGCTCGGGGCAGTTTTCGCCTCAGTCTTAACGGTCAGCTCCTTCACAAGCGTCTGTGCGCCCTTGCCGTCGTTGAGGTCGTAGGTATAAGTCACACGCAGGGTGTAATCGTTATTGGAAAGAAGCGCGGTGATCTCGTGAGCGGTTGCGTTTGCAAGGGCGGTAACCTCTGTTCCGTGGATCAGCTCAACCTTGGTAATAGCACCCACAGAATCGACATCGGTTACGCTGACCAAGAAGTTCAGGCTCTCCTGCTCCTTAGCGGTATTCGTAATCGTAAAGTCGGGAATCGCCTTGGCAAGCGTGGTAATAGCAAGCTCCTTCACAAGCGTCTGTGCACCCACACCGTCGTTCAGGTCGTAAGTGTAAGTGACCTTAATAGTGTAATCGTTATTGGAAAGAAGCTCGGTGATCTCATGAACGGTTACATTTGCAAGGGCGGTAACCTCTGTTCCGTGGATCAGCTCAACCTTGGTGATAGCACCCACAGAATCAGCATCGGTTACGCTGACCGAGAAGTTCAGACTTTCCTGCCCCTTAGCGGTATTTGTAATCGCAAAGTCGGGAATTGCCTTGGCAAGCGTGGTAATGGCAAGCTCCTTCACCACTGTGTGCGCACCCTCGCCGTCGTTCAGGTCATATACATAAGTAATCTTGACGGTGTAGACGTTATTCGAAAGCAGATTTTCAAAGCTTCTTTGATCAAGAGCGGTGGCCGCAACGGTGCCGTTTGCATGCACAAGCTCGATCTTGGTGATCGCGCCCACGTTATCCGTGTCGGTCTCGGCAACCGCAAAGCCTACCGAGGTCTGCGTTTTGGTGGGAATGTGTACAGAAATTTCAGGTATAGCCTTTGCAAGGGTTGTAAACTCGATATAAATGCTTTCGGTTTTATCAGCATTCAAATATTCCGCCACAAGCTTATAGGTCGTGTCAGAAAGCAACCCGTTTGCCGTGTTAGCACTTGTTACAAGATCTTTTACAAAATTATCGCCCTTGTAAAGCTTAAGCGCCGCAATCGACTTTCCCTGATGATCCTCGTGCCACAGATAACCAAAGCTGATGCTCTCTTGCCCAACGGCAATAGCATCAAACAGAACTACGGAATCGGTATAAAATGCATCCTTGTAAAGAATATTCATTCCAAAGCCATTGCCGGAAAGGTCATCGTAATAGCCAACTACGGCATACTGATAAAGCGTATTGGTCTTCAGCCCCTCAAAGGTCACGGCATTGTCGCCAAGCGCAAGATCCTTTTCGGCTACGATGCTAAAGCCGTCATAGATCACTGCCTTGAGCGTTCCCTTTGAAAACTCAATCAGTGCGTTATGGTCCTTAACGTTCACATTAAACGACAGCGCATTGGTATCGATATCCACGCCCGACACGTTTGCGGCAACCTGATTTTCGGTTCTGATTCCCGCCATAACGGTCTTATTACCGTCAATAACAACGTCCTTGATCTCGGTGCCGTCTATGTACTTAATGGCATCAATGGTATATTCAACGATACCGGCTGCGGCACCCACGTTATACTTCAAAACGATGGTCTCCATATCCGAGCCATCCTCAAACATATAACTCGAATATTTCTTGCCGTTCAGGGTAAAGGACATGATCTCAAAGCTGTCGGGGTTATCAATGTGAATATTGATATAGATATCCTCATTCGGCGTTGCATAATAGATCGTGTCGGGGGAGCCGATCACGTTGAGCGAGGACTTGATCTCCTCCTCAATATTATCATTTGCGCCATTTTCGGGATAAGGATTTTCCTCATCGATCGTGTCGTTGCGCCCCTCAAAATCACCCTCAACAAGGGTCGGGGGGGTATTGGGTTCGGGGGCTGCATTATATGAGGGTATTTTTGCCGTTTTCGCAGAAGTAATACTCATGCCTTGATAAACGGGGACCTGCTTTTCCCCGTTTTCTCCGCCGTCATTCGCACAGCTTACAAACGTAAGCAAGGAAAGCAACAGCGTGATGATCAGCAACAAAGCTATGCCAATTCTTTTTTTCATAACAAGCACCTCCTAAAGAATGCAAAAGTGCACTAAAAAGTGAGATTAATTTAATTATAGCACATATTCATATAAAAAGTAAATATTTTAAAGAATTTTAGTAACAATATTTGCAATCATCATTTTCCATCGCCAAAAAGCGGCGAAAATCTGCCCCAAAGCGGTGGACAAAGGGCTCGGTTCCCATCCCTTTGGAAAACCGACTGCAAAATTTTGATTCGCAGCCTCGAAAGGGCTCAAGGCCGTGCAGGCCGTTTGCTTTTAAAGAAATTTTGCGGCAAGACAAAGAAAATTATAAAAAACATATTGCTTTTTTTGCGGTTGTGTTATACAATATAATTGTATAGGTGCGGACAGGCTCCGACACCTGTGTTGCAGGATATTGTGACACGACCGCTATAAAATCAGGAGGAAACATTATGAGAGAAATCAAGGCACAGCAGATCACAGACGTGGTCAAGAATCTGTGTATCAAGGCGAACTGCTATCTTCCCGCTGACGTGAAGAAGCGCATCGAGGATCTCAGAGCAGCCGAGCCCTGGCCCCAGGCACAGGAAGTTTTGGACAGGATCATCGAAAACTACAATATCGCAGAAGAGGGCTGCCGCCCCATCTGCCAGGACACCGGTCTTGCTTGCGTTTTCGTGAAAGTAGGCCAGGACGTACATATCGACGGTGATCTGAACGATGCTATTAACGAGGGCGTCCGTCAGGGCTATACCGAGGGTTATCTGCGCAAGAGCGTAGTCCGCGACCCCCTGGACAGAGTAAACACCGGCGACAACACCCCCGCCATGATCTATTACGATATCGTTCCCGGTGACAAGGTAGAGATCACGATCGCTCCCAAGGGCGCCGGCAGTGAGAACATGAGCCAGATCAAAATGCTCAAGCCCTCTGACGGCGTGCAGGGCGTAAAGGATTTCGTTTTGTGGGCTGTTGAGAATGCAGGCCCCAACCCCTGCCCCCCCATCGTTGTCGGCGTCGGCGTCGGCGGCACCTTCGACAAGGCCGCTTTCCTTGCCAAGAAGGCGCTTACCCGTAACTTTGACGAGCGCAACCCCAACCCCTTCTGGGCTGACATGGAGAGAGAGCTGCTTGAGAAGATCAACGCTCTCGGCATCGGCCCCCAGGGTCTCGGCGGCAAGACCACTGCTCTCTGCGTAAACATCGAGCAGTTCCCCGCACACATTGCGTCCCTGCCCGTAGCTGTTAATATTAACTGCCACGTTGCAAGACATGAAACGGAGGTTATCTGATTATGGCTACTATTAAGATCACCGCGCCCCTTACCCGCGAAAAGGCAAGAGAGCTGAAGGCAGGCGACAGCGTTCTGATCTCCGGTGTGATCTACACCGCGAGAGATGCTGCTCATAAAAGACTTTGCGAGCTCGTTGCACAGGGCAAGGAGCTTCCCATCGACATCAAGGATAGCGTTATCTATTTCGTAGGTCCCACCCCCGCCAAGCCCGGCGAGGTCATCGGCTCTGCAGGCCCCACCACCTCCTACCGTATGGATGCATACAGCCCCACTCTGATCGAGCTGGGCCACACCGGTATGATCGGTAAGGGCAAGAGAGACGCGAACGTCATTAACGCAATGAAAAAGCACGGCGCCGTTTATTTCGGTGCGATCGGCGGTGCAGGCGCACTGCTCAGCAAGTGCATCAAAAAGGCAGACGTCGTTGCTTACGAGGATCTCGGCGCCGAAGCAATTCGCCGCCTTGAGGTAGAGGATTTCCCCGTGATCGTGATTATCGACTCCGAGGGCAACAACCTTTACGAAAGCGGAAAAGCCGCTTATCTCGCACAGCAGAAGTAATCAAATACCCAAAAAGGGCCGCAGACGTTGCCTGCGGCTCTTTTTGCATCTTAATCCCCCGGAAGCCGTGGCGGCCTCCGGGGGTTCGTGACCGGCATCTATTTCGGTCACAAACACAGGTTGCAGGGTGATTGGCACGGGAAGACGGTGCGAACATATCCCTGTTGCGGTGCCCGCATCGGTCTGCCCTCGCCGCCGCATACGGCGTACGCTCGGTTGACCTCTGCGACCACTGCCACTCGTGCGGTTGCACTTCATCTGCCACCGGCAGCGCGCAACCGCACTCCCCCCATCGAGCTACGCTCGTCGGCCTCATAACCCGACATCGCGTGGCGCGAATCGCGCCACGCGAGCAACAAAAGAAAAGACCGCCCAAGTGGGTGGTCTTTTCTTTTGTTGGGGCGTGTGACCGATTTGGATGCAGCAAAATTAATTGAGTGCAAAAATATAAATTATAGTATATCCATATCTTTTATCTTTTCCACCAAACCAATTTTATTTACTTTTGGCTGATATTTTTTAAAGAGTACTAAAATCCAATTCCTTTGTAAAGTTTTTTTTCAAAAATTCTCGCACAGCCTTTACTTGAGCAGTTGAAGTGTGCACTATATAAGCGTTTTTTTCATCAACTACGATCAATCGACTGGAGAATGCTCCTCCTGAAAGCCGCCAAAAAGTATCCCGTTCCTCTAAAGTGCCGGTTTCGTTTTCAAAATACACTTTAGCCTCATCTTTGCTAACAAATTCATATGCAAAAATTTCAAAAGTTAATTCGGAAGAAATGTATTTTCCTGCCCAAAATTTGTTGTATTGCAAATCTTCCAGTGCTTTATCGGTCGCTGGTGTTTCATATTGTGTAATGCGCGCATCCTCGTGTTTGTTGAGTTCAAAATTGAGGCATTCCTCAACATCCACAAAAATATGATAAATAGGATCATTTGTTCCACATGAGGTTAACACGCCCCCTAGTAGCAACGCGCCCAACACAAGCCAAACAACTATTTTTTTCATATTATCAACCTCCTAATGCCTCCTGTATTAATTATATCATTTTCATGGTGAATTGTCAAGAAATGTAAAAACCGCAGTGTTTGGATATCGTGTGGTTTCACAAAGGGCGATCCCGTGCGTAATTTGTCCTCCAAACAACAACATGTTTCAAGTCTACATTTCCCCCTTTCATAGTACAGGCAAAACCTGCAATCACAGTCTTCTTTCTTAAAAATATACAGCATTGGGCATCCTCCTTTCAGACACAATTATTTAACAAATTCAATAACGAAAAAAGGGGCAGATTCTTCACAAAAATCGCGAAAAATCTGCCCCAAAATGCGTGGCGCGAGGTTCATTTCTCGTCCCTAGGGCGAAAAACGGCTTTGGCATCTATTTATTTTACACCGTGGGAATGGCATGAAAAAGCCCCAGAAGCCGCTTGGCGTCTGGGGTTTTGTGACCGGCATCTATTTCGGTCACATAAGGAGCAGCTCTTATCCCCCCTCTGGGGACGGAGAGGGGGATGTCACGGAGTGACAGGGGGTGTGGGGGGCGGTAGGGGTGGGATTTTTCATTGCCCTTCCGAAAACATAGTCGTGCGGCTTCGGTGCGGCAGGCGCGTCTTGCCGCGCTCCTTGTTTTCGTTACACACTTGCAAAAAGGACGCACTGCGTCCTTTTTGCCGCGCTTACCCACTCCCTCCGCCGCCGCAAGGCGGCTGCCGGAGGTCGCGGTGAAAAATCCCGTCTCCGTAATCAACAAAAGAAAAGACCACCCGGGTGGGTGGTCTTTTCTTTTGTTGGTTGCGGGGGTGGGACTTGAACCTCACGACCTCCGGGTTATGAGCCCGACGAGCTACCAACTGCTCTACCCCGCGATATGAAATTGAAAGAAGTGGTGCCGGAAGCCGGGATCGAACCGGTACGGGATTTCTCCCACGGGATTTTAAGTCCCGGGCGTCTGCCAGTTCCGCCATTCCGGCAAACTTTCAGAAGAAGGGCGCCCCTTCATTGTGCCCGATTATTATACCACAGTTTTCTGCTTTTGTCAACCCCTTTTTTCAAAAAACTTATTGACAACACCCCGGCAAAGGGTTATACTGTTTTTAGTATATGAAAAAACAAGGAGATTATGCATGATCCCCGAAAATTTTTTAACGCGGATGCGCGGGATTTTGGGCAACGAATACGGTGCATTTGAACAAGCGCTGAACGCCCCTAACGTGCGTGCCCTGCGCGTGAACACGCTCAAGACAAATAGCCAAACACTTATACCGTTGTTACCCTTTTCGCTCTCTCCCCTGCCCTTTGCACCCAATGCCTACTACGCCCCCGAGGATAAGGTAGGCGCCATGCCCTCACATCATGCGGGGATGTTTTATATGCAGGATCCGGGCGCGATCTCTACCGTCTGCGCCGCCAATGTACAAAAAGGCATTACGGCCATTGACCTTTGTGCTGCGCCGGGCGGGAAATCCACGCAGTTGGCCGCCGCTATCGGCAAAAACGGCGTGCTTGTTTCCAACGAATACGTATCCTCCCGCTGCCGCATTCTGCAAAGCAACGTGGAACGCATAGGTGCCAAAAACGTGATCGTAACAAATCTTGACACTTCTGTTTTGGCCGATTTTTACGGCTCCCGCTTTGATCTTGTGGTGGCCGACGTCCCCTGCTCAGGCGAGGGAATGTTTCGTAAATACGAGGTGGCATGCGAGGAATGGAGCCCCGAAAATGTTGCAAATTGTGCCATACGTCAGCAAGAAATTCTGACAAATGCAGAAAAGCTGGTCGCCCCCGGCGGGCAGTTGCTTTACTCTACCTGCACTTTTTCACTTGAAGAAAACGAGCAAAACGTGGATTGGTTCCTTACCCAATACCCCGACTTTTCCCTGATTCCCGTCAGCCCCGAAATTACCGCAACCACTGCAGACGGCATCAACTTTGAACACTGCAAGCACGACCTGACCCTTTGCCGCCGCTTTTATCCCCATCGCTCTCCCGGCGAGGGGCAATTTGTAGCACTGCTGCAACGCAACGGCGACGTGCCGATCAACAACAAAGCGCAGAACAAGCTCGCCGTTCCCGACAAAAAGACCGAGGCGCTGGCCAAGGCGTTTTTACAGGACGTTTTGGCTGACAGTCCCTGTGATATGCGCATCACGATTTTGCGCGACTCGCTGTGGCTGACCCCCGATTTTCCCATACCGTCCGGGGGGATATTTGCTCCGGGCGTATGCATCGGCACCCTGCAAAAGGGGCGGATCGATCCCCATCACCAGTTGGCCTCTGCCTACGGAACGCAGTACAAGCGGCAGATTGACCTTGCCCCGGATGATCCGCGCATTGCGGCCTATCTGCGGGGAGAGGAGCTCCCTCTGACCGTAAGCGAAGCGTCCTGCGGCAACGGCTATGCCGTCGTGCTTTATGCGGGGGCTCCTCTTGGCGGTGGCAAGATCGTGGGTGACCGACTGAAAAATCATTACCCCAAGGGTCTGCGAAATCGCTGACGGCAAGTCCAACAAAATCAAGAAAACGCCCAACAAATACGTATTTCCCTTTCCCGCGTTTTGCGGTATGCTGTTCTCATCCCCCGCAAAGGAGTATGACCATGCGTGATTTTTTTAATTTGAATTCTCCCCTCCGCTTTGTATTCCCCATCGACGGCGACTGCCTGAACGAGCGCGACGGCAGCGTGCAAAGCGGCGTGCTGACCGCCACCGTGACCGTGGCCGCGCCTGCGGGCCACGCGATCACCGTCAACGGCGCTGTGGCCACCGAGCAGGACGGCACCTACACCGCCGAGGTCACACTGACCGAGGGCAAAAGCGTGCTGACCGCCACCGATGCGACCGAGGGCACCAAAACCGCGATAACCGCCTTTTTCTTACCCCGTTCGGTGGGTAAATACCGTTTTTCGTCGGACGATAACATCCTGTTTTTGGCCAACATCACCGCCCACAAGGACGAGTACACCTCCATTTTTGACGACCCCTATCTGGCGGTCTACAAAAAGGCTCACGATCTGTACGGTGCCAAGGTGCATCTCAATCTGTTTTACGCCTTTGACCGCGAGGCCGCCGCTTATTTCAACGGTGACCGCCCCGACTTTGACCTGTCGATGATGACCGACAAATTTAAGGAGGAATGGCGCGCCAACGCGGATTGGTTAAAGCTTGCCTTCCATTCCCGCGCGGAGTGGCCCGCCGCCCCCTATAAAAACGGCGATGCCGCCACCGTGACCGCAGATTTTGAGGCGGTGCGCCGTGAGGTGCTTCGCTTTGCGGGCGAGGAATGCTTTGCGCACGATTTTACCACCGTCCATTTCGGTGCCGCCAACGAGGAGGTGCTGCGTGCCCTCCGCGACCTTGGCATCAAGGGTCTTGCGGGATATTTCATGCTCAACCGCCACGGCAACCCCTCGGTTTCCTATCACGCCCCCGTGGATCTGACCCTCCACGTAGGCGAGCGCGATTTTTGGATGGACACCGAGCTTGATATCACCTTTGGCCGCATTGATATGGTGACCAACGAGCGCCGTTTGGATCAGCATCTGGCCGAGCTGGAGGAGATCGTTGCCCACCCCCACCGCGGCGGCTTTGTATCGCTGATGATCCACGAGCAATATTTTTACAAGGATTACAAGGGCTATCTGCCGGATTTTGCGGATCGCGTGCTGCTGCCCGCCAAGCGGCTTTTTGAGCTTGGCTACAAGGGAACGTTTATGACGGATATGATCCCCAAAACCAAATAAATGTCACGAAAAATCAAACACGTATACAAAAATCCCCGACATCGTCGGGGATTTTTGTTATTTGTCCTTGTTAAACCGCAAAATGCGGGAGCTGTTCAGCAGAACCGCAAAGGCACCCACGTTGTGGAAAATAGAACCCGCCAGCGAGCTGATGATGCCAAAAGCCGAAAGGCCGATCATAAACACGCTGATCAAGATCGACAGCGCCAGATTTTGATAAATGGTCTTTCTGGTCTTTTTTGCAAGAGACACCACAAAGGGAATGTTCTCCAGCTTATTGTTCATCAGCGCAATATCTGCCGACTCGATGGCCAGATCCGAGCCCATGGCGCCCATCGCAATACCAACGTCAGCTTCACGAAGTGCCAGTGCGTCATTGATGCCGTCGCCAACGACCAGCACGCCATGCTCATCGCCGCCAAGCTCACGCAAGCGATCCAGCTTATCCTGGGGCAAAAGCTCTGCGTGGAGCTGATCGATGCCAACACTCTCGCAAATACGCTTGGCAGGAGCCGTGCGGTCACCCGTCAGCATAACGGTACGCTCGGCACCAAGCTCGCGCAGCGCGTCAACGCTGGTCTTGG
Source organism: Eubacteriales bacterium (assembly GCA_045632185.1). Classification (GTDB taxonomy): domain Bacteria; phylum Bacillota; class Clostridia; order Oscillospirales; family CAG-272; genus Firm-07. The sequence continues at coordinate 38,221 of JAZQWF010000062.1, forward strand.
CATCCTCACGCAAGGTATCGTTAAAGCACAGGCGTCCAAGCAAACGGTCGTTTACGGCAACAAAGCTTATGCTGCCCATAGCCTCGCTTCCAAGATCAGCAGGGATCACGCATCCCGACTCTGCCAGCCATTCGCGGCGACCAAAACGAATCACGGCACCGCTCCGGAGCGTTCCCTCAACGCCTCCGCCCGAGATCTCTTTTACAGCGATCTCTTTTTCGTATTCCACTTCCTTGGCGGTGGCATATTCCACAACCGCGCGGGAAACGGGGTGCGTTGAAGCCACGGCCACCGCCGTGGCGGCACGCAGCAATTCAGCCTTGTCAACGCCATCGGCAGGGATCACGTCGGTGAGCGAAAGCTCGCCCTTGGTGATGGTACCCGTTTTATCAAACACCACGGTATCGATCTCGGTCAGCTCCTCGATAAACTTAGAGTTTTTGATCAGCACGCCCCGCTTGGTAGCCACCGAAAGCGCGGCGATCATCGGCGCGGAGCTGACCAACATCTGCCCGCAGGGGCAGGATACCACCAAAATAGCGATGGCTTTGGAGATATCTCGGCTGACAAGCGCCACCAGGGCGGCAACACCCAGCACAAAGGGAATGTAATAACCAAGAAAGCGATCCATCAACCGCGATTCGGGTGCGGCGATCTGCTCGGAATTTTCAAGCAGCTTCAGGATCTTGGAAAAGGACGTGTCAACGTGCTCCTTTTCCACCTCTACAATGATACGACCGTCCAGATTGACAGTGCCGGCATACACGGGATCGCCCTCTCCGACAGCGGCGGGCTGAGGCTCGCCGGTCAGGGACTTTTGATCGATATTGGAGGCGCCCGACACCACGGTGCCGTCTACGGGGATCCCCGCGCCCGGCTTCACAACGATCCGTTGACCGATCTTCAGGCCCTTAACGTCCACCACACGCTCCTCACCGTCCTCCAGCAGGATCGCCGTGGTCTGCTGCATCTTTTTCAAACCGTCGATCACGTCGCGGCCGCCCATAATGCTGCGCTCCTCCAGCAGATGCGCTATATTCAGGATCAGCGGGATCAGCAGCGCCAGGATCAGCTCTTGATTGAATACGCAGGCCACAATGGCCACTGCAACCAGTATTTCCATAGCGTTGGTCAGATTTTTGGTAAACAGGCCCTTAATGCCCGTATAGATAACGGGCAAGCCCTCGATCAAAAATCCAACAAAATACAGCATCTGAGGCACAATGGGATATGCATTTCCCAGCACGTAGGTATAGATCAGACCCACCAGCAAGCAGCACAGCGTGGCCGCACCGCAAATGATCTCACGGGTCAATCGGCGGCGCCCCGCATCGGTCAGATTATCGCGAGAAAGCGCCTCAAGGCTGTTTTTGCCCATATTATTGATATTTTCCATCAGGGCCTCCTATCAGGGCGACGGAGCGGGCTTTTGCCCGGCCTCGTCATCCACCACATAGACCTTGCCGATCTTTTCAAAGATCCGTTTTAAGCGCTCGTTATACAAGCGATTTTTCACGCCCTTTTCATCGGTCATATATTCGTCTACCACGCCCCAGAACTCAGCCAGCTCCACTTTTGCGGCAGCCATAGCCTGTGTCTTTGCGGACTTGGCATTGCTGACCATCGTATGTGCCTCCGATTCCGCCTGTGGGATCATCGTTGCCTGAAACTGATAGGCTCGCTCGATAATGGTATTGGCCTGCAATCTTGCGGCGTTGACGTTTTCATAGACCGCGCGGACCTCCTCGGGCATTGCGACCTGCGTCAGCTCCAGCGAGGTGATCTCTACGCCTACGCCCATTGCATTCAGCTTGTTCATGGCAAAATCCGTCACGTTAGAGGCAAAGGCAAGCTTATCGGTCGTCAGCAGCTTATCCACATCCATCACAACGCTTTGGTTGACCATGGCCGAGCTGACCACACCGTCTACGATCGACGGAATATCCTGAATATATAGCGCATATGCCACGGGGTCGGTCACGGTATATTTGACCGAGGCCGCCACCGTTGCCACGTTGCGGTCACCCGTGATCAGATATCCGCCGCGAGCACCCTCCAAATTGGTACCGGAGGTATAGTGCGTCATCACAGTCTGCTCCATGACCTGCTTTTCGGGAATGATGATCACCTCGTCAATAAAATACGGAAAGGCAAACAAAAGCCCCGGCTCGTGCACCTGCTCTTCATAATTGTCGCCGACAAGCTCTCCAAAGCGGAGCACCAGTGCCACCTGCCCGCTTTCGACCACACGAATGCCCGAAAACAGGATAAACAGCACCACCACGGCCACCAAGATCAAAAAGTACTTGGTCACCGTTTCCAGCACGTCGGCAAACAAGGTTTTTTTCTTGACTGCCATACTTATCCTCCCACAGCGTCGGATCCGATCAGCGCCATCAGGCCCTCTACCACGCTTTGGCGATCCTCTTCAGGCATTTGCAGCAGCATACGCTCCAGATCCTCGGCCAGTACCTCATCTCCCTCGTAGGTCAGCTGATCCGCATATTTCGTCAAAACGTTAAAGGGCGGCTTGCTGATGTCAATGATCAGCACGGTCTCTCCGTTTACGGATTTTACAAACGCCTCCAGATCCTGCAGCAGCATGTACAGATCCTTGTTTTTGTTATAAGCCTCGGCCTGGATCCTTGCGACCTCTTCCTTGGTCTGCTTAACGATCTCGGCAGACTGCTCGACACCGCTTGCCTTGATCTCCTCGGCCTTTACGTTGGCATCATCGGTGATCTTTTGCGCATCGGCATAGGCCTTAGCCAGGATCTCGTCGATCTGCGTCTGTCTTGCGGCGCGCATATCGGCAAACACCTGCTCCAGGTTGGCATCCGGGAACATCAATCGCAGGATGCTGACGTCGCGGATCTCAATGCCATAGCTGTTGCGGCAGGTCTCGTGCATGCTTTCAAAAATGCTTTGCTGGATCTGCTCGATCTTGATCTCATTTTTCTCCAAGGAAACAAGGGCAGAAAGCTTATAGCCGCCAATGGTCAGCGTGGTAGCGTTGTCCACCTGATTTTTGATAAAGCCCGAGGCGCCGCCCTCTCGCATACCCACACTGTTGTGATACAGCTCGGGATCTGCGATCTCATAAGCCACGTAGCATTGCAAAATGATATTGTTGGAATCGGCCGTCACCACCTCGATGCGATCCGACTCCAGATATTGCAAGCGGTTGTCATAGGTCACGGCATTTTCAAAGGGCCAAGGAAGCTTAAAATACAGCCCGGACTCGGTGATCTCGGAGCGCACTGCGCCAAAACGCAGGATCACGGCGCTCTGCCCCTCCTTGACCACGGTGGTAAAGCCAAACCAAAACAGCACCAGAACCACCACCAGTGCGGTTGCATATTTGGCGATCTGTATGCCGATAGAGGATCTCTTTTTATTCTTTTCCATATCCTGTTCCTTTCTTACTTAGCGCTTAGCACACCAAGCATAATAAGAATTCCCTTGATGTCCTCTTGCGTCAGGCTGTCGCTGCCATCGATCACAAGCTGACCCTTGGAATATGCGTCACGCAGGGCGTTGATCCGCAGATAATACTCATAGGCGTCGCCGTATTTTTCATAGGCGGCATTGTGTCCCTCGATCTCGGCCACCTTGGCATATTCCGCCGCGATCTCGGCGATCTTTTTGGCCTCCGCATCCTTGATGGTGGCCCCATAGTTGTTTTCTGCCTGGATCACGGTCACCTTAGCGGCGCCCTCGGCCGTGGTCACGACCTGCTGTGCCTCGATCCTGGAATTGATGATCTCCTGATAGATATCCGCGATCTCCACAGGGGGATGGATGCTTTCCAGCACAATATTCACAATGCCAAGACCCGTGCCGTATTCTTTTGCACGCCGAACCAGCTCGGCCTCAAAATCCTTGACAAAGGCCACACGGTCGGCGGTCAGCAGCGTGGCAAGATCGGTACCGATGGTCTTTTCGGTGATCAGCTCGTAGGCCGCGGCCTGCATCAGGCTTTCGGGCGCGGCACTGTTGGTGAGGTATGCATAAAGATCCTCTATCACAAATTCCACGCGCATATTGATAGAAACCAGCTCCTTGCCATCGCCCAACAGCAGCCGATATTCCTCGGCACCGTGAGATTCGGTCCAGATGTTATCCGCATTCTCCTCGGAAATGTAACCGACCGTCATTTGCTTGACCGAGTTGGTATCGTAGACCTCTACGCTGTCAAAGGGCCATGGGAGCGTCATATGCAGACCCGGCTCCAAGGGCTCGGTCTGCAGCACGCCCAGGCGATACAGGGCGCCCTGCTGATTGGATTCGATCTTGACCATACCGCTAAAGCCCCACAAAAGCAGAACGATAGACATAGCCGCATAGGGCACGATCCGGCCGACCAGCCGAATGCTCCAAAGCGAGCGCATGGTAATGCCGGTATTCTTTTCCAGATAAGCAAGAATGCCAAGATCCTCACCGCCAAGCCCGGGCATCGGGATCGACAGCTCGGGAGAGGTCTCCAGCTCGCGGCGGATCACACGCACCGCAAGCGAAACGACCAAAAAGATCAGCTCATAGGCAAACAGCACCGTTACGATCACGCCTGCGGCGTTATCCCAATACACCAGCTTGAGCAAACGCAGCATAATGATGGCCGCCGTGCAAAGTATGGCAAGGCGCGCCACGGAAAGGGCGCCGCGCAGGCTGTTCAGCACAGCGCGATCAAACACCGCAGCAGCTTCTGCAGGGTCGGGCTCCTCCCCCTCTTTTGCGGTGACGGCCACGGCTGCACCCACGTGCTTGCACCACTTATCCAGCACGATGTAAAGTACAAACAGGGCCGCCAGCGCAACGGGCGTCAGATAGGTCAGCAATCCAATACGCGCAGGGGCACTGTAAGCACTGATATAATAGGCCGCAAATGCCGCAGTCACGATCAGCAAAAGCCCCGCCACAAAGACCGTGCGGTGCGTTGCCCACAAATCATAGCACCATCTGCCGCAGCGGTTAGACACTGCCTTCAGCTTTTTTGCCAAAGCATCACGCCTACGCGCGGTGGTGGCTCCTTCATCCGGTGTGGCCTGCTCTTCTTTGGAAGCCCCCTGTGTTGCCTCTCTTTTTTTCAGCACAGGCAGATACAGCAGCAGATTGGCCACCGCGGGCATCAGCTGTAATATACCAAGCAAAAGCAGCGCTTGATACGCGACCTGCCGATACAGCCAAAACGTGACCATTGCCCCTGCCATCAGCAGAAGCACCGTTACCCACGCCGCCGTGCGGGATGGGGTTATGGTCGCTTTTTTATTTGGTTTCATATGTTATGCTCTCCTTCTGCGCGCAAGGCGCGGGATAAATGTGTTTAACTTATAGATAAATTTATTTTATCATATTACAATATAATTGTCAAGAATGTACAACCCGCCGCAGATGTAAAATAATTGCACAAAAAAATGACTGCTTTGTAAAAACAAAGCAGTCATTTGCTGTTACTTGCTGTAAAGCGGGACCTGATAAACGCCGGCGGCGTACAGTTCTCCAAAGGCCGCGACCACGGCCTCCTTATCCTCGCGATAGGTCACGCCAAACCAGCGATCGGAGGTCTTTAACACCTTCACCGTGGCACTGCCGTCCTTGATCATACCGTCGATCACGCCGGGCAGCAGATATTCTGCCTTCACGTCTCCCTCGGGCACCGCGGCAAGGAATTTGGGGAATCCCTCGTGCAGCACGTCAAGGAAATCGGGGGTCAGTGCCCACATATTCATCGAAACGATAGACTCGGCATCAATGGGCGTGCGCACGCCGTCCTTTTCCACTGCGGCACCGTCGCCGTCACGGACAAGACCGTGGGTCTCCACCACCTCGGTGAGATATCCCTCGGCATTGACACGGCAAACACCGCGAGAAACGCCGCCGTTTTCGCTGAGGGTGTTTTTCAGGATAAAGCCGGGCATGCAAAAGCTGCCCTTTTTGTCGGCATTGGCCACCAGAAAATCGTGTGCCAGACGGAAGCCCTCTTTGCCGTAATAGTCATCGGCGTTGATCACAAGAAAGGGCTCGTTTACAATGCCGCGGCAGGAAAGCACGGCCTGACCCGTGCCCCAGGGCTTTTTGCGGTCGGGGGGGCAGGTAAAGCCTGCGGGCAGATCGTCGCGCTCCTGAAAGGCGTAGGCCACGGGGCAGACCTTTTCGATGCGCTCACCGATGATGGCACGGAAATCGGCCTCCAGATCGCGGCGGATGATAAATACCACGCGGTCAAAGCCGGCTTCCAGGGCATCGTGAATGGAATAATCCATAATGATCTCGCCGTTGGGGCCCACGGGCTCCAGCTGCTTGATGCCGCCGCCAAAGCGAGAGCCAATGCCCGCCGCCATGATAACAAGACTGGTCTTCATAGAAAAAGCTCCTTTAGAGTACTCGAAACCGAGTGTTTTGGGGGTCGCTTGACAACAGTATAGCATACTTTTGCATTTTTTGCAAGCCCATTCCAAGCAACGCTACCATTATAGCAGATTTTTCCAAATCGCCAAGCCATAATCGGCCACAAAACCTTTGATTTTGCATATTTTTGCGTAAAAACAACTTGCCAAAAAGCTGTTGCAATTCCCTCGCACCTGTGCTATAATGAAATTGAACGAAAACAAAGGAGGACAACGCCAATGCAAAACGCAACCAAGATCACGCAACCGACAGTCGTACCTCCCGTTTGGGGTCTTTGATACGATAGGGGTGGCCCCATGGTGCGTCGGTTGCTTGACCGACGCTTTTTTACCAAACCCACCTATATCCTCACTTCAACGAAAGGAGACTATCCTATGAAACCCCCGTTTTTGACACCCGTTTTGGCACTTTTGCTTTGTTTGATGCCATTAAGCGCTTGCACCGAGGAACCCCCTCTCGTCGCAGGCACCTTTTCACAAACCGAGGACGGCCTATGGACAAACGACCTGATTACCGTAACCGTGACACCGTCGGAGTCTACCGAAACGCTTTATGAGGTACAACTGGAATTTCGCAATGATACCGATTTTGAGGTTGAACTATTTTTTTCGCTTTCAAACGGATTCGGTGGCGTTGAGACTTACGGACACGACGGATACTGGGATGACGGTAACGAGGGCTGGATCGAAGCCTCCCATCTCATGTACCAAGGAGGCAGTTACTACGTGCCTACAAAAAGCATATCTCCTCACACCTCCTTTCGTTGGACAAAAAAATTTCGAAATGGCGATTTCTCCTATCATGATCGCACCTACCGCCCACTGACCGCAGGCACCTACCGTTTGCGCTTTTTGGCTGTTTTTGACGAGAATGCTGAGGTCGAGCAACGCGAGGTCTGGGCTATCACCTACGTCACCGTCACGCCCCCTTGGGCCGACGGCGGATGAGCTACGGAAAGCGGCTTACATTGTGAAAACCGTTGTTATACCTTTTGAATTTAAGAATTTATATAATTCATTTCAAAAAACTCTTGCAAACACTCCCATTTTGTGCTATAATACAATTACAAGATATGAAAGGAGGGGATTCCGATGCAGAACATAAGCAAATTCAAACGACTGACATGTGCCCCCTTTTCGTATACACTTTAATCACCTTTTTGGGGCATATTTATGCGTCGGTCGTATGATCGGCGCATTTTTTATCGAAATATAGGCCGACTTGAACTTTTATCGAAAGGAGACATAT